>NZ_JBFAUM010000001.1:1109534-1170165 GCF_040679195.1 Actinoallomurus sp. NPDC052308 | reverse complement strand
CGGGACCTGCACGAAGCCGGATGTGAACTGCTCACCATCACCCAGTACCTGCGGCCCTCCCCCCGCCACCACCCCGTCGAACGCTGGGTCAAACCGGAGGAGTTCGTCGAACTCAAAGACGAAGCCGAGGCCATCGGCTTCGCCGGCGTCATGTCCGGGCCCCTGGTCCGCTCCAGCTACCGCGCCGGACGCCTCTACCAGCAGGCCATCACCGCCCGCCAGGCCGACTGAACCACCATGGCGATCAGCGTCTTCGACCTGTTCAAGATCGGCATCGGCCCGTCCAGCTCGCACACGGGCGGGCCGATGGCGGCGGCCCACCGTTTCGCCCGCGGCCTGCGGCGCGACGGTCTGCTGGAGAAGACCGCCTCCGTCCACGTGATCCTCTACGGCTCGCTGGGCCTGACCGGCAAGGGACACGGCAGCGACAAGGCCGTCATCCTCGGGCTCGAGGGCGACAAGCCGGAGCTCGTCGACGTGGAGACGGCCGACGGCCGGGTCGCCGCGGTGCGCGAGCGCGGCGTCCTCCGCCTGTTCGGCGAGCAGGAGGTGCCGTTCGTCGTCGGCGAGCACCTCGTCTTCGAGCGCAAGGAGTCGCTCCCGCACCACCCCAACGGCATGCGGTTCACCGCCCGCGACGCCGAAGGGGTGGAGCTGCGGGAGAAGGTCTACTACTCGGTGGGCGGCGGTTTCGTCGTCGACGAGGACGCCACCGGCGCCGACCGGATCAAGCCCGACGACACGGTCGTGCCCCATCCCTTCGCGACCGGCGCCGAGCTGCTCGACCACACCCGGGAGACCGGCCTGTCGATCTCCGCGCTGATGCTGGAGAACGAACAGGCCTTCGGCCGGAACCCCGACGAGATCCGCGCGCTCCTGCTGCGGCTCTGGGAGGTCATGCGGGAGAGCGTGACCCGCGGCTGCTCCCGCGAGGGACTGCTGCCCGGCGGGCTCAAGGTACGCCGCCGCGCTCCGCACCTGCACCGCAAACTGGTGACCGAGACCGCCACGGACCCGTTGCACGCGATGGACTGGGTCACGTTGTTCGCCCTGGCCGTGAACGAGGAGAACGCCGCGGGCGGCCGGATCGTCACCGCGCCGACCAACGGGGCCGCCGGCATCGTCCCGGCCGTCCTGCACTACTACGACCGGTTCGTGCCCGGAGCGTCGGACGACGGGATCGTCCGGTTCCTGCTGACCGCCGGGGCGATGGGCGTGATCATCAAGGAGAACGCCTCGATCTCCGGAGCCGAGGTCGGCTGCCAGGGCGAGGTCGGCTCGGCCTGCGCGATGGCGGCGGCCGGCCTCACCGAGGTCCTCGGCGGCACGCCCGAACAAGTGGAGAACGCCGCCGAGATCGGCATCGAGCACAACCTCGGCCTGACCTGCGACCCGGTCGGCGGTCTCGTGCAGGTGCCGTGCATCGAGCGGAACGCCGTCGCCTCGATCAAGGCGATCAGTGCCGCCCGGATCGCGATGCGCGGCGACGGACGCCACTTCGTCCCCCTCGACCGGGCGATCAAGACGATGCGCGACACCGGCCGCGACATGCTCGACAAGTACAAGGAGACCTCGCGCGGCGGCCTCGCCGTCAACGTCATCGAGTGCTGAACACGCCGTCGCACGGGTCTCCGGATCACCGCCGGACTATGGTCGGGCAGATGAGCATCACGTCGTCCACCCCCGGCCCCGATCCGGAGACCCACGCCCGCCGGGCGTCGTCGTTCGGCGGGCAGGCCGCCGCCTACGCCGCGGAGCGCCCCGGCTATCCCGACGCGGCGGTGCGCTGGGCGCTGGAGCCCGTCGCGGCCCGCGACCCCCTGCGTGTCCTCGACCTGGCGGCCGGTACCGGCAAGCTCACCGAGGCTCTGCTGCCGTACGCCACCACCCTGGTCGCGGTGGAACCCGACCTCGGCATGCTGTCGGAGCTGCACGCGCGGCTGCCGGACGTACGGGCGGCCGCGGGAACGGCCGAGCGGATCCCCCTCGCCGACGGATCGGTCGACGCGATCCTGGTCGGGCAGGCGCTGCACTGGTTCGACCTCGGCCGCGCGCTGCCGGAGATGGCGCGGGTGCTCTCCCCCGGTGGCGTGCTGGCCTGCCTGTGGAACATCGACGACCACCGGGTCCCCTGGGTCAGGGGACTGAAAGAGGTGTCCCGCGTCGGCCGGGCCCTGAAGGACTGGAAGGCCGAGTCGGCGTTCGCTCCGACCCCGGACTTCCCGGCGACCGAGCAGGCCGAGTTCACTCACGCGCAACGGCGGACCGCCGCGTCGATGGCGGCGACCATCGGCACGCACTCGCACGTCCTGATCCTGTCCGAGGCCGAGCGGACGGCACTGATGGCGAGGATCCTCGACTACCTGCGCAGGACGCCGGAGACCGCGTCCGGGGAGTTCGACCTCCCGATCGTCACCGCGGCGATCCGATCGCCCCTCGCCCCGTGAGTCAGGTCACCCGCCACTCGGCGCGGTCGGTGGCGAAGCCGGCGTTGAGGGCGTAGGTCACGCCGACGACCTTCGCCTTCTTCGGCACGGCGAAGACGATGAAGCCCGACTTCGCCTGCCCCTGCCGGAGCCTGACGACCTTGGGGAAGCCGGGGCCGGCGGTCACCGAGGCCACGGTCGGGTCGTACGTCTGCCCGGCGGCGTCCACGACCTTCGCGCCGTAGGTGGGGCTGTCGTCGTACGCGGCGTCGCCGACGTTCTTCAGCACGAACCGTACGGCGGCGAACCGCTCGCCCTTGCGCGGCTGTTGGAACGCGCCATGACCGGCCGTGGTGGCGACGACCTGCTTCACCCTGACCGTGAGGCGGAGCCGGTCCGCGCCGCCGGAGTCGTCCGCACCGGTGAGTGTGACGGCCTGCCCGACCTTGGCCTGCTGCACCCGCGTCGGGGTCGGCGTCGGGGTGGCGGTCTGGGGGTTGTTCGCGGTCTGCGCGGCGCTGCCGCAACCGGCGAGCAGCACCGCCGCCACAGCAGCGGTCAGGGCTGGCCTCCGCACGGCATCGCTCCCCATTGGACGAACTGTCAGCACACCGCTGGATCATGATAGGGGCCGCCGCGCGGTCCAGGAGACCGAACGACCCGGTTCGGAACACCGCGCGGCGTACCACCCGTCGTGAGGCCCGCGCCTCAGGCCGAGGCCAGCCTCCGGAGGGCGAGCTCGGCGAGCAGCCCGGCCCCGTCCGCCAGCACCCCGTCGTCGAAGACCGCGTCCGGCGCGTGGTTGAACGGCGCGGTCGCGGGGTCGCGGTCGGGCGGGCAGGCGCCGAGGAAGACGAACGCCCCGGGCACCTCCTCCAGGACGTAGGAGAAGTCCTCCGCGGGGGTCAGCGGATTCGGCCCCCACACGAACCGCTCCGGGCCGTACAGGTCACCGGCCGTGGCGGCGGCGAACTCCGCCTCGGTGGCGGTGTTGACCGTGACGGGATATCCCATGACGTGATCGATCTCGACGTCCAGGCCGTGGGCGGCCGCGATGCCGCGCAGGACCCGGTCGACGCCCTCGAGGACCCGGGCGTGGGCCTCCCGGGAGAACGAACGGATCGTCAGCTCGAGCCGCGCATCGGCCGGGATGATGTTGGCGGCGGTGCCCGCGTGGATGCTGCCGACCGTGATGACCACCGGGTCGAAGGCGTCGAACGATCGGGTGGCGAGCGTCTGCAGCGCCGTGACCATCTCGCAGGTCGCCGGGATGGGGTCCTTGGCCCGGTGCGGCTGGGAGCCGTGACCGCCCGCGCCGCGCACGGTGACGTGGAGCTCGTCGGCGGCGGCCATCAGCGGGCCGCGCCTGGTCATGAAGAAGCCGCCCGGCAGACCCGACGAGGTGACGTGCAGGCCGTACGCGGCGACGGGACGGGTGCCCGCCGCGTCGAGCACTCCCTCCTCGATCATGTGGCGCGCTCCGCCGGACCCCTCCTCACCGGGCTGGAACATGAAGATCACACTGCCGGCGAACTCCGCGTCCGCGAGGATCCGTGCCGCCCCGACCAGCATCGCGGTGTGCAGATCGTGGCCGCAGGCGTGCATCCGGTCCGCGAACCGGCTCGCGTACTCGACGCCGGAGCGCTCGGTCAGGGGAAGCGCGTCCATGTCGGCGCGCAGGAGGACGGCGGGGCCGGGCGACGAGCCGCGGAGCACGGCGGTCACCGAGGACAGGGATCGCCCGAGTTCGATCTTCAGGGGAAGCCCGTCGAGGGCGGCCAGCACCTTCTCCTGCGTGCGCGGCAGCTCCAGGCCCAGCTCGGGCTCGCGGTGCAGGTCGCGGCGGAGACGTACGAGATCGTCCTGAAGGTCGGGAGTGACGTGCGCAGAGGGCATGACACCCCAGATTACGCCGCCCCGTACGGCTCAGCGGAAGACGACGGTCCGCTCGGCGTTCAGCAGGATCCGGTGCTCGGCGTGCCAGCGCACCGCCCGGGCGAGGGCCAGGCACTCCATGTCCCGCCCCACCGCCATCAGCTCCTCCGGCCCCTGCGTGTGGTCGACGCGCGCGACCTCCTGCTCGATGATCGGCCCCTCGTCGAGCCGCGGCGTCACGTAGTGCGCGGTCGCGCCGATGAGCTTCACGCCGCGCTGGTGCGCCTGGTGGTACGGCCGGGCGCCCTTGAAGCTCGGCAGGAACGAGTGATGGATGTTGATCACACGCCCCGGCAGCTTCGCGCAGAAGTCGTCGGACAGCACCTGCATGTACCGGGCCAGCACGATGAGGTCCGCCTGATAGTGCTCGACCAGGGCCATGATCTCCGCCTCCTGCGCCGCACGGGTCTCGGGCGTGACGGGCAGGTGGTGGTAGTCGATGCCGTACGACTGGGTCAACGGCCGCATGTCGGGGTGGTTGGAGGCCACCGCGACGACGTCGACGTCGAGGAGCCCGGAGCGCTGACGGTAGAGCAGGTCGTTCAGGCAGTGCCCGTACTTGGAGACGAGGATCAGCACGCGCGACCGGACCGCGCGGTCGTGCAGGTTCCAGTCCAGGCCGAACTCCCCGGCCAGCGCGCCGAACGCCTCCCGCAGCGCGTCCTCCAGCCCCTCCGGCGCCTCGAACTGGATGCGCAGGAAGAAGCGCCCGGTGCTCCGGTCGCCGAACTGCTGGCTCTCCAGGATGTTGCACGCGCGCTGGGCCAGCGCCCCTGACACGGCGGCCACGATGCCCGGCCGGTCGGGGCAGGACAGCGTCAGCACGTATTCGGGCATCGTCCACCTTCGAGACGTCGGATCGTACGGTCGGCGGGCGGGGCGTGGACCGGCCCGCCCGCGATGTCCTCCGAGCCTACGGCCTGTCAGGGGCCACGCCGGCGGCCCACACCGGATAACCGGCGGGGATCGCCGGCACGCGGAGGGTTCAGCCGCGAGCGGGGCCGTCGCCCGCCGTCACCGCCTCGGCCGGTACGGGCCGCGCCGGCTCCGCTGATCCGGTGGCGACGCGGGCCGTACGCCAGGCGCATGCCGCCCCGATCGGCAGCAGGATGCCCAGCAGCGCCGTCACGCGCACCAGTCCGTCGGCCGACCGCGGCGCCGCGAGATAGACACCGCCGAGGGTGGCGATCGCCACGACGCTGGTCAGCAGCGTGCCGGTGTTGGTCAACGCGGAGATCGCGGAGGCCCGCGCGGGGCCCGCCATCGCGGCGAGCCGCTCGACGAGCGGCCCGAACCCGGCGGCGTGGCCCGCGCCCGCCAGGACGAGCAGCGGGGTCACCACGCCGAGCGGCCAGCCGTGGCGGGCGACGAGCGCGATCACCGGCGCCGCCGCCGCGAGGCACAGCGGACCGGCGACCGGCAGCACCCGGCGTGCCGGGAGACGCGGCCAGCTCAGACTCGCGGCGGCGAAGCCGACGGGGTAGGGCAGGAACGCCAGCCCGGCCCGCGGCGGCGAGAGCCCGAGGCCGGCCTGCAGATGCAACGCCAGGCAGAAGAACAACGCGGTATAGCCGCCCATGACGCAGCAGCACGCGAGCAGCCCGGGCCGGACGCCCCTGAGGCGCACGACCCCCAGATCGAGGAGCGGATGGGCGGCCCGGCGCTCGTACGCGCCGAAGACCACCAGCCCGGCACAGCCCAGGGCCAGGCAGCACCACGACCACACCGGCCATCCCTCCTCCCGGCCGAAGACCAGGGGCAGGACCAGGCCGCTCATCGCGGCGGACAGGATGGCGACGCCCCCAAGGTCCATCCGGCGGCCGTCCGAGGACACGTCCGCCGGCAGCGCACGGCGCCCCACCAGCAGGACCGCCGCGGCGACCGGCACGTTGATCAGGAAGATGGGACGCCAGCCGGCGGCGCCCGTGATGAGCCCGCCCAGGATCTGCCCGACCGCCACGCCGAGCGCGAGCACCATGGAGTACGCGCCCAGTGCCCGCGCCCGGGCGCGTCCGCCGGCGTGCAACTGGATCAGGGACAGCACCTGGGGCAGGAGCAGTGCCGCCGCGATCCCCTGCGCGACGCGGGCCAGGACCAGCACGAGGCCGTCGGAGGCGAGGCCGCAGCCGAGCGAGGCGATCGCGAACGCGCCCAGGCCGATCAGGAACAGCCGGCGATGACCGTACAGGTCGCCGAGCCGCGCGCCGGTCACCACCAGGACCGCGACGGCCAGGGTGTACCCGCCCGTGACCAGTTGCAGAACGGCACCGGACGTTCCCAGGTCCGCCTGTATCCGCGGCATCGCGACGGTCACGATCGAACCGTCCATCGAGACCATGAGCTGCCCTGTCAGCAGGGCGGGGAGCAGACCCCGACGCATTGAACCTCCCGTAGTCGTCGGGGCGAGTCTGTTCCGTACGGACCCGCGGCGGCTTGACGAAATTTGCGCTCTCGGCTCCCGAGCGAATCCGCACGGCCGGCCCCGCACGACCTCGGCGTGACGCCCGCCCCTCGACCGCCCGGACCGCCCGGAATGTCCGCCCGCCGGGCTACTCTGCGGAGGTGCTGTCCAGCGTGCTGCTCGCCGATTCGCCCGAGTTCTCGGTGGCGGCAGTGCGCTGCGGCGGGCACCGCTCCGGCTGGTCCGCGACCGAGGCCGCCGCGAGACACGAGATCGTGCTCGTCCGGTCCGGGCGGTTCCGGCTGCGCCGGGACGGCCGGGAGGCCGTCGTGGATCCGACGCGCGGTTACGTCCAGGTTCCGGGGGACGAGGCGTCCTTCGCGCATCCGGCCGGCGGTGACGTCTGCACGGCGATCTCCCTGTCCACGGGCTTCTGGCGCGCGGTGACGGACGACGCCGGGCCGTCGGCACGACCGGCGGTCCCCGTCGACGGCCGCCTCGACCTGGCGCACCGCCGGCTGTTGCGTTCGACCTCCGACGTCGCCTTCGCCATGGCCGAGGAACTGGTCGGCCTGCTCACCGAGGTCCTGCGGCGCGCGGCGGACGCCGGGACGGTCCGCCCGCACCGGGCCGTGAGAGGTCCCGGACTCGCCGACCAGGCGCGCGAGGCGATCCTGGCCGACCATCCCGACGCCGCCGGGCTGGTCACGCTGGCCCGGCTGCTCGGCGTCTCGCCCAGCCACCTGAGCCGGGTGTTCCACCGCGAGACGGGCCTGACCCTGACGCGCTACCGCAATCGCGTCCGCGCCGGCCGCGCCCTCGACCGCATCGAGCAGGGCGCGCACAACCTCGCCGAGGTCGCCGCCGACCTGGGCTTCGCCGATCAGGCTCATCTGGCCCGCACCGTCAAGGCGGAGTTCGGGCGCACCTCGACGGAGATCCGCCGCCTCCTGGGCGCGGTTCGGTAAAGAGTCGGGAGCCTGAACGGCGGCGACGCTGTGCCCGCCGCGCGGCCGCGGCCCAGACTTCACCCAGTCGACCGGCACGCGTGATCCGCAGGGCGGGGCGTGTTCCGGCCGGCGGCCGTACTCTCCGTGCCGGTTTCCCGGACACCCCAAGGAGATGGTCAGGTGCTGAGAGGCGCAGTCGCCGGGATCGCGGTCGCCCTGACGCTCCTCGCGTCCTCACCGGCCCACGCCGAGACCGCGGCGCCCGTCCGGCATGTCGTGCTGATCGGGGTTCCGGGGCTGCGGTGGAGCGACGTGGGCCCCGCTGCCACTCCGCACCTGTGGGGCCTCGCGCGGCGGTCCGCGATCGGGCTGCTCTCGATCCGCACGGTCGGCACCCTGACCTGCCCGGGCGACGGCTGGGCGACCGTCTCGGCCGGGGCCCGGTCCGCGGCGGGTCCGTACTGCCACCGGCCCATCGACGTCTCCCCCTCGGGAACGGGCGCCCTGGTGGAGGACATCGGCCCGATCCGCCGCCGGAACGCCGGGTTCGGCGTCGTCGGCCTGCTCGGGGACGCCGTGCACCGGGCGGGCGGCCGCACCGCCGCCGTCGGCACCGAGGCGGCGCTGGCCGCCGCGGACTCCCACGGCCGCGTCGACGCGTACGCGCCCGGCGTCAACGCGCTGCCCGCCCCGGAGTGGTGGGCGCGATCCGCCGCCACGATCGTGGACGCCGGGGCGGTCGCGGGTCCGGACCGGGCCACCACGGCCCACCGTGCGGACGCCGCGGTCGGGACGGTGCTGGCGCGCCTGCCGGCCGACGCCGAGGTCCTGGTCGCGGGAATCGCCGACGACGACCGCACGCCGCACCTGCGCGTCGTGCTGGCGACCGGACCCGCGAGCGCCGGCCGCTACCTCGGCTCGGACTCCACCCGGCGGGCCGACATGGTGATCCTCCCGGACCTGACCGCGACGATGCTGGCCCGGCTCGGCGTCCCGTACCCGGCGCGGCTGATCGGCACTCCGATGCTGCCGGACACGGCCCGCCCGGCCCCGCTCGCCTCGGCGGTACGGGACCTGCGCGCGCAGGACGTCGCGGCGCAGACCGGCCGCAAGCTGATCCCCCGCTTCTTCGCCGCCTTCGTGGTCGGCCAACTGCTGCTCTACGGCTCCGCCGCGCTCGCGCTCCGGCGGCGATGGGCCGGGCGGCGACGCGCCCGGATCCTCGCCCTCACGCGCCTGACCGCCCTGGTCGCGGCGGCCGTCCCGGTCTCGACCTACCTGGTCAACCTGATGCCGTGGTGGCGCGGCGGTCATCCGCTGCCCGCCCTGGTCGCGGGCATCGCGGTCGCGGACGCGCTGATCGTCGCGGTCGCCGCGTCCGGGCCGTGGCGCCGCCGGGTGCTGGGGCCCGGCACGGTGATCGCGGGCGGCACCGCCGCCGTCCTGGGCGCCGACCTGCTGACCGGCAGCCGGCTGCAACTCAACAGCCTCATGGGCTACTCCCCGCTGGTCGGCGGCCGCTACTACGGAATGGGCAACATCGGGTTCGCGGTGCTGGCCACCTCGACCCTGCTGGCCGCCGCCGGGGTCGCGCAGTGGCTCGAACCCCGCCATGGCCGCCGCGCGGCCGTCACCGCCGTGCTCGCCATGACACTGACCGCCGCGCTGCTGGACAGCTGGACCACGTGGGGCAGCGACTTCGGCGGCCTGATCGCGTTCGTCCCCGGCCTGGCCACGACGGCGCTGCTGGTGAGCGGCCGTCGCGTGGGCTTCCTGCGGCTGCAGTTGCTGCGCGCGGCCGGCATGGCGCTGGTGCTCGGCGTGGCGTACCTCGACCACCTGCGGCCGCCCGCCCGGCAGACGCACATGGGCCGCTTCTTCGGCCAGCTCATCGACGGCGACGCCCTGCCCTGGCTGGAGCGCAAGTTCACCGCCATGGTCCGCACGTTCGGCAACCCGACGCTCCTGCCGATCGTGGTCGCGGCCTTCCTCTTCCTGCTGCTCGTGCTGCACCGGCCGGGCCGCGCCGGGGCGGGCGGGCTGCAGCTCGCCTATGACCGCGCCCCCATGTTCCGGGCCGGCCTGTCGGGCGCGTTCGTGACGGCCGTGGTCGGCGGGGCGGTCAACGACTCGGGGATCGCGGTCCCCGCCCTGGCCCTCGCCGTCGCCGTCCCCCTGGCGCTCGCCGCCACCATCACCGCCCTGCAGACCTCTGAAGCCCTCGCACCCCCGGCCCCGCCGTCCCCTCGCCACACTCCGCAGCCGGCCGACGCCTAAGGCTTTTCGCCGCTCCATACCGCGGCAGGCACGAAGGCGCCGGCTCGAAAGGGTCGGGGCCTCGGCACCGAACTTTGCGCTACCAGTGAGTAGTTTCGGCGGGGGCCGGTTGGTTAGATCGGGGGGATGCGGCGGGTTGCGGCGTTAGCGGTCATCGGTCTTCTCGTTCTCGGCGGGTGCAAGCCGGCGGACTCCGGGGGGCACGGTTCACCCCGGCCGTCCCGGGCGCGGCATGGCGTGCCGGCGTCGGTGGGTGACGTTCCCACGGCGGCGGGGACGCATCGGATGAAGATCGACGTGGGTACGCCCGGGCACCGGGAGTACCTCGTCCACGTGCCGCCGGGCCTGGCGCGGCAGAGCTTCCGGTCGGGGCGACCCGCCCGGCCGCTGCCCGTCGTCCTCGCCCTGCACGGCGGAGCCGACAACATGACCGGCTTCGAGAAGAAGACCGGGTTCGACGCGCTCGCCGACCGGCACGGCTTCCTCGCCGTCTACCCGGACGGGTTCGCCTTCACCTGGAACGCCGGGGACTGCTGCGCCCCCGCCCGGCTGGCGCACATCGACGACGTCGGCTTCCTGAACAAGCTCATCGACCATCTGACCGGCGTGGGGCTGGCCGATCCGAAGCGGGTCTACGTCACGGGATTCTCCAACGGGGCCGGCATGGCCTACCGGTTCGCCTGCGAGTCCGCGGAGAAGGTCGCCGCGATCGGGGCGGTGTCCGGGGCGCTCGCCATGACGTGCCATCCGGCCCGGCTGGTGTCGGTGATGGTCTGGCACGGCACCGCGGACCACAACGTCCCGTACAACGGCGGCGGGCACCGTGACTTCAACGACTCCCGGCCGTTCCCTCCGGTCGGCAAGGCGGTGGACTTCTGGCGCCGGAGCGACCACCTGTCGCCGCTCCGGGCCGACGGCGCCGCGGGCTGCCACTCCACCGGGCGCGGCGACGGCGGCGTCGAGGTGGTCCTGTGCACCGTCGCGGGCGGCGGGCACCAGTGGCCGTCCGACGCGAGCCGGCGGCTCTGGGAGTTCTTCGCCGGGCATTCCCGGACGTGAACTCTTCTCATATTCGAGTGGTCTGTGGCACGCTGCGGGCATGACGCTGCGCAAACGGTATGACCTCGCCACATCCCACCTGGAACCACCGTTCGCCATCGTCGACCTGGCGGCGTTCCGCTCCAACGCGGCGAATCTCACCCGGCGTGCGCACGGCAAGCCGATCCGGGTGGCCAGCAAGTCGGTACGCTGCCGGACCCTGCTCGAACAGGTGCTGGCCATGGACGGGTTCGCCGGCGTCATGGCGTTCACGCTGCCGGAGGCGCTGTGGCTGGCCGAGGAGCGGGTGAGCGACGACATCCTCGTCGCCTACCCGACCGCCGACCAGAGCGCCCTCGCGCGGCTGGCCGACGACGAGCACGCGGCGGCCGTCGTCACCGTGATGGTCGACTGCGTCGAGCACCTGGACCTGATCGAGAAGGCCACCGGCGGCCGGCCCGTCCGCGTCTGCCTCGACATCGACGCCGCCTGGCGCGCGGCCGGCGGCCGGATCCGCGTCGGCGCGCTGCGCTCGCCGGTCCGCACCCCGGAGCAGGCCGGGGGGCTGGCCCGGGAGATCGCCCGGCGTCCGGGGCTGCGACTGGTCGGGCTGATGGCCTACGAGTCGCAGATCGCGGGCGTCGGGGACGACCCGCCCGGCAAGCCGGTGTTCTCCCGTGCGGTACGCCTCATCCAGGCGCAGTCGCGCGTCGAGTTGGCGCGCCGCCGCGCGTTGATCGTCAAGGCGGTCCGGGAGGTCGCCGACCTGGAGTTCGTCAACGGCGGAGGGACCGGCAGCGTCGAGAAGACGGCGGCCGAGAAGGCCGTGACCGAGGTCGCCGCGGGCTCGGGCCTGTACCAGTCCGTGCTGTTCGACCATTACACGAACTTCTCCGGCAGCCCGGCCGCGCTGTTCGCCCTGCCCGTCGTACGGCGCCCCGCGCCCGGGGTGGTGACCGTGCTCGGCGGCGGATACCTCGCGTCCGGGGTCGCGGACCGCAGCCGGCTGCCGCAGCCGTACCTGCCCTCGGGGCTGCGCTTCGACGCCCGGGAGGGCGCGGGCGAGGTGCAGACCCCGCTGCTCGGCGCCGCCGCCGACCGGCTGCGGATCGGCGACCGGGTGTGGTTCCGGCACGCGAAGGCGGGTGAACTGTGCGAGCGGTTCGACGCCCTTCATCTCGTCGACGGCGACCGCGTCACGGCGACGGTTCCGACGTATCGCGGCGAGGGACGCACGTTCCTGTAAATCCCCGAGATCAGGTAGGGAATTCCCCGAACCGCCCTGGGAACGGTCCAGCAGCGCGTAATGTCGTACGACAGTGTTTGAATCCCCCTCCGAAGGGGAGGCGCCGTGGACCAAGTGAAACCGATGATCGCGCCGCCGGGTCGTCCGCCCGAGCCGCGGCTGGAGGATCCCTGCGTCGAGCGCGAGGCGGCCGCCGAGCTTCTGCACGGCGACGCCGGAGGCCTCGACGTGTTCCTGGCCGGCACCGTCTTCATGGACATGATCTTCACGGGGCTGCCGGCCCTGCCGCCGCCCGGCACCGAGCTGATCACCGATGGCCTGGGGTCGGCACCCGGCGGCATCGCCAACATCGCCGTCGCGATGAGCCGGCTGGGCCTCAACGTGGGCCTGGCCGCCGCGTTCGGCGACGACATGTTCGGCGCGTACCTGTGGCGGACGCTGTCGGAGCAGGAGGGCGTCGGACTCGTCCACTCCCGGCGGCTGCCCGGCTGGCCCACCCCGGTCACCGTGTCGCTCGCCTACGACGCCGACCGGAGCATGGTGACCTACCACCGGCCCATGCCGGTGCTGCCCGAGGCGCTCGTCGGCGTCCCGCCCAAGGCCAAGACCTGCTTCCTCGACCTCGCCCACCCCGTGCCGGAGTGGGCCGCGACCATGCGCGAGAAGGGCGCCGCGGTCGTCGCCGACATCGGCTGGGACCCCACCGAGACCTGGTCCGTCGACGTGCTGAACCGCCTCGACCTGGTCGACGTGTTCCTGCCCAACGCCGTGGAGGCCATGGCCTACACCCGGACGAGCTCCCCCGAACAGGCGCTCGACACCCTCGCCGAGCGCGTCCCCGTCGTCGTGGTCAAGCGCGGCGGCGACGGCGCGATCGCCATCGACACGACCACCGGCGAGCGGGCCGAGACGACCGCCCTGCCGGTCAGGGCCCTCGACCCGACCGGCGCCGGCGACGTGTTCGCCGCCGGCTTCGTCTACGGCACCCTCGCCGGCTGGGGCCTGAGCGAGCGGCTGCGGTTCGCCAACCTCTGCGCCGGCCTGTCCGTCCGGCACCACAGCGGCTCACTCGGCTCGCCCTGCTGGGGAGAGATCGCGGCGTTCGGCGAGTCCGGGGAGGTCCCCGACGAGATCCTGCGGGACTACGCGTTCGTCGTCCCGTACATCCCGGACTCCTCGGTCGACTCGGTCACGCGGGCGGAGCCGACCGTACGGCAGGCGTGATCGTAACGAACTCGGGTACCGCCGAGAAGATCATTAGAGAAGACCGCGCCGCCCTTTTCGGTTGACCGAAGGAGCCCCCGCCATGCGGAAACCATTGGTGGTCCTGACAGCGGTGCTGGTCGCCGCGTCCGCCTGCGCCCCCGGGTCGGGCGGCAGCAAGCCGAAGACCACCGCCCCGAGCGCCGTCAGCACCGACGTCGCCAAGGCCGGTCCGGTCACGCTGACCGTCTGGGACCAGGAGGTCCTCGGCGGGCAGAACGAGCAGATGAATAAGCTCAACGCGGCCTTCCACGCCAAATACCCCAACGTGACCATCAAGCGGGTGTCGCGGTCCTTCAGCGACCTGGAGAAGACGCTGCGGCTGGCGCTGTCCGGCGGCAACCCGCCCGACGTCGTCGAGGCGAACCAGGGGTACGGCATCATGGCCGCCCTCGTGAAGGCCGGCGCGCTGATGCCCCTCGACCCGTACGAGCAGGCGTACGGCTTCCGCAAGCGCTTCCCCGCCGGGCTGACCCAGCTCGACAGCGTCAGCGCCGGCGGCAAGGCGATCGGCTCCGGCAGCCTCTACGGCGTCGCGATGACCGGCGAGGCCGTCGGGATCTACTACAACACCGACAAGCTCGCCAAGCTGGGTCTCAAGCCGCCCGCGACCTGGGCGGAGTTCGAGCAGGACCTCGCCACGGCCAAGAGCAGGGGCGAGACGCCGATCTACCTCGCCAACCTGGAGAAGTTCCCCGGCATCCACGAGTTCGGCGTGCTGCTCGGCCAGACGACGGGCAAGGACAAGCTGCGCGACCTCGTGTTCGGCCGGGGCGGCGCGTGGACCGATCCATCCGTCGTGCAGGCCGCGCAGCGGCTCGCCGACTGGGCGAAGAAGGGCTACTTCCCGTCCGAGGTCAACGCCGCCAAGTACAACGACTCGCCCGCGCCGTTCGCCAAGGGTGAGGGCGTCTTCCTCATCGGCGGACCGTGGTTCGCCGCGGACCTGCAGAAGAAGATGGGGGACAAGGTCCGCTACCTCCTCCCGCCGCCCGCCCAGGCCGGCGGTGCGCCCGCCGCCACCCTCGGCGGCCCCGGCCTGCCCCTCGCCATCACCGCCAAGTCCAAGCACCCCGACGTCGCCGCCGCCTACCTCAACTTCATGACCAGCCCGCAGGCCATGGACGTCGTCACCCAGACCGGCGGCCTCGCCGCACTCCCCCCGGCGAGCGCGCAGCCGACCTCCGCCGTCGGCCGCGACCTGTCCGCCGCGTGGAAGACCGCCAGCGACAAGGACATCCTCGTCCCCTACCTGGACTACTCCACGACGACCTTCCTCGACACGCTCGGCGGCGTCCTGCAGGAGATCATCGCGGGGAAGAAGACCGCGCAGCAGGGCATGCAGGACGCCCAGCGCGACTACGCCGCCTTCCTGGCCAAGCGGTGAAGGTACCGGCCACCCGGACCCGGCCCCCCGCCGACCGGACGGAGGGCCGTCCGCCGGGCGCCCGCCCGCCCGGCGAGCCCCGCAAGGTCGCCTACCTCTACGTGCTCCCGGCCCTCGTGGTCTACGCGGCGTTCCTGCTCTGGCCGCTGCTGCACGGCGCGTACCTCTCGCTGTTCCACTGGGACGGGCTCTCCGTCGGCACCTGGGCCGGGCTCGGCAACTACAGCCAGGCGATCAGCGACCCGCACCTGCGCGGGACGTTCTGGCACGCCGCCGTCCTCGTGTTCTTCTACGCCGTCCTGCCCTGCTGCATCGCGTTCCTGCTGGTCGCCGTCATGTCCCGGTCCCGGCCGCGCGGGCTGACGTTCTTCCGCACCGTGCTGTTCCTGCCGCAGGTCGTGGCCATGGTCGCGGTCGCGGTGGCGTGGCAGTGGATCTACTCCGAGCACGGCCCGATCAACGGCACGCTCCGCCTCGTCGGGCTCGGCGGGCTCGCCCGCGGCTGGCTCGGCGACTTCACCTGGGCGCTGCCGTCCGTCGGGCTCATCGGCACCTGGGCGGAGATCGGGCTGGCCATGGTGCTGTTCCTGGCCGGCGTGCAGAAGATCCCCCGCGAGCTGTACGAGGCGGCGCGTGTGGACGGCGCCGGGGCCGTCCGCGAGTTCTTCGCGGTCACGTTGCCCGGGTTGCGGCGGGAGCTGTCCGTAGCGCTGACGCTGACCATCATCGCCGCGCTGCGCAACTTCGACCTGATCTACCTGACCACCGGCGGCGGCCCCGGCGACGCGACCCGGGTCCCGGCGTACGAGGTCTACAACCGGACGTTCAACACCGGGGAGGTCGGCCTGGCCTGCGCGATCGGCGTCATCATCGCGGTCGTGGTGTTCGCCGTGACCGCCGGCGTCGGCCGTCTCGTGGAGGGCCGCGCGTGACACCGACGACCTCACGGGCCGAGCGCGCCACGACGTACGCCGTGCTGATCGTCTTCGCGGTGATCGCCGTGTTCCCGCTGCTGGCGGTGGCCTCGCAGGCCTTCGGCCTGCCCCATCCGTCCGCCGGCGCGTTCACCGGCGCCTGGCGGAAGGGGCACTTCGCCCGCTACCTCACCAACAGCCTGATCGTCGTCACCGTGGTCGTGGTCGCGGCGTCGGCGCTGTCGATCCTGGCCGGGTACGCCCTGGGCACGATGGAGTTCCGCGGCGCGAACGCGCTGTTCTACGTGTTCCTCGCCGGCCTGATGGTGCCCACCGAGGCCATCGTCGTGCCGCTGTACTTCGACCTGCGGTCCGTCGGCCTCGACAACACCCTGCCGGGCCTCATGCTGCCGCAGATCGCCCAGTCGGTGTCGTTCGGCGTGTTCTGGATGCGCGCGTACTTCCGGTCCGCGCCGCGCTCGCTCATCGAGGCGTCCCGGATGGACGGCGCCTCCAGTTGGACGACGCTGTGGCGGGTGCTGCTGCCGGTCGGCCGCCCGGCCATCCTCACCATGGTCGTCCTCATCGCGATGTGGACCTGGAACGAGTTCCTGCTCGCCCTTGTGATCATGAACTCGAACGAGGACCTGCGCACCGCGCCGCTCGGCCTGTCGATCTTCCAGGGCCAGCACCAGACCGAGTACCAGATGCTCATGGCCGCCGCACTGATCATCGCCGCACCCGTCGTCCTCGTCTACGTCTTCCTCCAGCGCCACTTCATCGCCGGGATGCTCTCAGGAGCCGTCAAGGAATAGCGTCGTCCGGACAAGGAGTTGACCCCCCATGCGCAAGAGCCTCGCCCTCTCCGTGACGCTCGCCGCGGGCCTGCTCGGCCTCGCCCCGCCCGTCCAGGCCGCCGCGGGGGACCCGCCCCGGCCGGCCCGGCTGGACGTCCTGTTCGTCGGCGCGCACCCCGACGACGAATCCTTCAACCTCTCCACGTACGGCCAGTGGAACGAGCGGGCCCACGTGAAGACCGGCGTGCTCACCATCACCCGCGGCGAGGGCGGCGGCAACGCGGTCGGCCCCGAGGAGGGCCCGGCCCTCGGCCTGCTCCGCGAGGGCGAGGAACGCGCCGCCGTCGCCAAGGCCGGCATCATCGACGTGCACTACCTCGACAAGGTCGACTTCTACTACACCGTCAGCGACGAGCTCACCCGCTCGGTCTGGGACCACGACTCGACGCTCGCCAAGGTCGTCCGCCTCGTCCGGGAGACCCGCCCCAAGGTCATCACGACCATGACGCCGTCCCCCATCCCCGGCCAGCACGGCAACCACCAGGAGGCCGGGCGCCTCGCCGTCGAGGCGTACTACCTCGCCGCCGACCCCACGGCGTACCCCGACCAGCTCACCAAGGAGCACCTCAAGCCCTGGCGCGCCGCCCGCCTGCTCCACCAGGAACACCTCGTCACGAGCGGCACCGGCCCGTCCTGCGAGACGACCTTCACGCCCACCGACCCCAGCGCCGACGTCTACGGCGTCTGGGACGGCCGCGCCTCGAAGAACGGCAAGACCTGGGCGCAGATCGAGGCCGAGGCCGGGCGTCTCTACGCCAGCCAGGGCTGGGCGCACAACCCCGACCCCCCGAGCGACCCGAACAAGATCGGCTGTGACTACTTCACCCTGGTCGACAGCCGGGTGCCCTTCACCCGGGGGAACCACGACCCCCTCGCCGCGCTCGAAGGCGCCACCTACCCCGCCAAGGGCGGCCTGCCCCTCGGCACCGAGTTCTCCTTGACCACCGGCCGCTTCGGCGTCGCCCCCGGTGAGCCGTTCACCGTCACCGCGCACGCCTCGGTCCCCGGACGCGTCACGCTCTCCGCGCCCGCCGGCTGGACCGTCACCGGCTCCGGCGCCCTGCGCCACGGCACCACGACCTTCACCGTCACCGCCACCGGCAAGCCCGGACGCGTACGGCTCGGCGCCACGCTGACGACCGCGCACGGCACCGGCACCACCGGCCGCGCCGTCGAGGTCGAACCCGCGGTCACCGGCCGCCAGCAGCCGCTCCCCCGCGTCTCCGACTTCGACGCCTGGGCCGCCACCACCGGCGCGCCCCAGCTCTCCGACCGGGTCAAGCGGGTCCTCACCCTCGCCTCCGGCGGCTCCCGCCAGGTCCGCGTCGACCTCACCAACACCACGAAGCAGGCCCAGCAGGGCTCCGTCACCCTGAACCTGCCCAAGGGCTTCACCGCCGACGCCGCGTCCAAGCCGTACACCCTCGCGGCCGGCGCGAAGGGCTCGGTCGCCTTCACGGTGCGCGACACCGACACCTCACTGCCGACCGCCAACCAGGGCGGCACCGGCGGCGACTACGACTACACCATCACCACCACGTCCACCGGCACCCCCGACGTCGCGAAGGCCGCGCTCGAACTCGTGCCGGCCACCACGATCCCGCACGCCGCCAAGGAGCCCACGGTCGACGGCAAGGAGTCCGCCGCCGAATACCCCGGCCCGACCCTGAACCTGTCCCGCCTCTGGGAGGGCACCGCCTGCGAGTCGGCCGCCGACTGCGCCGCCACCGGCAAGGTCACCTGGTACGACGACGCCCTCTACGTCCTCGTCCACGTCACCGACGACAAGCAGGGCAGCGTCCTCGACCCCGCCGACTGCAAGCGGCACTGGCGCACCGACTCGGTCGAGATCGCCCTCGACCCGCGCGGCGACGCCGAGAACACCTCGACCACCTTCAAGACCGGGATCATGCCCACCACCACGAACGGCGCGCCCTGCTTCGAACGCGACGCCGACAACCACCAGGGACCCGGCGCGGACACCGCGCCCGGCATGCGGGTCGCCTCGGTCGTCGACAAGCCGTACACCGGCTACACCGTCGAGACGAAGATCCCGCTCGCCGACCTGCCCGCCGCCGTCGACCCGGGCCGCCTCGGCCTCGACATCTTCGTCTACGACTCCGACACCACCGACAAGACCGGTCAGTCCCGCATCGGCTGGTCGACGTGGGGCGGAGTGCAGGGCGACCCCTACCGCTGGGGCCTGGCCACCCTCCCCGGCTACACCCCGCCGTCCGGTAGGCCCACCACCGCGCCGCCCCCGGTGATCTCCAAGACCGCGGCGCTGTCCGTCAACTCCCCGCAGTCGATCCTGCAGGCCGCCGGCACCGGTGTCCCCCTCGCGGCCGGAACCGCCGCGCCCCGCTCCGACACCGCCCGCGTCGTCGGACGGCCCGCCGTCACCGGCGGCGCGGTCACCGTCCGGCTCCGCGCCACCGGCCCCGGCACCGCGTACGCCTACGTCTGGAACGGAAAGATCCTCGGCCAGGCGAAGGTCGCCTTCACCGCGGCGGGGACCCGCACCGTCACCGTGCCCGGCGCCGCCGGCACGCTCGCCGTCGCCTTCGACGCCCAGGCGGGCGGCACCGCCGCCACCGCCGTACCCCTCCGCTGAGAAACGACGAAGCGCCCAGGCTCCCGGTCAGGAGTCTGGGCGCTTCGCTCGCGCGGTCAGCGGCCGCGCCGGCGCAGCAGCATCCGGAGCGCGAGGGTCGTCGCCACGACCCCGGCCCCGATCAGCACCGGTCCGGTCAGCGGGCTGCGCGGCCGATCCTGCTTCTCCCGCCGGGCCAGAGCGCCGAGGTCCTCGGCGACGAGACCGGCCTCCTCCTTGACCTTCGCCATGCCACGCTGCGCGGCGTGCTTCGGGCTCAGCCGGTCGGCGAGCTCGTCGATGCTGCGCGCCAACTCCTCGCGCGTCTGCTCGATGTCCCGCTCAATCGCCGCTGGATCGCGGGCTCTGTCGGACATGAGGTTTCCTTCCTGCGGTGGTGGTCGGAATCGGCGGCATGATCCCAGCACAAGTCTGTCAGGTGCCGCCGCCCGACATCGCTCTCTGGCCGACTTGTACCCCGATCCCGCGTCGTATGCTGCGACCCAGGTACGGTGGGACTCAGCTCGACCGGAAAGGTGATCAAGTGACGGAGCAACGACTGCAGCCCGGAGACGTGGCCCCGGAGTTCACGCTTCCCGACGCCGACGGCAAGCCGGTGTCGCTGTCGTCGTACCGCGGCCGCCGCGTGATCGTCTACTTCTACCCGGCGGCGATGACCCCTGGCTGCACCAAGGAGGCCGTCGGCTTCCGCGACGCGCTCCCGGCGCTGGAGGAGGCGGGCGTCGACGTGCTCGGCGTGTCGCCGGACGAGCCCGGCAAGCTCGCGAAGTTCCGCGACCGCGACGAGCTGACCTTCCCGCTGCTGTCCGACCCCGACACCAAGGTCCTCCAGGCGTACGGCGCGTACGGCGAGAAGAAGCTGTACGGCAAGACCATGGTCGGCGTCATCCGCTCCACCTTCATCATCGACGCCGACGGCAAGGTCGAGAAGGCCCTCTACAACGTGAAGGCCACCGGCCACGTCGAGCGCCTGCTGAAGGAACTCGGCGTCTGACGCGACCGCCCGGAGACTGTCCGACCGTGGCGCTAGATTCACGCCATGGTCAACAGAAAGTACAGCTACAAGTACACTCCGGAGCTTCTCGCCGAGGCTGCCGCCGCCTCCAACAGCATCGCCGGGGTACTTCGCTACCTCGGAATCCCATGGTCAGGAGGAGTACACGCGCATATCAGCCGCAGACTCAAGCACTTCAATATCGACACATCCCATTTCGGCCGTCAGGCATGGAACAGAGGCAAGCCGGCGGCCCATCGTCTGACGCCCGAGCAGGTTTTCGTGATTCGACCGAGCGACGCGCGGCGGCAGCGACCGGAAATCCTGCGGAGGACTTTAATCGAGTCCGGAGTCGCCTACCGGTGCGGCGAGTGCGATGTGGCGGCCATCTGGAACGGCAGACCGCTGATCCTGCACGTCGACCACATCAACGGAGACTACTTCGACAACCGCAGAGAAAACCTCCGCTTCCTCTGCCCGAACTGTCACTCACAGACACCGACGTATGCCGGTAGAATGAAGAACAGGAAGAGCAAGGGGTCGTAGCCCAATCGGCCGAGGCACACGCCTTAGGAGCGTGACAGTGTGGGTTCGAGTCCCACCGGCCCCACAATGAGAAATCCTCCGGACCCACAGGTTCGGAGGATTTTTCATATTCTCGGGCAGCGCGGGTAGCAGTTCTTTGTGCCGGAGCTTCCTGACGTCGAGGGGTTTCGCCGGGTGCTGGCCGAGCACACCGGTGAGCCGATCACGGGCGTGCGCGTACGGGACGCCGGGGTGCTGCGCGGGACGACCGCGCGGGCGCTGGACGACGCGGTGCGCGGCCGCCGTTTCGAGGAGCCCCGGCGGCTCGGGAAGTGGCTGATCGCGCCGGTCGGCGGTCCGGTGTTGATCCTGCACTTCGGGATGACCGGCTCCCTTTCCTGGCACTCGCCGGATGAGCCGCCGCATCCGCACGACCGTGTCATCTGGAGTCTCGGCGACGGCGAGCTCCGCTTCCGGGACATGCGCAAGCTCCAGGGTGTACGCCTCGCGGACGACGAGCGGCGGGCCGAGCGGATTCTCGGCGACCTGGGGCCGGACGCGCTCGAGGTGTCCCGCAAGGAATTCGACGAACTGCTGTCCGGCCGCCGTGGTCGGCTCAAGTCCGCATTGACCGATCAGTCGCTGCTCGCCGGCCTCGGAAATCTGCTGGCCGACGAGATCTGCTGGCAGGCGCGGATCAGCCCGCTCCGGGCCGTGCCGGACCTGGACGAGAAAGACCTCGCGGCGCTCTACCGCACGATGCGGCGAATCCTGCGAGAGTCGGTGAAGGTCGAGAGGGTTCCGCCGCGCGATACCTGGCTCACCGGCGCTCGCGACGAGCGGGACGGCCCGTGTCCGCACTGCGGCACCACGTTGTCCCGGCGCCGGGTTTCGGGGCGTACGACCGTCTGGTGCCGTTCCTGCCAACCCACCTGATCAGCGTGGGATCACCAAGGTGGTGGTGCCTACGGGCGGCGGGCGACGCCGGCGTACATCCAGCGGGTGCCGTCCTCCGCGCCGGGGTCGGGGCGCCACTGGGGGACCCAGACGACGCCGGGGTCGAGCAGGTCGAAGGCGTCGAACAGGGCCTCGATCTCCTTCTGGGTGCGGCTCTGCAGGCGGGCGGTGGCGTTCTTCCACGCGCCGGCGGCCTGGTCGCCGGTCTCCGGGTGACCCTCGGTGGTGCTGTGCGACAGGATCAGGAGGCTGCCGGGGGCCATCACCTCGCGGAAGGTCGCGATGCTGGCGCGGACCTCGTCGTCGGCGGCGAAGTGCAGGACCGCGAGCATGAGCACGGCGACCGGCTGGTCGAGGTCGATCAGTGACCGTGTCTTCGGGTGGTCGAGGATGGCGGCGGCTTCGCGGAAGTCGGCCTGGATGACGGTCGTGGTCTTGGACGGCGGCAGCAGCGCCCGCGCGTGCGCGAGGACGATGGGGTCGTTGTCGACGTAGACGACGCGGGCGTCCGGGGCGAGTGACTGGGCGGCCTCGTGGACGTTGCCCTGGGTGGGCAGGCCGGTGCCGAGGTCGATGAACTGCCGGATGCCGCTCTCGACGGCGAAGCGCACGGCCCGGCCGAGGTACGCGCGGTTCTCCCGGGCGGCGCGGGGGATGTCGGGTCCGGCCTCGATGGCGACCTGGGCCGCGGCCCGGTCGGCGGCGTAGTTGTCCTTGCCGCCGAGGAAGACGTCGTAGATCCGCGCCGGGCTGGGCGTCCGTACGTCGATGCCCGGTGGGGCCTGCTCGTGGCCCTGGTCCGCCCAACCGGTCGTCGTGCTGTCCGCGTCGGTCACGGCCGCCCACCCCCTCATCGGTCGCCGATCGACTCTGGTCGGCTCGCGATGATCATCGTACTCGGCGGTATCTGAAGCTATCTCGGGTTTACCGGCATTACGGGCGCAGGGATGCCCCTGGGATCGCCGCTCCGTCCTGCCCGGAAAGGCGACGGCGGGCCCGGCGTCGTGCGTGCCGGGCCCACCGTTCACCGGACCGCTAGAAGGCGCCGGTGCCGTTCGGGGTGCCCAGGCCGGTGGGGCCGTCCCAGCCGGTGCGGGCGGTGCAGAGCTGCGACGGGGAGCAGCTTCCGTTGCTGCCAGAGGTCACGTCGAACAGCGAGCCGGAGTGGGTGTAGGGGTAGTTGTTGTCGATGCTGGCGGCGTTGCCGGCCAGGCCGTACACGCCGGCGATGACCGGCGCGGCGACGCTGGTGCCGCCGAAGACCATCCAGCCGCTCTGGCCCTGGTAGGCGGTGCTGTCGTAGACGGCGACGCCGGTGTTCGGGTCGGCGACGGCGGAGACGTCGGCGACGGCGCGGCGGGAGCAGCCCGTGTTGAAGCTGGACTGGCCGGACAGGGCGGTGTTGTAGGACGAGCAGCCGCTGCCCGCGCCGCTCCAGGCGGTCTCGGTCCAGCCGCGGCTGTTGCTCGCGGTCCTCAGCGAGGTGCCGCCGACGGCCGTGACGTAGTGCGAGGACGCCGGGTACTCGACGCCGTAGCCGCTGTCACCGGAGCTGACGGTGATCGCCTTGCCGGGGTGGTTGTAGTACGAGCCGTAGCTGGAGTCCGAGGCGTCGGAGCCGCCGTAGCTGTTGCTGATGACGTTGGCGAGCTTGGCGGCGGTGTTCTCGGCGGCGCCGAGGTTGGCGAACGACGCGGACTTCGCCTCGACCAGGACGATCTTGCAGTTGGGGCAGACGGCGGAGACCATGTCGAGGTCGAGGGAGATCTCCTGCGCCCAGCCGCCGTCCGTGGACGGGTAGGACGTGCCGCCGTTCTGGTCGACCTTCTTGAAGCAGCCGTTGGCGGTCGTGCACGCCGGCAGGCCGTACTGGCTCCGGTAGACGCCCAGGTCGGCCTCTGCGGTGGGGGCGTTGTAGGCGTCGACGATGGCGACGGTCTGGCCGGAGCCGCCGCTGGTCGACAGCTTGTAGGCGCTCTGCAGGTTGGCCGGCGAGAGGCCGGAGGGGGCGGCGGCCGCGGCGCGTACGGTGGCGTTGCTGGTGGCGACGTCACTGCGGACGAGGGCGTTGCAGCTCGCGCGGCCCGCTCGCGGAGTCGAGCAGGCGTGGTGGAACGGGTGCTGGACCACCGGTGCCGCAGGCGCGGCCGCGCTCGTGGCGGCGGTCGGGCTGGCGGAGGCGGGGCCGGACAGGAATGGGACCAGGGCGAGGATCAGCCCACCCATGAGGGTCCCGGTGACGCGTCGTCGCATGTGCTCTCCTAAGAGCCGGCGGGGGGTACGACGCAGGAATCTTCACATGACGCCCGACAACACCAAAAGACCCCAAATTTCTGTCAATTTCGGCAACAAGTGCCAAAGACAGTAAAGCTCGATTTTCGAGGAATCGCAGGCAGCAGCCCTTGACTGTCTGAGTCAAGGCAAAGACAGTAAAGTCCTGGCAAAGGGCGTCGGAGAGCGCCGAGGCGCGGGCAGCGCCTCGGCGCCCGGTGATTCAGACGATCGCCGTCACCTCGACCTCGAGCAGCGCCCCGGGGACGAACAGCCGGGACACCTCCACGGTCGTGCTGGTCGGGGGCGTGCCGGTGAACCGCGGCAGCCGTGCCTCGGCGTACTCACCGAGCCGGTCCAGGTCGGTGAGGAACGTCCGGATGTTGACCACGTCGCCGAGCGTCGCGCCATGCGCCGCGAGGATCTTCTCGATCACGTCCAGCACGTAGTCTGCCTGGGCCCGCATGTCGTTCGCGCCGATGAGCCTGCCCTCGGCGTCGATCGCCACCTGGCCGGACAGGACGAGCATCGTCGTGTCGCCGAGTTCGATCCGGGCCACGTGGGAGTACCGGCCCGCGGGCGGAGCCGGGACGGTGGCGGGGTTGTCGAAGGTCGTCACTTCAGTACCTTTCGCAGGTCGGCCTCCTGGTCGGAGGCGCACAGCAGCCTTTCCCGTACGGCCTCGAGCACGGGGAACGCCGCGACGTCCAGCGCCAGCCCGACGTCCTTGGCGGCCAGCCGCAGCGGGAAGTCGGCCTCCTCGGCGCGGAGCCGGGCGACGGCCCCGGCGAGAGGTCCTTCGGCGAGGACGGCGAGCGGGTCGGGGACGCCGAGCCGGGTGGCGAGCCCGGTCAGGTCCGCGGTCAGCGCCACGGCCCCGATGGCGGCGTTGATGAGCAGGATCTTCCGCGCGGCCCCCGCTCCGAGTTCCCCGCACCGTACGACGGTGCCGAAGACGGCGAGGATCTGCGCGACCCGGTGGACGTCGCCGCCGGCCAGCACGGTGAGGGTGCCGTCGGCGGCGCGGTCGACGCTGCCCATCACCGGCGCGTCGACCACGGCGGGCACCCGCGCGGCGAGCGCGCGCACCGCCGCCGGCCCGACGGTGGACATCTCGACGAGGCAGGCGTCGGGCCGCATCGCCGGAGCGATCCGCGCGGCCACCGCCTCGAGGGCGGGCGCGTCCGCCAGCATCGTGATGACGACGTCGGCGGCGCGGACGGCGTCGGCGGGCGTCGCCGCGATGGCGGCTCCGGCCGCGCCCAGCGGCGCTGCCCGTTCGGCGGTGCGGTTCCAGACGGTCACGTCGTGCCCGGCCGCGAGCAGCCGCCGGGCGAGAGGCGCTCCCATGCGCCCGAGTCCGAGAAAGGCGATCACGACGAAGACGTTATGAGTCGGCGAGACATTCCACCAGCGAATGTTTCGCATGAACGGCATGCGGGCCTAGCATGGCTGGATGGATATCGATCTCCTCGTGGTCTTCCAGGAGGTCGCGCGGCGGGGGTCCTTCACGGGCGCGGCGGAGGCGCTCGGCTACACCCAGTCGGCGGTCTCCCGGCAGATCTCCGTCCTGGAAGGCCGGCTGGGCGCGGCGCTGTTCGACCGCCTGCCTCGTGGCGTGCGGCTCACGGAGGAGGGCCGGTGCCTGCTGCCGCACGCCTCGGCGATCACCGAACGTCTCCGGACCGCCCGGGGCGATCTCCGGGCGCTGCGGGATCTGGCGGCCGGCCGGCTCCGGGTGGGCGCGTTCGCCACCGCCGACGCCGCGCTCGTGCCGCAGGCGATGGCCGCGTTCCGCGCCGCGCATCCGCGGGTGTCGGTCTCGCTGTCCGACGGCCTGACCCGCCACCACGCGGAGCGGCTGGGGGCCGGCGAGCTCGACCTGGCCATCGTGACGGCGGACACCGAGGAGGACTTCGAGGGCCTGCGGCTGCGCCATCTGCTCGACGATCCGATGCTCGTGGCCGTGCACCCGGGCCACCGCCTGGCCGGGCGCGAGGAGGTACGGCTCGCCGAGCTGGCGGACGAGGACTGGATCGCGGGCCGGTCCCGGCCGGAGGACACGTTGATCAGCGCGACGCCGCATCGGGCGTTCCGCCCCCAGATCACCTACGTCGTCGGCGAGTGGATCGCCAAGCAGGGGATGGTGGCGGCGGGCCTAGGGGTGACGCTCATCCCGTCGCTGGCGGCCGGCGCGGCCCGGCCGGACATCGTCCTGGTGCCGCTGCACCCCGATGACGCGCCGGTGCGCCGGGTGTACGCCGCGACACCCGCCGGGGTGACGGCCCCGCCCGCGCTCACGGCGTTCCTCGGCTTCCTCGACGACGCGGTCACGCGGCTCCGCGAGCGAACGGCGCGCGCGACGCGGCGGACGTGACGCCGCCGCCCCACGAAAGATATCCCTACTTTATTGGTTGACTTTGTTAGGATCCTCGTCGACCATGGCAGCGTGACCGCATTCCACTGGTTCCTGCCCACCAGCGGCGACGGCCGCACGCTCGTCGGCGGCGGCCATGGCGCCGCCGTACGCGGCGTGCAGCGCGAACCCGACATCGAGTACCTGGCGCAGATCGCCCGCACCGCCGAACAGCTCGGCTTCGAGGGCGTGCTGACGCCCACGGGAACGCTCTGCGAGGACGCCTGGCTGACCACCGCCGCGCTGACGCGGGAGACCGAGCGGCTGAAGTTCCTGGTCGCCTTTCGTCCGGGCCTGCTGTCGCCGACCCTCGCCGCGCAGATGGCCGCGACGTACCAGCGGCTGTCCCGGGGACGGCTGCTGCTGAACATCGTCACCGGTGGGGAGACCGCCGAGCAGGCGCGCTTCGGCGACCACCTCGGCCACGACGAACGCTACGCGCGCACCGACGAGTTCCTGACCGTCCTGCGGGGCGCCTGGAGCGGCACCTCGTTCGACTTCTCCGGCAACTACTACGAGATCGAGGGCGCCACCGTGCGGGAGGCGCCCGACCCGGCGCCCCGCCTGTACTTCGGCGGGTCGTCGGGCGCCGCCGGGCCCGTGGCGGCGCGGCACGCGGACGTCTACCTCACGTGGGGCGAGCCGCCCGAGCAGGTGCGCCGAAAGATCGAGTGGGTGCGGGAGCTGGCCGCGCGGGAGGGCCGTGCGCTCCGGTTCGGCATCCGGCTGCACGTCGTGACCCGCGACTCGGCCAAGGAGGCCTGGACGGCCGCGAACCGGCTGCTGGACGACCTCGACCCGGCCGAGATCGCCGCCGCGCAGCAGGGCCTGGCCCGCAGCGAGTCGGTCGGCCAGCAGCGGATGCGCGCTCTGCACGAGACCTTCCGTAAGGGCGGGTCCAGCCACGACCTGGAGATCTACCCGAACCTGTGGGCGGGCGTCGGCCTGGTCCGCGGCGGCGCCGGCACCGCGCTGGTCGGCAGCCATGCCCAGGTGGCCGAGCGGATCGAGGAGTTCGCCGAACTCGGCATCGACGAGTTCGTCCTCTCCGGCTACCCGCACTTGGAAGAGGCGTACTGGTTCGGCGAGGGCGTCCTGCCCGAGCTGACCCGCCGCGGACTCCGGGAGGTGGCCGCATGACCGAGCGAAGCGAGGGAATCGGCGTCGACCGGGGTGAGGCCCTGGCCGGCCGGCCGGCCGTGGGCCCGGACGAGGTCCCCGGGCGTCGCGGACCGAAACTCGTCGTGCTGGTCGGCAACCCCCGCCCGGCGTCGCGCACGCACGCCGTCGCCGACCGGGCCGCGCGGGCCATCGCGCCGGGCGTCCGGCCGGAGACCGTGGACCTGACCGAGCTCGCCGATCGCCTGTTGAGCCGGGACCCGGGCCCGCTCCTGGACGAGGCGGTGTCGCGGGTGACCTCGGCGGACCTGCTCCTCGTGGCCAGTCCTACGTACAAGGGGACCTACACGGGCCTGCTCAAGTCGTTCCTCGACCGGGTGCCGTCCTTGACCGGCGTGACGGCGCTGCCGCTGCTGGTGATGGGGTCGCCTCGGCACGCGCTCGCGGTGGAGGTGCACCTGCGGCCGCTCCTCGTCGAGCTCGGCGCGACCGTCCCCACGCCGGGGCTCGCCGTGGTCGAGGCCGACATCGACCGCTTGGACGAGGTCCTGGCCGGATGGGCCGCCGCCGTACGGCTCCCTGAAGCCGTACGGTGACGCGGGCCGGTTCGGAGGCGAAGTCGATGGGCACGCGTGTGAGCCAGCGACCGGTGGTCGACGGGGCGAGCTTCCGGCGGGCCGTGGGCCGGCACGCCGCCGGGGTGGTGGTCGTGACCGGTCCCGGCCAGGTGGGCCTCACGGCCACCTCGTTCACCTCGGTCAGTCTCGACCCGCCGCTGGTGTCGTTCTGCGTCGGACGTGCCTCGACGACCTGGCCGCGGCTGCGCGACGCCGCGACGTTCGCGGTGAACGTGCTCGCCACCGACCAGACGGAGATCGCGTCCCGGTTCGCCGGGCCCGGCGGTGGCCGCTTCGCGCCACCGACCTCCTGGCGCCCGGGGCCGGGTGAGGTGCCGATCCTGAACGGCACCGCGGCCTACCTGCTGTGCGAGCCGTACGACACGGTCGCGATGGGAGATCACTGGCTCGTGGTGGGCCTGGTCGTCGAGACGGGCGTCGGCCCGCCGGGCGCTCCCCTGCTCTACCATCGCGGCCGGTACGGCCGGTTCACCGCGCACGGCGGGTGACTGACGGTTTCACTGGAAGTTTCAATGACAGTGGGATTCGTGAAATCATCGTCACGCTGTGTCGTTCGCCGTATGGTGGAGGCCACCTGCCGACGTAGCGCGGGAGGAGGCACATGGAGCCCTGGTTCGCCCGAAGATCCGTCGGAGAGCTGCTTCCCGGAGACCACGCCTGGTTCTCCTACGCCGACCAGGAGGAGCACGACCACGTCATCGGAGCCTTCCTCCGTGACGGACTGGCCGGTTCCGACAAGGTCATCTACATCACCGACGCCGGTCCGCAGGACCTTCCCGACCTGCGGTCGCGCTATCGGCTGGAGCCTGAGACCTACCTGCGCAGCGGGCAGTTGGCGATCCTGCCGCAGGCGGAGACCTGCCTGACCCGCGGGGTGTTCGACCCGGCGCGGATGACGACGACGCTGCGGGAGGTCCTCGACCGGGCGGAGACCGAACGGTTCCGCGGTGTCCGGGTCACCGTCGACATGACGTGGGCGTTCCGGCAGGAGAGTGGACGCGACGGCATCCTGGAGTGCGAGGCGCGGGTGGACGCGGCGATCTCGCCCAGCACGATGGCGATGGCGATCTGCCAGGTCGACGCACGCTCCTGCACGCCCGAGGAACTCACCGCGCTGAAGGAGAGGCACGAGGTGCTCGTGGGCGCCGATCCCTACTTCGACGACGGAGTGCTGAGCATCACCCCGACGTTCCACCCCCGTGGCCTCCGGCTCAGCGGCGAGCTGGACGGCGCGCGGCACGCCGTGTTCGGCGAGTCGCTGCGGAAGGTCGTCGATCGGGGCGGCGAGGTGCACCTGGACCTCGCCGACCTGCGGTTCATCGACCTCGGCGCGCTCAGCATGATGGCCGGCGCGGCGATGCACCTCGGGGCGCGGGTGGTCCTCGACAATCCCTCGATCCACCTGACGGACGTCGTCGCGCTGGTGAGCAGCCGGCTGCTGCCCTGGCTGGAGATCGGCGACGGTGAGGCCCGATGACGCGACTCATCCACCAGGTCCTGATGTACGACAACGAGAAGGACATCCTGGACACGGTCGTGCCGTTCCTCCAGGAGGGGCTCAGCGCGGGCGAGGCCGTGCTGACCGTCGGCACGGCCCCCAACCTCTCCTGCCTGCGTCAGGCCCTTGGCGCCGACTCCGACGCCGTCGAGTTCGCCGACTCCGCCTCCTGGTACGTCCAGCCGACGCGCACCATCGCCAACTACAGCTCGTTCATCGCCGAGAACGCCACCGCCCGGGTCAGGGTGGTCGCGGAGCCGGGCTGGGAGACCGGGACGCCGGCCCAGATCGCCGAGTGGACGAGGTACGAGTCGATCATCAACGAGGCGTTCGCCGACATCAGCGCCTCGGTGCTGTGCCTGTACGACCGGCGCACCACGCATCGGGGACTGCTCGACGGGGCGCTGCGCACCCACCCCCAGATCGTCGAGGGGACCTGTCCCCGCTGCAACGACGCCTACCTCGACCCGGCCACCGTCGGCGCGCACGTCGACCGCGATCCCCTGCCGCCCCCGCCGCCCGGCGCGGTCCGGCTACCGATCGACGACGACGACCTGAGCACGCTGCGCTCGTTCCTCGCCGGCCACGCCCGCCATCACGGCATGTCCCGCCCCCGGGTGAACGACCTGCTGGTGGCGACGACGGAGGTGGCCACCAACGCGATCCGGCACGGCCGCCATCCGATCGGCTGCCAGCTGTGGCGGGAGGACGACGACCTGATCGTCGAGGTGACCGACGCGGGCCACTGGCAGCCGGACCCGGTCCCCGGCTTCGTACCGCCCGATCCCGCGTCCCTGTCGGGATTCGGGCTGTGGGGCGTTCGCATGCTGTGCGCGCTGGTCCAGTTGCGCACCGGCCCGGCGGGGACCATCGTCCGGCTGCACGCCCCCTGCCGTTAGCCCGCGCCCCTGCCGTCAGCCGTCACTGCCGTTGGCCCGCGTCACTGCCGTCCCGCGTCGCTGCCGTCAGCCGAGCGATGTGACGAACCGCTCCGCGTCCTGCCGGGTCATCCCCGTCTCCGCCTGGACGAGCGCGACGGCTCCGGGGAGGTCGCCGCCGCGCATGACGACGGCCACGACGATCACCATGATGACCGGTGGTCATCAACGGATGATGGCAGATCACCGTCCCGTCGGCCGGGGGGTCGAGGACGGCGTCGTCGTGGACGACGGGCTCGGCGTCCCGGCCGCGGTACGGGTGGGCCGCGGGGTCGGGGTCGGCCGGGCGGACGGGGTGCGTCGCTCCGGCTTCGTGGTCCGCTGTCTCGGGCGGGCCGTGCGCGCCGACGGCTCCGGCGACGGTGTCACCACGGTCGTCGCGGACGGCGGAGCGACCGGCACGCTGTGATCGCTCGGTTCGACCCGGTGATCCGGCCGGAGCAGGCCCCATGTGACCAGGGCGATCGCCGCCACCGCCGCCGCCGCGAGCAGCAGCCGCGGCCACCCGGGAACGGCCCGCGCGGGCCGCGCGGTGTTCCGGAGCCGGTCGATCAGCTGGGGGTCCGGCCGGACGCCCTCGGCCGCGCGCCGGTAGTGGTCGCGGAGCAGGGCGTCGAGGTCATCGCTCATGAGCCGCTCCTTCCTCCGCCAGTTGCCGCCGAAGCGCCGTCATCGCCCGTGACGTGTGGCTCTTCACCGTTCCCCGGGAGATGCCGAGCGCGTCCGCGATCTCCTGCTCGCTGAGATCACACCAGTAGCGCAGCACCACCACGGCCCGCTGCTTGACGGGCAGGGCCGCGAGGACGTCGTCGAGCGGGGTCCCCGTCGCGTCGTACGCCTCGCGCGCCCCGGTCAGGCGATCGACGTCGATCGTTCCGCCGACCGGCAGATCGGCCCGCCTCTTGCGGCGCCTGTGATGGTCGATGGCCAGGTTGACGAGCACCTTGCGCGCGTACGCCTCCGGCTGGTGCCCGCCGCGCAGGATCCGCGTCCACCGCCGCGCGACCCGCTCGTACGTGGTCTGGAGGAGGTCCTCGGCGAGGTGGCGGTCGTAGACGAGGAACACCGCGGTGCGCAGCAGGCGCCCCGCGGAGGCGATGACGAACTCGTCGAACGTGAGCTCGTCTCCACTCACTCCGCGGGCCTCCTCTCGGCTCAGGATGGACAGTGTCCCGCCTACCCCACTGCCTTCGGGCGCGGGCAGTAGGAGGGCACCGGCGTCGCAGTCACGGGCCGGTGCGACGGCCGGGCCGTCGAGGGCGTCGGATGGGGCTTCGACGGGACCGGCGCGGTGCTCGTCGGGCGGGGTTCCGGCCGCGCGGTGCTCGTCGGGCGGGGTTTCACGGAGGCCGTCGGATGGGGCTTCACGGTGCTCGTCGGGCGGGGCTCCGGCCGCGCGGTGGTCGCGCACGTCGGCACGGGACGCGGTACGTCCGTCGGCACGGGCCGGGGTTCGGTGCTCCGGGTCGGGCGGGGAGAGGGCGTCACCGGCACCGGCTGCCGGGATGTCGGGGTGGGGGCGACCCGGGAGGAGTCGGCGACGTTCTTCGCCCCGTGGCCCGAGCCCCCGGCCAGGGCGGTGCCGCCCGCCCACACGCCCGCCAGCACGGCGACGGCCGCGCCGGCCCCCGCGAAGGTCAAGGTGGTCCGGCGGCGTCTGCGATCGGTCATGGCAAGATCCCTTCGTTTCCGTACACCCCCATCAACCCCGCCCCCGGGCCGATCGGTTGTCACGGTCTTTGACGGAGTTCGCGCGACCGGTCAGGCTTGTCCTGATGGAGCCCTCCGACTTCCTCACCCGGCTGCGGGCCGAGAGCGCGCACCTCGCCGCGTTCGCCGCCGACCGCGACCTCGGCGCGCCCGTCCCCACCTGCCCCGGTATGAACGTCGGCGAGGTCGTCCGGCACCTCGGCAGCGTGCACCGCGCGGTGATCGACTGGGTGCGCGCGCAGCGCCGGCCCGAGGACTGGGACCGCGGACCGGACGACGGCGACGTGATCCGCTGGTTCCGCGCCGGTGCCGCCGAACTGCACGACGAGCTCGGCCGGCGGCCTCCGGACGAACCCTGCGACACATGGTCCCCGGAGGACCGCACCGTCGGCTTCTGGTGGCGGCGGATGGCGCACGAGACCACCGTGCACCGGGTCGACGTCGAGGCGGCGTACGGCCCGATCGGCCCGGTCGACGCGGAGTTCGCCGCCGACGGCGCCGACGAGGTCCTGTCGCTCTACCTCGTCCAGCGGTTCGGCCGGGGCGGCCGGGGGCGGCCCGCGGCCGCCCGTACCGTGGGTGTCGCCGCCGGGTCCCGGGTGTGGCGGGTGACCTTCGACGCCGCGTCCGCCGAGGTGACCGCCGAGCTGCCCGATGACGCGGACGCCGTGGTGATCGGCGATCCGGCCGCCGTCTACCTGTGGCTGTGGGGCCGCCGGGGCGACGACGCCGTCCGCGTGTGCGGCGACCGCGCGGCGGCGGCGGACCTGCGCGCCGCCCTCGCCGCCGCCACCGGCTGAGGACCTCCCGCCCCGGTATCGGCCGCGCAGGTCGTTCCTTGGCGATCCGTTAGCGGGCAGCCGCACCGGGAATGGCTTCGGCATGGGGGACGGGCCGGTGTACGGCCTCGACGACGGGGTGACCGTGGGCGTGGAGGAGGAGTTCCTCCTCGTGGACGCGGAGACGCGGCGGACCGTGCCGCGGGCGGCGGCCGTACTGGCCCGCGCGCCGGAGTCCGGCGTCGATCTCACGCCCGGCGGCGGGCTGTACGGCGAGCTGCTCACCGCCCAGGTCGAGGCCGCGACCGGCACCTGCACCACGCTGGACGCCCTGCGCGGCCAGCTGTGCGACGGCCGGCGCCGGCTCGCCGCCGCGGCGGACGCCGAGGGCGCGCGGTTGATCTCCTCGGGGACCGCGGTGCTGCCCGGGGACGCCATTCCGGTGGCCCCCGGTGAGCGGTTCGCGGAGATCGCCGACCGGTACGCCGGCGTGGTGGCGGACTACCAGGCGTGCGGCTGCCACGTGCACACCGGCGTGGCCGACCGGGAGACGGCGGTCGCGGTGGTCAACCACCTGCGGCCCTGGCTGCCGACGCTGGTGGCGCTGGCGGGGAACTCACCGTTCGACCACGGCCGGGACTCGGGATACCAGAGCTGGCGGATGCTCGATCAGGCGCGCTTCCCCGGCTCCGGGGTGCCGCCGTGGTTCCCCTCGGCCGCCGCCTACGACCGTCAGGTGGCCCGGCTGGTCGAGGCCGGCGCGCTCATCGACGAGCGCATGTCCTTCTGGCTCGCCCGGCCGTCGCCGCGGCTGCCGACCGTGGAGGTCCGGGCCGGAGACGCCGCCGCCACCGTCGACGAGGCGGTGCTGCAGGCGGCCCTCGTACGCGCCCTGATCCGTACGGCCCTGTCCGACCTGCGGCGGGGCCGGGAGGCGCCCGCCGTCGACGACCAGCTCTGCGCGGCCGCGACGTGGTCGGCGGCCCGGTACGGCCTCGACGGTCCCGGGGTGCATCCGGTCGAGGAGCGCGCGGTACCGGCGACGCGGCTGCTCCGGGAGATGCTCGACCGGGTCCGCCCGGCGCTCGAGGCGTCGGGTGACCTGGCCCGCGTACGCGCCGTCCTCGCCTGGCTGGCGCGGCACGGCTCCGGTGCCCTGCGCCAGCGCGCCGCCGCCGCGTACGGCCTGGGCGCGGTGGTGGACGTGCTCGCCGAGCAGACGGCCGGCCCCTGCCGAGAGGACGAGGACGTGACGGAGTTCCTATGACCGAGCGAAGCGAGGGAATCGGTAAGCAGAGCACCTTGGTCACGGGGCCGGCGAAGGAGGTCCCATGACCGTGGACGCCACGCTGCCCGAGCCGCGCGGGCCCCTGTCGGAGACCGTGACGGTCGCGCTGGCCGGCGACCCGCCGCCGGCGGCGTCGCCGGAGGTGGTCCGTGCCGCCGAGCCCTTCGGCGAGGATCTGCACCTGGCGCTGTACGTCTGCTACGAGCTGCACTATCACGGGTTCGACCGGGTGGACCCGCGCTGGGAGTGGGATCCGGAGCTGCTGCGGCTGCGGCGGCGGCTGGAGGACCGCTTCCTGCCGGCCCTGCGCGCGGTGTGCCCCGGCGGGACCGACACGGAGACCGCGCTGGGCGGGCTGCTCGTCGAGGACCCCGACGCCTACGGCGTCTCACACCACCTGCTCGACACGGGGCGGTGGTGGGAGATGCGCGAGTACCTGGCGCATCGCTCGATCTACCACCTGAAGGAGGCCGACCCGCACGCGTGGGTGATCCCGCGGCTGCGGGGCGAGAGCAAGGCGGCGCTGGTCGCCGTCGAGTTCGACGAGTTCGGCGGTGGGCGGGGCGAGCGGATGCACGCCAAGCTGTTCGCGGACCTCCTGGACGGCGCCGGGCTGGACTCCCGGTACGGCCGCTATCTGGAGCACGCGCCCGCCCAGACGCTGGCCACCGTGAACCTCATGTCGCTGTTCGGCCTGCACCGGGCGTTGCGCGGGGCTCTCGTCGGGCACTTCGCCGCCGCAGAGATCACCACCCCGCCGAACGCGGACCGGATGGCGCGGGCCCTGACCCGCCTGCGCGCGGGGCCGGAGTGCACACGGTTCTTCACCGAGCACATCGAGGCCGACGCCGTACACGAGCAGATCATGCGCCGGGACGTGATCGGCGACCTGCTGGCCCGGGAGCCGGAGCTCGCGGCCGACGTCGTGCTCGGGATCCAGGCCACCGCGTATCTCGAGGACCGGCTCGGCGCTCACCTGCTGGAATGCTGGCGATCAGGCCGTACCTCCCTGCGGCGCCCGCTCCCCTGATCCCCGCTGCCTCCGGCGATGGCTGGTGTCGCACAGCGGGTACCGGCGGCTGCGCCGGCACGCGCACACGGCGACCACGAAACGATCGCAGTACAACGTCGTGCCGTCGTCGGTGACCAGCTCCACCGGCCCCTCGACGAGGACCGGGCCGCCGGGCACGACGACCACACGACGCGGCTCCCGGCCGGGCCGCCCGTCCGGACGCTCAGCTCTGATCGGCACGGACCACCACCAGCTCCTCGTGTCGCTGACCCGGGCGGATCAGCCCCCGTTCCTCCAGGAACGCCGCCCGCGACCGCATCACCGGCCCGAACGGCTGCCTCCACCGCGCGACGACCGACGCCTTCAGCCCACCGCCGCGCAGCGAGTTCAGCGTCGTCTCCACCCCGCACAGCGCCGACTGGACCATCAACAGCGTTCCCCCGACGGCCAGCGTCCCCGGCGCGCGGGCGCAGATCCGGTCGATCACCGCCCGCCCCCGCCGGCCCGCGTCGCAGGCCCGGCCGCGTACGCCGCGCGGCGCGCCCGCGCTCGGCACGTACGGCGGGTTGGCCACGATGACGTCGAACACCTCATCCGCGATCGGCTCGAACAGGTCACCGCGGAGCACCCGCACCGGCACGCGTCGCAGCCGGGCGTTCATCCGCGCCGTCAGGACCGCGCGGCCCTCGACGTCCACCGCCGTCACCGCTTCGGCGCCGGCGTAGGCGGCGACGATCGCCAGCGCACCGGTCCCGGTGCACAGGTCGAGCACCCGGGAGCCCTGCACCCCACCGCAACACAGCTCCCTGGCCAGCAGGAACGTGTCGCTTTGCGGCCGATATACCCCGAGGGGCCGGAACATCCACATCGTGGTCGCCTATCCGGTTGATCGACGTCTCGGGCCGCCCGCCTCCGGCCCCATCGCCGGCCCGGCAGGCGATCCACGCGAGAGAGATCGAGTGGCACTCTCCCCGGCCGCCCCGCCCAGATCCTCTTCCAGCAGCGGGCAGTGCTCCGGTCGGCGATAACGGGTGCCCGACTGGAAGCGGGATTCGTCCATGTGGCGCAGGCCCTCTTCGCCGCCGGCGCCCCGTTCGCGGGCCTTATGCAGCTTTGTTCCCCCGACGGCGCCCCGCCTCACCTACGCCCCGCGAACCGATGGCGACCGGAAGGCTCGGAGACCGAGACGATCTCACGATGGTCCGTCCCGAATGATGACTGTTTTGCCCTAGTCACCCTCAGGCTTTACCGAGCCATCCGCCCGGCCCGCATTCGCGGATTGAGCCGGAACCGCGGCGGCCAAGGCCAGGTCGTCGCGGTGAGGATCGCCCTGGTCAACTCCTCCGGATCGAGCGCCTCCACCAGCCGCCATCCCATCGGAGGCGGCACGAGCGCCCACCAGGAGCCGGTGTACGGGCCGTACCAGATCACCATTCCCGGAAATCGCCGGCGGAGCACGCCCAGCGCGCTCGCGCTCACGCCCGTTTGTCCGGCCGCCCGGCCAGATACCCCGCGATCTGGGCCGCCGCGCCCGCCGGGTCGTCCGTCGCGTGACGCACCTCATCGGTACGACGCCAGACGAACGACCCGTTCCTGACCTCGATCCACACCCGTTCGCCGGTGAGGCCGGCGCGGACCGAAAGGGCCGGCCGGGCGTCGCTCAACCCGACGTACAGTCCCGAGCCGGCCAGTTCTTCACAGAGCTCGGCGAGGAGCCTGAGTTTTGCTTCGCGCCCGAATCCGGCGCTTTCGCCGTGAGGATTCTCCCGGGGGATCTCCATGGCACCTTCCCTGCTCTACCGCTTGACGGCAACCTCCGTTGCTTGTTCGCTAACGGCAAGAGAAGCTGTTTCCACCAAACGTAACGACCCCCGAGTCGCGCTCCTTCTCTCCCCTTCTTTTTGGTGGAGGACTAAATGCCGGAAATGAGCACAACGCCGAATATTCAGCTCACCGCTTGGCGGGAGGCACAGGGCGGCGGCGGCTGGAGTCGCGCCCAGATGGCGACCGCCGTGAACCGCACACCGACGGGCATCGCAGAGGGGCTGATGTGCGACGAGGAGCGCATCCGCCGTTGGGAGCGCGGGGAGGTGCTGTGGCCGCACCGGCCGTACCGCCAGGCTCTGGAGGAGCTGACCGGGTTGTCGATGGAGGAGCTCGGTTTCGTCCCGCCGAGCAGGCAGCGGGAGCGGCGCATGGTCGCGGCGCGCATCCTTCCTCAGGACGCGCTGCGAACCGAGGCCGAGCTGTTCAGCACCATGGAGCTGGCCAGGATCGCCGACGTCTCGCACATCGGGCCGGGCACCGTCGAGGCGATCCAGGAGGCGGTGGAGCTGCTATGCCGCGCATACCCCAGCACGCCCGCGCGGCTCCTGCGCGACCGTGTCAAACAGCGACTCTCATACATCCTCGGCCTGCTGAACGGACGCCTGACCCTCGCCCAGCACCGCGAGATCCTCATCCAGGCCGGCTGGCTGGCCGCGCTGCTCGGCTGCCTGCACTACGACCTCGGCGAGCGCGAGCACGCCGATGCCGCACGGCTCGGCGCTCTGCAGATGGGCAGACAGGCCGAGCACGGTGAGCTCGAGGCGTGGGCGCACGAAATGGCGGCCTGGTTCGCCCTGACCGAGGGCCGCTACGAAGACGTCCTGGAAGCCGCCGAGCGCGGCAAGGCCGTTGCGGGTACCAGCAGCGCACTGGTCCAGCTCACCCTGCAGGAGGCCAAGGCTCACGCCCGGTTGCAGCACCGCCGGGAGGCGGCTGCGGCCCTCGAGCAGGGGGCCGCGCTGCTCGCCAAGCTGCCGACCCCCGTACACCCGGACAACCATTTCGTCTTCGACAACACTAAGTGGATCTTCTACGCCGCCACCGTCTACGCGTGGCAGGGCCACGATGCCCGCGCCGAGGAGCACGCCCGGGAGATCCTGGCCCGCCACACCCGCCCGGACGGCACCACGAACGCCCCGATGCGGGTCGCCAACGCCCGCCTCGACCTCAGCCTCGTACACGCACGTCGCGGCGATCTCGACGCGGCGGTCGAGGAGGCGATAACGGCGTTCGGGTACCGGCGCAGGAGCCTGACCGACCTCATCAATCGCGGTCAGGACCTGGACCGCATTCTCCGGAAGCGGTATCCGGGTGAGCGGCGGGCCGCCGAGTTTCATGAGCGGCTGATGACCGCGCAGCGGGCACTGGCGGAGAACCGACCGGAACTCCTGTAGCGGCCCAGCCCTCCTTCTTGGTGCAGGTCAGGAGGAGGGTGCCTTTGGCGAAGGTGCGACTGGCGGCCGGTGACCACGCCTGGATGCCACCCGGCGCCCCGAGTCGCGCGAGGTGCTGACCCGCACCATCCGCGCCGACGTCGATGCGAACATCGCCTACCACCTGGACTCCGGGCCGCCCGGCGACGCCACGACGGTGGTCACGTGCTGATCGCGGAGCGGCTCACCCTGCCGGAGGTGTTCCCCGAGGCGCTGATCACGAGCGTCGTGGGGCACGTGCTGCCACCCGATGAGGGGGCCGCGAGCCGGTGAGCCCTCAGCCCGCGTGGGCGACCCGTGCGCGGATGCGGTCCGCGAGGGCGGTGAAGGCCTTGCCGCGGTGGCTGATGGCGTCCTTCTCCTCGGGGCCCAGCTCGGACGTCGTACGGGTGTCGCCCTCGGGGACGAAGATCGGGTCGTAGCCGAAGCCGTTCGTGCCGCGCGGCGCGTCGATGACGACGCCGTCCATGTGGCCCTCGACGGTGTCCTCCTCGCCGGACGGCCAGGCGATGGCCGCCGCGCACACGAACCGGGCGCCCCGGTGCTCGGGTGCGACGTCGGACAGTTGGCCGAGAAGCAGGTCGAGGTTGGCCTGGTCGTCACCGTGCCGGCCGGCCCAGCGGGCGGAGAAGATCCCGGGCATGCCGTTCATGGCGTCGACGCACAGCCCGGAGTCGTCCGCGACGGCGGGCAGCCCGGTGTGCGCCGCGATCGCGCGGGCCTTGAGCAGGGCGTTGCCCACGAACGTCAGCTCGGTCTCGGGGACCTCCGGCGCGTCCGGGAACTCCTCGAGGCCGACGACGTCGATGTCCTCGAGGATCCGGCGCAGCTCGGCGACCTTCCCCTGGTTGCGGGTGGCGAGCACGACCTTCATGACCCGAGTGCCTCCTGCTGGATGCGGGTGAGCTCGGCGCAACCGCCGGCCGCGAGGTCGACGAGGGCGTCGAGCTCGGCACGGTCGAACGGCTGGCCCTCGGCGGTGCCCTGCACCTCGACGAAGCGGCCGTCGCCGGTGCAGACGACGTTCATGTCGGTCTCGGCGGCGACGTCCTCCTCGTAACACAGGTCGAGGCGGGGCTCGCCGTCGATGACGCCCACGCTGACCGCCGCGACGGAGCCGACGAGCGGGCTGGCCCTGACCAGCTTGCGCTCGCGCATCCAGGCGACCGCGTCGGCGAGGGCGACGTACGCGCCGGTGATCGCGGCGGTACGGGTGCCGCCGTCGGCCTCGAGCACGTCGCAGTCGAGGATGATGGTGTTCTCCCCGAGCGCCTTGTAGTCGACACAGGCCCGCAGCGAGCGGCCGACGAGACGCGAGATCTCGTGCGTGCGGCCGCCGATCTTGCCCTTGACCGACTCGCGGTCGTTTCGGGTGTTGGTCGCGCGCGGCAGCATGGCGTACTCCGCCGTCACCCAGCCGAGCCCCGAGTCACGGCGCCAGCGCGGCACACCGGTCTGGACGGACGCGGCGCACAGCACCCGCGTGCGGCCGAACTCCACCAGCACGGAGCCCTCGGCGTGAGAGAGCCAGCCACGCTGGATGCGGACGGGACGTAGCTGGTCGGCTGACCGACCGTCGGGGCGAGCCATGGGCCCAACCCTATCCAGACCCTGGAGGGCCCCGACGCCTCGACGGCGGGTACGAGGGGCGTTGCCCGCGGACCCACGTACCGGCCGCGCACGTCACAGGTCGTACGCGCCGCGCGTCACAGGTCGTAGACGGCGCCTTGGCGGGCCAGCTCGATCTCGCCGCGGAATCCGCCCGCGCCGGCCTCGGCCAGGACGGTGGCCGGATCGTTCCAGGGCACCAGGTGGGTGAGGACCAGTCGTCCGACGCCGGCGCGTGCCGCGTGTTCCGCCGCCTGCCCGCCGGTCAGGTGCCCTTGCGTCGGGTCCTGCCGCCCTTCGAGGAAGGACGCCTCGGCGAGCAGGAGGTCGGCGCCCTCCGCGAGCGTCACGAGCGCGTCGGACTCCCCCGTGTCGCCGGAGTAGGCCATCGCCCTCCCCTGGTGCTCCAGCCGGAAGCCGTACGCCTCGACGGGGTGGTTCACGCGCGCGGCCGTCACGGTGAACGGTCCGACCTGCAGCGTCCCGGGACGCAGGGTGCGGAAGTCGAACACCTCGCGCATCCCGGGATCGAGCGGAAGGTCGTACGCGCGGGCCATCCGTTCGGCGGTGCCCGCGGGCCCGTGAACGTCGATGCGCGGTTGAGGACCCCCGGCGACGTATTTGCGGGCGACATAGTAGCCGCACAGGTCGAGACAATGGTCGGCGTGCAGATGTGAGAGCAGGATCGCATCGATCGCATAAAGGTCGATCTGGCGTTGCAAGGCTCCCAGAGCGCCGTTCCCCAGGTCCAGCAGCAGCGCGAAGCCGTCCGCTTCGACCAGGTAGCACGACGCGGGACTCGTCGGCCCGGGAAAACTGCCCGAACAACCGACCACGGTGATCCGCAAGTGTCGCCCTCTCGTCAGGCCGTCGTCCACCACGTCGTCATCGAGCCTAGCCTGGACCCTCCGCCCACGCGATCAGACACAGGAGTGCCGATGCCCATCGAGATCGAGCGTAAGTTCCTCCTCGCGGCCGTGCCCGATTGGAACCATCCCCTTCTGCGCTCCGCCACGGTAATAGGTTTCGAACAGATCTACCTCAAGGCGGACGGCGCCGAAGAAGAGAGAATCCGGCGGAGCCGGCGCGATGGAGTCGACAGCTACCATTACGCCCATCTCCGCCCGTTGAGCAAGGGCACCCGCGAGGTGATCGAGAAAGAGATCGACGCCCGCGAATACGAGCGACTGCGCCTCCAACGCGACCCCGCACGGCAGATCATCGTCAAGGATCGCCACTGCTTCACCTGGCAGGGGCGATTCTTCGAGCTCGACGACATCAAGCAACCCGTGACCAGGAGATGCCTCCTCCTGGAGGTCGAGATCGATCGGCTCGCCGAGGAGGTGCCCCTCCCGGACTTCCTCCGCTACGAGCGGGAGGTCACCGGAGAGACCCCATACTCGAACGCGGCGATAGCCCTCGGCTGAACGGAAGACGCCGAAGCCGGGTACCGCGTCCGTTCGTTCCTAGATCTCGTACACGGCGCCCGGCTGGGCGAGTTCGATCCTGCCGCGGAAGCTGCTGTCCTTCGCCTCCGACAGAGACAGCGCCGGGTCGTTCCACGGCAGAAGATGGGTGAGGACGAGGGTGCCGGCGTCGGCCTTCGCGGCGTGCTCCGCGGCCTGGCGCGCGGTGAGGTGCTGCGCGGCGAGGGGCAGGTCGGGGCGCTCGATCCAGGCGGCCTCGCACAGGAAGAGGTCGGCGTCGCGGGCGAGTTCGATCAGGGCGCTCGATTCCGCGGTGTCTCCGGAGTAGGCGATCGTGCGGCCCTCGTGCTCGATGCGGAATCCGAAGGTCTCCACGGGATGGTTCATCTGGGCCGTCGTCACGGTGAAAGGCCCGATGGTGAAGGTCGCGGGTCGCAGCGTGTGGAAGTCGAAGGTCTCGCGCATGCCCGGCTCCGGATCGAGCCCATAGGCGCCGGCCAGGTGTTCGGCGGTGCCCGCGGGTCCGTAAACCGGGATCACCGGCTGCTTTCCATGGGGCGCGAACGTCCGGGCGATCCAGTAGACGCACAGGTCGAGGCAGTGATCGGGATGGAGATGGGAGACGCAGATGGCGTCGATGTCGAGAAAGGGGTGGTGACGTTGCAACGTCCCGACCGAGCCGCTGCCCAGGTCGAGGAGCATCGCGAAGCCGTCGGCCTCGACCAGGTAACAGGACGCCGGGCTGTCGGGTCGGGGAAAACTGCCAGAACACCCAATGACCGTAAGCCGCACCACGACCTCCTTAAACCGTATACAGACCGCTGACCGGGGCGGATTCGACGAGCCCGATCTCCGGGCCGAGGAAGCGGCGGCCGAGGACGCCGAACGGCGCCGGGTCTCCGGTCGCCCGGAACCGGTGGCGGGGCTCCGGGGAGCCCTCCGCACGGGCCAGGCGGCGGTCGTGCAACACCCGGTAGACGTCCTTGGCGGTCTCGTCGGCGCTCGATACGAGGGTTACCCCGTCACCGGCGACATATGAGATGACGCCGGCCAGCAACGGGTAATGCGTGCAGCCGAGGATGAGTGTGTCGCACCCCGCGTCGAGGATCGGCTCGAGATAGCCTCGCGCGACGTCGAGGAGTTCGTCGCTCATGGTGATGCCCCGCTCCACGAACTCTACGAAACGCGGACACGCCACACTTGTCAGTGTCACATGAGGCGCAGCGGCGAACGCGTCATCATATGACCGGCTCGTCACGGTCGCACGAGTCGCCACCAGCCCCACGTGACCCGTACGGCTGGCGCTGACCGCGGCGCGCACGGCCGGCAGGATCACCTCGACGACCGGGACGTCGTAGCGCTCCCTGGCGTCGCGCAGCACCGCGGAGCTGGCGCTGTTGCAGGCGATCACGAGCATCTTCACTCCCTCGGCCACGAGGTGGTCGAGCACTTCGAGGGCGTAGGCGCGCACCTCGGCGATCGGCTTCGGGCCGTACGGGAACCGCGCGGTGTCGGCGACGTACAACACGGATTCGTTCGGCAACTGGTCGAGGATGGCGCGGGCGACGGTCAGCCCGCCGACCCCACTGTCGAAGATCCCGATTGGCGCGTCAGACATGATCCCAACAGGCTAGGAGACCATGAGGTGATCGTCGGGTGGATGCGCCGCACATCACACTGTGATTTCCGGCCCTTTACGACTCCCGCTTCCGGTCCATAGAAAACCGGCGACCGGGGCCGACGCGGGCCCCACTGGCAATCGTGGCCGACGCCGGGGGTGTCAGCGGCCGCGGCCGACGCGGGCGATCTGGCGGCTCTGCGCGGCGAGGCGTCCGGCGGAGTCCCAGACCTCCACCTCCTCGTCGAACCACCCGTCGCTGACCAGCCGGGCACGGCCGTGGAGAGCCAGCCAGCCCGGGGCGGGAACGGCCCGCATGTGCCAGGTCAGTTCGACGGTCGGCGCCCAGCCGCTCGCCCCCGCGTTGAGCACCACCGGCGGCAGGGCGTCGACCGCAAGGGCGAGGAGGATCCCGTCGGGTTCGTACGGCTCGCGCATCCGGAGGTGGCCGCGCATCTCGGGCACCCCGCTGGGCCGCCCGTCGAGCCAGCCCATGGTGGCCGGGTCGTACCGCAGGTCGATCTGGCGGGCGAAGCCGTTGTTCGACGGGAACTCCGGGCACTCCTCGATCGGCGGGAGCTTCTCCTGCTCCACCGAGTAGACGGGAGCGGCGTCACCGTTGAGGGTGCCGGTGGTGATGAGCGCCTCGATCAGGGCCTGGTCGTTCTGGACGAGCGTGACGCGCGCCACCGCCGCCGTACGCCCGGCCTTCAGCGGTTCGACCCGGACCTCCGCCGGCCCGGCCTTCGACACGCGCAGGTAGCTCGCGCTGGTGGCGACGGGGTGCGGGTGCGAGGACTCCTCGAGCACCGCGCGGGTCATCACCGCCATCGCGTAGCCGCCGTTGATCGCTTCTCCGATGCCGAAGTCCCCGTCGAGGTCGACGGCGTAGCGTCCCTCCGCCACCCGTCGCACCGTCGTGGCCGCCGCGAAGCCGCCCATTCCCCCACCCCACCACCGAGAATCGAATCACGTTCGGTAATACCCTACCGGCCCGGTTTCGTACGAGCCGGACATGGAGCGCAGATGGGACGATCGCCACATGGTCCGCCGCAGGTCACGACTCAGCCCAGTGCCCTCGCCGTCCGGGCGAGCGCGCCGGCGCGAGAGGAGACGATCTTGCGCAGCGCCTGTTCCGCCGCCGCGTCGGCCGGAGTGACGGCGATCAGGTACTGGTCGGAGTTGTCGAGTGTGGCCAGGGTGGTGTAGCGGATCGTCAGGTCACCTCCGACCTCGTGGCGGAGGCGCTTCGTACCGTGAGTGCGTTCCTGCACGGTGTGGTCGTTCCACCAGGCCGAGAACTCCTCGCTGCGGTGGCGCAGGTCACCGATCAGCGCGCGCAGCGGGGCGTCGGCGCGATGGCGCGCGAGGTTGGCGCGCAGGTTCCCGACGGTCTCTCTGGCGATCCTGGTCCAGTCCAGCTGCATCTCGCGGATACGCGGCACGAGGAACAGCATGCGGGCGACGTTGGCGGTCTCGCCGCTGCCGAAGTCCGCGCCGAACAACGCCGCCGCGGGTTCGTTCCGCGCGAGGACGTCGAAGCGGAAGTCCACGATGTAGGCGGGCAGCAGCGGCATCCCGTCCAGGAGCCCCTGAAGGTCGGCCCCGACCGGTGCGGGCCGGTGACGGGACGGCGGGGCCTCCCCCCGCGCGATCAGGTGCAGATGGTGTCGTTCGGACTCCGACATCCGCAGGGCTCGCGCCAGGGCGTCGAGGACGGCGGTGCCGGGCGAGCCCACCCGGCCCTGCTCCAGGCGGGTGTACCACTCGACACTGATGGCGGCCGACTGGGCGACCTCCTGGCGCCGCAGGCCCGGCGTGCGGCGATGACCGGCGGCGGGCAGACCGACGTCCTCCGGCCGTACGCGTGCCCGCATGACGCGCAGGAACTCCGCCAGTTCGGCGTTATGCCGACTCATCCGACTCACCCATGACCCGCATGGTCCAAGAGTCCGGTGCCCCATGTCCATCGCGGCGCCTGGCACTGTGAGTACCAGCATCCTGGCGGCCTTCCTCCAGTCGGATCCGCGCCGCGATCGTGGACGCACGATCGAAGGAGGCAGGAGATGAAGAGATCCGTTCGGACCTTCGCGACGGTGGCCGGCGCCGCCGTCCTGGTGGGATCGGCCGCGACGGCCGCCGCCGCGCGCGATGGGCACCATGGCCCGGTCGGCGACGGGGGCTACGGCTTCACCGTGATCCGCAAGGGCGTGCCGGACTCCGCCACGCGGATGACGCTGACCAGCCTGGATGTCCGGGACGGCGGTGCCTTCCCGGCCGGGTCATGGGCGAACGCGTTCGGCTGCTCGGCGGGCAACAGACCACTGCGCCTGTCCTGGAGCGGGGCCCCGGCGGCGACCCGCAGCTACGCGGTCACCATGTACGATCCGGACGCGCCGTCCGGCAGCGGGTTCTGGCACTGGCTGGTCTGGGACATCCCCACCGGCGACACCACGCTGGGCGCCAAGCCGCCGGCGGGCGCCGTCTCCGGCACCAATGACGCCGGCGGCACCGGCTACCTCGGCCCCTGCCCGCCCGCCGGCGACATCGGGCATCGCTACCAGGTGACCGTGTACGCGCTGAACGTCGCCGGCCTGGATCTGCCGGCCGACACGCCGCCCGCCGTCGCGACCTTCACCATGAGCGGCCACATCGTCGGGTACGGCCGGATCACCGCCACGGCGCAGCGGTAGAGCGCCGTCGCGCCCGGAGAGGCGGCGGGTGAGAGCGCTCCGGCAGGACTCAGAGCTCGGGATCGACCTCTTCCTCTTCCATGAGCCGCAGGTTGATGTCCTGCGCCCATTCGGCCGCGAACCGCTTCACCCGCCGCACCTCGTCCAGCGTCAGGCCGTAAGCCTCGAACTCCGAGTCGTTGCGCAGCTCTGCCGCTTCAAGTCGCGAGGCCAGGCGACGCAGTGAGAAGTCGGATTCATGCGAACGGCAGAGCCATTCGAGGCGCTCGAAGCTGTACTCCCCCGCGAGCGCTGCCGCGTCGATGAGGTCACGCGCAATGCCACGATCGTGCAGCGCTCGCATCTTCAGGCCGACTGCGTCGTCGAAACCCAGCACAGGGCAGGAGTCCACGATCACGGGGCTGACGCGAAGGGTCGCCTTCATGAGATCGACTTCGCAGGACTCACTCGTCAGCGGATCTGTGACCACCAGCCGGGCGAACCGGTAGTTACCCGGAGCGGCGGCGACATCGAACCCCTTCGCCCGATAACCCGCCACCACGCGCAGTGTCAGTTCCTCGACCGGTAGGGGGTTCGCGGTCGCGAAGTCGATGTCCTTACTGGGTCGATCTACCAAGCCGTGGGCCTTCATCGCATAACCGCCTGCGAGGAATAACCCGTGCTCCTCGCAAAGGTCGAGCCCCGCCTCGATGAGTCGCCGGTGAAAGGGAGGGAAATCTATGCCCACGGCGACTCTTTCCAGCGGGCGAAGGCTGCTGCGAAGGCACCGGGAGACGCACCGATCCTTGCCAACTCGGGAAAACGGCCCTCCCATGCCTCCACGTAACCGTCGCCCAGCCTCCGGTGCAGAAGGGGCCACGCCTCGAGGAGGTAGTCGCCGTTGAGGAACTCCGGATAGTGCTTCTGCAGTCCCTGCACGATCACCAACTCGTAAAGCGCGACTCGCTGCGCGAAGCGCTCGATGTCGTAACGGGTGTGACCTGACCAGCAGAGATCCAGAGGGAGGTCGATGACGCCCTCGCGAGGACCGTGTAGGTCGGACAGGGAGCGGGGAATCCAGCGCGGCAGGTGCGCCGTCCAGCTCGGCAACGTCTCGGGCATACGGCCATTATGCCGAGCACACCGACCGTACGCGGGCGCTCACCGAAAGAGACGGCGAACGCCCGCGAGGCCGGTCAGGCCCAGAGCTGGCCTTCGAGGCGCTCCTCGGCCTCCTCGAGCGTGCCGCCGTACGCGCCGGTGGAGAGGTACTTCCAGCCGCCGTCGGCGACGATGAACGCGATGTCGGCGCGCTCGCCGGCCTTGACGGCCTTGTTCGCCATGCCGAGCGCGGCGTGCAGGGCGCAGCCGGTGGAGATGCCGGCGAAGACGCCCTCCTGCGCGAGCAGCTCACGGGTGCGCCGGAGCGCGTCCGCCGACGTCACGGAGTACCGCGTCGTCAGCACCGACTCGTCGTACAACTCGGGCACGAAGCCCTCGTCGATGTTGCGCAGGCCGTACACCAGCTCGCCGTAACGCGGCTCGGCGGCCACGATCGCGACGCCGGGCACCTGCTCGCGGAGGTACCGGCCGACGCCCATCAGCGTGCCGGTGGTGCCGAGGCCGGCCACGAAGTGGGTGATCGACGGCAGGTCCTCGAGGAGCTCCGGACCGGTCGTCTCGAAGTGCGCCCGGGCGTTCGCCTCGTTGCCGTACTGGTAGAGCATCACCCAGTCGGGGTTCTCCTCCGCCAGCCGCTTGGCGACGCGCACCGCCTCGTTCGAGCCGCCGGCCGCCGGGGAGAAGATGATGCGCGCGCCCCACATCTCCAGCAGCTGCCGGCGCTCGGCCGAGGTGTTCTCCGGCATCACGCAGACGATGTCGTAGCCGCGAAGCTTCGCGACCATCGCCAGCGAGATGCCGGTGTTCCCGGAGGTGGGCTCCAGGATCGTACGGCCGGGCGCGAGCAGCCCCTCCTTCTCCGCCTTCGCGATCATCCAGAAGGCGGGGCGGTCCTTGACCGAGCCGGTCGGGTTGCGGTCCTCCAGCTTGGCCCACAGCCGCACCTCAGGCGACGGCGACAGCCGTGGCAGGCCGACCAGCGGCGTACGGCCGAGGGAGTCGAGCAGGGAGTCGAAACGCACGTCAGCCGCCGGCGACGGCGGGCAACACGGTCACGGTGTCGCCGTCGGAGACCTTCGTGCCGAGGCCGCCCAGGAAGCGGACGTCCTCGTCGTTCAGGTAGACGTTGACGAACCGCCGCAGGCCCTTCTCGTCGACCAGCCGGTCGCGCAGGCCCGGGTGGCGGGTCTCCAGGTCGGCGAACAGGTCGTCGAGCGTGGCGCCGCCACCCTCCACCGCCTTCGCCCCATCGGTGTAGTTACGCAGGATCGTCGGAATACGAACCTCGATCGCCATCGCGAGTGTGCTCCTTCGTCTTACGGTCCCGGCATGGCTCAACACGGCCGGATGCGCGGGGATTCCGGGCTCTGGGGGAGGTCAGCCCTGGCGACAGTCGTAGACGACTTCGGCGCGGCAGTGGCCGAAGAGGAAATTCTGCACGGGCGTGACGAACGGGATCGGGCGCTCCGTCATCGTCGTCACGGAATCAGTCTACCGAGTCGGGTTCGTACGACTCCACGACGCGGACCTCCTCCTCGTCCACCTTGCCGTCGACGATCCGGTACGAACGGAACTCCGTCTCGCCGTCGGCGCGGGTGGAGACCAGCACGTAGTGCGCGTTCGGCTCCGAGGCGTAGGAGATGTCGGTACGCGAGGGGTAGGCCTCGGTCGCGGTGTGGGAGTGGTAGATGACGACCGGCTCCTCGTCGCGGTCGTCCATCTCGCGCCACACCTTGAACTGCTCCATCGAGTCGAATCGGTAGAAGGTCGGTGAACGCTCGGCGTTCGCCATCGCGATGAACCGGGTCGGACGGTCCGAGCCCGCGGCTCCGGCGACGACGCCGCACGCCTCGTCCGGGTGGTCGGCGCGCGCGTGCGCGACGATCTGGTCGACGATGGCCCGTTCGATGGTGAGCATGCGCAAAGCGTATCCACGGCGGGCCTCAGCGGGACTCGTGGCCCATGTGCAGCCGTACGACCGAGCCGCCGGCGCCGGACCGGATCTCCACGAGGTCGCACAGCTGCCGGACCGCCCACATGCCCGCCCCCGCGGGCCGGTGCGGTGTGGGCGGGAAGTAGCCGAGGTACCGGTCGTCGAGCGCGGTCCCGGCGTCGACGACGTCGCAGATCAGCCTGCCGTGCGCGGACCACACCCACACCGATCCGTGGCCCCCGCCGCACCGCGTGATGTGCGCGACGACCTCGCCCACCGACTGCACCAGGGCGAGGCTGCGCTCCCGGGACAGCCCGTGGTGCTCGGCCGCCGCCGCGACGAAGGCGCGCAGCCCGGCCGGGTCCCCGCCCGCGAGATCGCGGCTCAGCACCGGCTCGGTCGGCGGCGCGAGCGGGACCCGGTTGCGTTCGGCGTAGAAGACCGCCGGGTCGGTGAACAGCGCGCTCTGGCGGCTTCCGGTGACGCCGACCAGCTCCGGATGGGTACGGCCCACGTCCTCGGCGGCCTCGGCGGGCAGCGACCGCACGTCGTACGCGCACAGCAGGTTGGTCCGGGTCTCGGCGAACGCCACGTTGAGCAGCGACTCCAGCCGACCCCACTCCCGGATCTCCGGTCGGGTGCACGCCCGCCACACCGGCTCCGCGACGAGGTACAGCGGGCCCTGGGGCCACCACCGCTCGCGGGCGTGCGCGAGGTAGGCCGTGAGGGTCCGGGCCGGCGCGCCGAACCAGCCGGACGCGTCGACGAACTCCACCGTCCCGGCCCCGCGGCCGAGGCACCGGCGTACGAGCCCGGCGCGCTCACTGATCACGACCGGGCGGCCGCCCCGGGCCAGGCCCTCCCGTAAGAAGGGGATCGTCGCGTCGAGGAACTCGTCCTCGTGTCCGTACAGCAGGGCTCGGTGAACGAGCACATCGACGGAGTCGGTCGCGGTCATGGAGCCTCCTTCGTCGGAGGAGTGACCAGAGGGGCTGTGCTGTCGATTCCCTCGCTTCGCTCGCTCACGTCCGCTCCTCCCAGCGCGGAGTCCGGCGGCGCCGCCAACCTACCAAGCCGCTGATCGACTGAGCGGGTCGAACGACCGATCAGCCGATCACTTCGCGACAAATGCTCACCAAAGCGCTCGAACCAGGTCCTCTTGGAGATAGGTCAGCCAGTCATAGGCCGCGAACGGCGCGGTCCGAGGATCGTTCCAGTCGAGGCTGCGCGTCCGTTCGAGCGTCTCCTCGCTGATCCCCAGGCGGGTGCCCAGGGCCAGTCGCAGATCGTTGAGCGACCGCAGCCACACCTGGGCCTGCTCGTCGTCCAGGAGGATCTCGCCGCCGTCGCCGAGCGTGTCCAGCACGAGCTGGGCAGCCGCCCGCTTGCCGTCCCGCAGGCCCGCCTCGGTGTAGCGCCGGAACTCCGCCGCCGCGGCCCCGTTGTCCCGGTAGGCGTCCGGGAACAATCGGGCCAGCACCGGATCATCCGAGACGGTGGTGTTCTCCGAGAAGCTGAGGTTCGGCAGGCCGTCGTCGCGCGGGCCGGGTGCGGGCCCGCCGAGCAGGTCGAGAAGCTGGGTGACCAGCGCGTGGACGACGGAGGCCTCCTCCCGCGTCATCCGCAGCCGCACACCGCCGCCGTGGACGCGGGTGAACCAGGTGTTCATGACTCAGACATCCTGCCGGACCGTGGCCCACAAACCGTACGAATGCAGGATCTCGCAGTCGCGCTCCATCTCCTCCCGCGTGCCGCTGGACACGACGGCGCGGCCCTTGTGGTGCACGTCGAGCATCAGTTTCTCGGCCTTCATCTTGGAATAGCCGAACACGCTCTGAAAGACGTATGTGACGTACGACATGAGATTGATGGGGTCGTTCCAGACGATCGACACCCACGGACGGTCCGAACGTACGTCTTCGGCGGCGTCCGGCCGATCCAGTTCGACGGGAGCCGTGCTCACCTCAGTGCCTCCTTCCAGGGTGCTGCGCGCACATGGTGTACACACCACACCGTAATCTGCCACTCGTGCATCATTCGACGGCGCTGCTGACCGACCGCTACGAACTCACCATGCTCCAGGGTGCCCTGACGGCGGGCACCGCGCAGCGCCGGGCGATCTTCGAGGTGTTCGCCCGGCACCTGCCGAACGGCCGCCGGTACGGCGTCGTCGCCGGAACGGGCCGGTTCCTCGACGCGCTGGAGTCGTTCCGGTTCGGCGGCCCCGAGCTGGAGTACCTCATCTCCCACGGCATCGTCGACGAACCGACCGCCACATGGCTGGAGTCCTACCGATTCTCCGGCAACGTCTGGGGCTACGCGGAGGGCGACTGCTACTTCCCCGGCTCGCCGATCCTCGTCGTGGAGGGCAGCTTCGCCGAGGCCGTGATCCTCGAAACCCTCGCGCTGTCGATCCTCAACCATGACTGTGCGATCGCCTCCGCCGCCTCCCGGATGGTGCGCGCGGCCGGCGACCGTCCGCTCATCGAGATGGGATCCCGGCGCACGCACGAGATGGCCGGCGTGGCCGCCGCCCGCGCAGCCTACCTCGCCGGCTTCCGTACCACGTCGAACTTGGAGGCGGGGCGCACGTACGGCGTGCCGACCGCCGGCACGAGCGCGCACGCCTTCACCCTGCTGCACGACAGCGAGCGCCACGCCTTCCAGTCCCAGCTCGACGCGCTCGGCGCGTCGACGACGCTGCTCGTCGACACCTACGACGTCGCCCGCGCCGTCGCGGTCGCGGTCGAGCTGGCCGGCCCGGACCTCGGCGCCGTCCGGATCGACAGCGGCGACCTGGGCGAGATGGCGCGGGAGGTGCGCGAACAGCTCGACGCGCTGGGCGCGCCCAAGACCCAGATCATCGTCACCGGCGATCTCGACGAGTACTCGATCGCCGCCCTCGCCGCCTCGCCCGTGAACGGGTACGGCGTGGGAACGTCGCTGGTCACCGGCTCCGGCGCGCCGACCGCGTCGCTGGTCTACAAGCTGGTGGCCCGCGCCCAGTCCGACGACGGGCCGCTGCGGCCGGTCGCCAAGAACTCGGTCGGCAAGCCGAGCCGGGGCGGGCGCAAGTGGGCGGTCCGCCACCGCGACGAGAACGGCCGGGCGATCGCCGAGGTCGTCTCGCTGAACGAGCCGACCCCCGGCCCGTACGACCGCCCGCTGCTGCGGCCGCTGGTCGTCGGCGGCGAGATCGTCGGCCGCGAGGACCTGTCCGAGGCCCGTGACCGCCACGAACGCGCCCTGACGGAACTCCCCCCGTCGGCCTTCCAGCTCTCCCGCGGCGACGTGGCCATCCCCACGGAATTCCTGTACGGCGCGTGACACCACCCTGAGGGCACGGCACGAGCCGGAGCGGGCCGGAGGGCCAGTGCAGGCGGCGCAGGGCTGATGCTCGGTAAAGCCGCCGGGATTGAATCTCATATCGGACGAAGTCCCCGGCAGCACGCCCCTTCACCGAGCTTCACACCCGGCCCACCCGAGCCAAACGCCATCCGGCCGGCACGGCGGCGTGCCGGAGATCAGATGACCGCGGCGGTGCCGCTGTTGCGGTCTCGTTGCCGCCGTTGTTGGCGGGTCGATGACCCATTTGCCAGGCCTGCTACGTCATCACCGACGCCACAGTGGTTGATCGATCCGCCATTCCTCTGCGGCCCGCTCCCAGCGGCGGGAGATGACTCGCCCGTCACATCGGCTCCACGGCGACTTCGCCACCGTCGAGGCCACGGCGCCGCCGACGGGCGGTATCGCCGGCAGGGCGGGCGCTCGGCGAAGACCCGCTCCGCCGGGCGATTCACCCCGGTGGCGGCCCGGCCCCCAGCGGCTTCACCGAGCCTTCCGCCCGCTCCAGCCCCGAGGAGCCGAACGGCGTCGAGATCCGGGGCGTCCGAGGGTCACGATGACTTGATCACTGGCGGTCACTGCCGCCTAGGCGCAGCGATCGCCAAGGATCACGCGGGTCAGAGCGCCGCCGCCGGCGGGTCGAGCTCTCTAGGCGCAGCGACCGCCAGTGATCTTCAAAAGCGACGCCCTCACACGGCGGACATGACCGTTCCCGGGCGGGGGCAGGGGCGGAAGCGGGACAGGTAGGCCAAGGTCGGGCCGTGGCGTGTCTCCAGGTGGAGGCCGGACGCGTCGGCGAGGCGGTGGAGCCGGCCGAACGGGATCCAGTGCCGGTCGAAGAACTCCCCCACCACCAGCCGCCCCATGGGCGCCAGCACTCGCGCGACCTCACGCAGGACCCGGTCGGGCTCGGGGATCTCGCCCAGGGCGGTCACGAGGTAGACCGCGTCGAAGGTCTCCTCGCCGAACGGCAGAGTCCGGGCGTCCGACTCCGTCGCGGTGATGTTCGCGATGCCGCGCTCCTCGGCGCGGCGGGTGACGTGGTCGAGCATCTCCGGCTGGATGTCGACGACGTCGAGCCGCCCCGCCGGGCCGAGCTGCGGCGCCACGTGCACGGACTGCAGCCCGGTCCCGGGGCCGATCTCGAGGATCCGTTCCCCCGGGCGGGGGCGGAGCACCTCGTCGAGGCGGCCGCAGGTCAGGTAGGGCAGGGGGATGTCGAGCAGGGTCCGCTGGGCGTACGGATAGGGCGCTCGGTCGCCGAGCCACCAGGCGGCCGCCGCGGCTCCGCCGGCGGCGGCCAGTCCCCAGCGGGTACGGCGAGCGGTCAGTACGGTCATTGTCTCTCCATGGGATGAGGTCGGTGAGCAGCGCGAGCACTCGGCGGGCTGGGCGATCCGTGATCCCGGCGTGGAAGCGCGCGGACGGCCAGGACGGCGCAGGTGATCGCCAGCGGCATCTCCGGGAAGACCGCCATCGCCACGGCGGTGGCCCGGTCACCGCCCGGTGTGGCCGTGACGACGTCGAACCAGGCGTCCACGACCGGCAGCGGCGCGGTCGCGGCCGCCGCCAGGCAGCCACGGGGGTCACGCCGGCCGAGGAGCAGCCCGGTGGCGATCAGGCCGAGCGCCTCCAGGCCGTCGAACCCCGCCCATGCCGTCGACCAGTGCGCGGCGACGGTCGCTCCCGGCAGCTCGAACGCGAGAACGAACAGCCATGGGACCAACGCCGGACCCGCACCGATCAGTACGAACGCCTGCCAGCGGAGTCCCGGCCGGCGCGCCGGGCGGCCGGGACCGACGGACCGGACGGGGATGAGAGTGCTCACGAGAATGCATTCATGTGGGGCCTCGTCGATTACGCCTGATCACCCACTTCGTGGGGGGCGTCGACGTTCCTGAGAGGGGCGCGCGAAGGTCGTCCGCGCGCCCTTCGCCGGTGCCGATCAGCGAGCGGCACGATCTACTTGGGCAGCGTGTTGATCCATTCGGCCGCCTCGATCCTCGACGTACCGCTCGCTTTCTGATCACCGAAGTCGGAGTTGCGCAGTCGCGAGGTCACCGGATCGACGACCAGTCTCGCCCAGCCATCCGGGTAGGAGATCTGCAGGCCCTGCCCGCCCTTCACCGGACCGAGCTTCTTCACCTCTGGGAGATCGGCGAGTGCCCGGAAGCCGGCGGCACGGACCGCAGGCGGAGCCGGCGTCCTCTCGAGAAGACCGACCAGCCCTCCGATGACGACCTCGTCCTCGGACACCTTCCCTTTTCCCTTGCCGACAAGCCGCATCAACCTGCTGTGCTGCTTGATGTAGGTCTTCAGCGCGGTGGGATCGTCCGGCAGCCGCTGGATTCGCTCGAAGCTCAGCCTGGTGTCCCCTACGAAGAAACCGTTGTTCCACGTTCCGTGGTGGCCCCCGTTCTCCTCGACCGGGCCGGTCGGCGACCCCTCCCTGACCCAGGATCGACCGTCGCGCCGGGTCCACGTCTCGATCACCGACGCTCCCGTGTCCGAGTCGCCCTTGGAGGTCTTGGTGTAGACGGTCTTGACGTGCCAGTAGGTGCCGATGGTCGCGGGGGCCTTCTCCGCCGTCGTGGCCGCGGCGAGGAGGATCTGCCGGGCGGACAGGGTGGAGGGCGCGGCCGTGGTGGGCGGGCTGTTGGGGTTCGGGGTGCGCGGCGTACCGGTCGAGGTGAGGACGATCGCGGTCGCCGCCGTGACGGCGGTGAGGCCGAGGCCGCCGGCGAGCCACCCGATCCGGCGCCTGCGGGCGGGGCCGCCGCGCATCGTGTTCTGGAGCCGGTGCCGGCTCCGGTCGGCGATCTCGCCGGACGGCTCCGGGGCCACGAGCGCGCTGGCGAGCATCGTCAGTTCGTCATCCATGGAATGCCTCCTTGAGCTTCTTGCGGGCGCGGCTGAGCCGGGAGCCGACCGTGCCGGCGGAGATGCCGAGCGCGTCGGCCACCTCGTCGTAGCTGAGATGACCGAGGGCGACGAGCAGGACGACGTCGCGCTCGCCCGGGGAGAGCCGCGCCAGGGCCCTGACCAGCTGCGGCTTCATGTGGGCGGCGGCCACCGCGGCGACGACGCGGTTCTCGTGGCTGTCGGCGGTCGGTTCGGCCCCGGCGCGGGCCACGGCCTTGTAGTGCCGTGCCTCTTTGCGCCGGTGCCGGGCGACCAGGTTGGTGGCGATGCCGAACAGCCACGGCCGCAGGGCGCCGCGGCCGGGATCGAACCGTTCACGGTCGCGGAACGCCACGCAGAACGTCTCCGCGGCGATGTCCTCGGCGGTCTGCGCGTCCAGCCGGCCCGCCGCGTACAGGTAGATGTCGCGGAAGTACCGGTCGTGGACGGCCGTGAAGAGTTCCGGGTCCCGGCGGAATCGGGCGGCGAGTTCGGCGTCGCTCGCCTGCTCGCCGACGTCGGCGGTCATGGGCCCTCCTTCGTCGGAGGAGTGACCCGTGGGGCTGCGCTTTCGATTCCCTCGCTTCGCTCGGTCATGGGCCCTCCTTCGTCGGAGGGGCGACCCGTGGGGCTGCGCCGTTGATTCCCTCGCTTCGCTCGGTCATGGCCCTGCCTCCGTCATGCGGTGCCTCCTGGGTGAGGGATCGTGGTCACCCATGCTTCGCCGCACGCCGAGATCGTCTTCCCTGGAAATCTCGGCGCTCGTCCGATGATGTTTCCGGTCCCGGCGGGGTAGCTTTTCCTGTGCTGGAGATCTGGCCGGGGAGGCTGCCGTGAGCACGGCGTTCATCATTGTTGATGTGCAGAACGACTTCTGCGAGGGCGGATCACTGCCCGTGACCGGTGGGGCAAACGTTGCGACGGCGATCTCCACCTACCTGCAGGACAACCGGCGGGCGTACGCGCACGTGGTGGCGACCCGGGACTTCCATCTGGATCCGGGCGACCACTTCTCGGAGAATCCTGACTTCGTCGACACCTGGCCGGCGCACTGCGTGATCGGCACGCCGGGCGCCGACTTCCACCCGAACCTCGACCTCGCGCCGATCGAGGCGGTGTTCAGCAAGGGTGAGCACAAGGCCGCCTACAGCGGCTTCGAGGGCGCCACCGACGACGGCACGCCGCTGGGCGACTGGCTGCGCAAGCACGAGGTCGACTCGGTGGACATCGTGGGTATCGCCACCGACCACTGCGTCCGCGCGACCGCCCTGGACGCCGTACGGTCCGGGATCGCCACGAGGGTGCTGCTGGGCATGACGGCCGGGGTGGCCGGGGAGACCGTCGAGCGGGCGCTGGACGAGATGGGCGCGGCGGGCGTGGAGCTGTCCGGCCAGCCGCTCCTCCGCTGACCGGCCTCCGGCCCGTACGTCGTGCTTCTGGATCACCCGATACGTTGCCAGGTATGCACCACCCGATAGTCCTCATCATGGGCGTCTCCGGCAGCGGAAAGACCACGATCGGCGCGATGCTGGCCGGTCGGCTCGGCTGGAGGTACGCCGAGGCCGACGACTTCCACCCGCCTGCGAACGTCGAGAAGATGCACGCCGGCGTGCCGCTGACGGACGAGGACCGCTGGCCGTGGCTGCGGGCCATCGGCGCGTGGATGCACGAACAGGACGCCCCGGCGGTGGTCACCTGTTCGGCGCTGAAGCGCAAGTACCGGGACGTGCTGCGGGAGAGCCGGCCGGACCTGCACCTGGTGTACCTGGATGGTTCCAAGGAGCTGATCGGCGGGCGGCTCGCCGCCCGGCACGGGCACTTCTTCCCCCGGCAGCTCCTGGACAGCCAGTTCGCCGACCTGGAGACACCGGCGCCGGACGAGAACGCGCTGATCGTCTCGATCGACCAGCCGATCGAGACGATCGTCGAGGAGATCCACCGGCGGCTCGACCTCCCGCCCGGGCCCGTCGGCCGGTAGTACGGCCTGATCGCCAGGGCGGAGTCGGCCCCGGCCGCGTCCGCCTCGGCGGTCAGCGTGAGCGTCCACGCCCCCGGTCGCCTCCGCGCCCGCCCCCCGGCCGGCTCCTGCCTCGCCGACCACGGATCGCCGCCTTCCCTATCGCGGCGCGCCGCGGGTCAGTCGCGGACGCGGGGCATCGGGCGGGCGGCCCACTCCCGGATCTTGGCGATGCGCTTGCGGACGTCGTCGCTGCTGGCCTGCGCGCTGGGCGGCCCGCCGCAGACCTTGCGGAGCTCGGCGTGGATCACGCCGTGCGGCTGGCCGGTGCGGTGGTGCCACGCGCCGACGAGGTTGTTGAGCTCCTTGCGCAGCGCGTGCAGGTCCTCGGCGGCGGTGTGATCCTCCTCGGTCGGCGCCTCGCCCTTCTTGCTCCTGCGCTGCGCGGCCAGTTGCTCGGCCTGCCGCTGCTTCAGCAGCTGCGCGACCTGGTCCGGCTCCAGGAGGCCGGGGATGCCGAGGAAGTCCTCCTCCTCGGGTGAGCCCGGCGCGGCGGTCATGCCGAACTCACCGCCGTCGAACACGACCCGGTCGAACGTCGCCGACGCCTCGACCGTCTCGAACGCCAGCTCCTCCCCCACGTCGGGGTTGTCGCGCTGCCGGTTCGCCTCGGCGATCAGGTCGTCGTCGAGGCCGTCCTCGCGGACCGGCCGATCCAGGACATGGTCGCGCTCGGTCTCCATCTCGGCCGCGTGCCCCATCAGCGTGGGCACCGACGGCAGGAACACCGACGCCGTCTCACCGCGCTTGCGGGCCCGGACGAAACGGCCGATCGCCTGCGCGAAGAACAGCGGGGTCGAGGTCGAGGTGGCGTAGACGCCGACGCAGAGGCGCGGGATGTCGACGCCTTCGGAGACCATGCGGACCGCGACCATCCAGCGGTCCTCCGACGCGCTGAACTGCTTGATCTTCTTGCTCGCCGCCGGGTCGTCGGACAGCACGACGGTCGCCTTGGTGTTCGTGATCTCCCGGATCATCTTGGCGTACGCCCGCGCGGACTCGTGGTCCGAAGCGATCACCAGCCCACCCCCGTCGGGGACGCCCCGGCGCACCTCGGTGAGCCGCCGGTCGGCGGCGGCGATCACCTGCTTGATCCAGTCGCCCTTCGGGTCGAGCGCTGCGCGCCACGCCTGGGAGGTCTGGTCCTGGGTGAGCGGGTCGCTCAGGCTGGCGGTGATCTCGTCGCCGGCGCGGGTCCGCCAGCGCATGTCCCCGGCGTACGCCAGGAAGATGACCGGCCGGACGACCCCGTCGGCGAGCGCCGGGCCGTAGCCGTAGGTGTAGTCGGCGCGGCTGCGCCGGATGCCGTCGGGCCCCTCCTCGTACAGCACGAAGGGGATCGGGTTGATGTCGGTACGGAACGGCGTGCCACTGAGCGACAGCCGCCGGGCGGCCGGCTCGAACGCCTCCCGGATCGCGTCGCCCCAGGACCGGCCGTCGCCCGCGTGGTGGACCTCGTCGAGGATGACCAGCGTCTTCAGCGTCTCGGTGCGGTTGCGATGCAGGGCGGGGTGCGCGGCGACCTGGGCGTACGTCACCGCCACGCCCTGGAAGTCCTTGGCCGTACGGCCCTGGGAGTTCTTGAACTCCGGGTCGATCTTGATGCCGACGCGGGCGGCGGAGTCGGCCCACTGCCGCTTCAGGTGCTCGGTCGGGCAGACCACGGTGATGCGGGCGACGATCTTGCGGTGCAGCAACTCGGCCGCGAGCCGGAGCGCGAAGGTGGTCTTACCGGCGCCGGGCGTGGCGACGGCGAGGAAGTCGCGCGGACCGGTGCGGAAGTATTCCTCCAAGGCCCCCTGCTGCCAGGCACGCAGCGCGGTCGCGGTGCCCCAGGGTGCCCGGTTGGGCAGCGCGGGTGGGGTGTCTGATGCGGCGAACGTGCTCACGGTGAAAGAAGGCTACCTTGACCTGCCGACAGGACGGGCCCACCCTCCCGAGGTGTCCGGGACGTTTGGCGCTCCTGTTACCGGCGTTCCGGCCTGCTCATCGCCGCTGCACGCCTCGCGCGTCACCGGTATCGCGCCTGGCCACCGGACGGCGTGGCGCCGAGGCGGTAGGCGGCCCACATGGCCCGGATCCGCAGGCCCTGGTCCGGGGTGAACTCCCGCATGCAACTGTCGAAGCCGTAGTCCATGAAGTTGTGCACCGGGTCGGTGCCGGGCGCGGGGCAGGTGTCCTTCGAGGCCGGGCAGCCGACCGTGGGCACCGACTCGTCCGGCGTGTCGTCGATACCGTCGCCCGGCGGCCAGCAGCCGTTCTCGAAGGTGTGGAACAGCCCCAGCCAGTGCCCGATCTCGTGCACTGCGGTGAGGCCGCGGTTGAAGTGCGGGAACGTGCCGCCGGGGAGACTGCGGTAGTCGACCACGACGCCGCCGACGCCCGGTCGTTCCCGCGCCCACTTGGGGAACGTCGAGAATCCGAGCATCTCGAAGCCGACCGCGGCGGTGTACAGGTTCAGCGTGCCGTACCCGCCCCGGCTGAGCGCCGCCTCGATCTCGGCCCGGTGGTCATGGGGCTTGCCGAACCACCGGGCGTTGGTCGTGACGTCGACGCCGTCGAGCCGGAAGGACACCCCGGTGTCGGCGCCCTGCGGCGTCCGCACGGCCGACCGCACCGTGCCGCCGGGACCGGCGAGCCGCCCGCCGTACGCCGCGTTGAGGACCGCGACCTGCTGGTCCACGGCGGCGCGGGAGAGCCGGCCGTGCCGGCCGTCGGTGAGCACGTGGAACCGCAGCGGGACCACGATCCGATCGGGGATCCGGTGCGCGGCGGCGAGGGCGCGCTCGTCGGCCACGCCGTAGCGGGCGCGCAGCGTGCCGGTGAAGTCGCCCAGCATCGCCTGCATCTCGCCGGGGGCGAGGGAGTCGCCGTCCGCCGGACGCGCCGTCCGGGCCGCCCCCGAGTCCGCCGGCCGAGCCACCGACGCCCGCCGTACCGACCGGGCCACCACCGCCGAATCCGCCGACACCGAGTCCGCCCGCACCGAGCGCGCCGACGGGGACGCCGCCGCCGGACGTGCCGACCGGGCCGCCGATGCCGGACGTACCAATCGGGCCGCCGACGCCGAGTCCACCGATCGGGCCACCGGCGCAGAGCGCGCCGGCGGTGCCGCCGATGTCGGGCGCGCGCAGGCCGCCGTCGTCCCGTGCGCCGGCTGGACACGTGGGGCGGCGGGGGCGGGGGGGGGCCGCCCGGGCGCCCACCCCAAAAACCCCCGCCGACAAAAACCCCCCCAAACCAAACACCCCCCCAAGCAGAGGGTATTATACACC
>NZ_JBFAUM010000001.1:803685-1109524 GCF_040679195.1 Actinoallomurus sp. NPDC052308 | reverse complement strand
TGGGGGCGCCCGCCCCGCCCCCGCCGCGCCCCGGGGCGGCGGCCCCCCGGGGCCCCCCCCGCCCCCCCCCCCCCACGACGCGAGCACGACTCCGAAGAGCCCGCTCAGACCTCTCCGCCTCATCACGATCCCCCCCGAGACGGAGAGGCTAGACTCCGGCGCTCGCGGTCACCGCCCGACGCGCGGGTCCTTCACGCCGATTTGACGGTCACTCTTCGCCGCCGCCGGCGTCCATCGACTCGTAGATCTCCTTGCACTCCGGGCATACCGGGTACTTCTTCGGGTCACGGTTGGGCACCCAGACCTTGCCGCACAGCGCGATCACGGGAGTGCCGCTGACGGCGCTCTCCATGATCTTGTCCTTCTGCACGTAGTGCGCGAACCGCTCGTGATCACCGTCGCCGTGGGAGAGATCAGGCCTGGTGTCGCTCTCCGGAAGGATCTTCGTACTCACGTGCTCAGTTTAGTGACGGATCCTCGGGAAACGTCGCGACGAAGGCGAGTTCACCGCCCTGGCGGCGCAGAACGGCGGGCCACAGCCCGTCCGGCTCCTCCGCGAACACGTCCCCGGACTCCGCCGAGAGTACGTACCACGCGCCCTCGTCGATCTCCGACTGAAGCTGACCGGTCCCCCAGCCGGCGTAGCCCGCGAAGACCCGCAACCGGGCGACCTCCGGGGCGAGGATCTCCGGTGGCACGTCCAGGTCCACGAGGCCGACTCTGGCCACGGCCGGGCTGCCGTTCAGCGCCCGCCAGCCGAGCGGCTCGTCGGTGCCCGGGACGTGCGCGAGGGCGAGCGCGCTGTCGAGCGCGACCGGCCCGCCCTGGAACACCACCGACGGGCCGGTCACCAGCTCCGACCAGGGCGGAAGGACCTGGTCGACCGGCACCTCGGTCGGCCGGTTCAACACGACGCCGAGCGTGCCGCCCTCCGGCTCGTGCTCCACGATCAGGACCACACTGCGCCGGAAGTTCGGGTCGGCCAACTGCGGCGTCGCTACGAGCAGCCGACCGGTGGAAATGCCGTCGTCCATGCCTTCATCATGCTTTGCTCGGGAGCGGAGGGAACACAGGACGGTCGGGTCGGTCGGTTACGCGCGCGAGGAGCGTGGGTAATCGGCAGAATACCGGCGTAGATCATCACCCCCCGGAGGATGCGATGCCGCTGTCGAGGGTCGCGATCGCGGCCGTCTTCTTCATCGTGGGGGCGCTGATCGTGTTCCCGATGCTCACGGACTCCTCGCCGCCCTCCCGGGCGGCCGGCAGCACGCCCGCCCCCGGCGTCAGCGTCTCCGCGACCACGAGCCCGAGCCCGACCAAGAGCTCCCGGCCCACGCACAAGGCGTCTCCGACCCACAAGGCATCGCCCACGCACTCGCCGACGCACGGTTCGATCGGGGAGCCGTTGCCCTCCGCCGGCTCGTCCGCGCCGCTCAAGGTCCAGATCGGCAAGGTCCGCTGCCCCGGGCGTACGGTCCAGGTGTCGGTCGTCAACGGCAGCGCGCAGGCCGAGGACTACGCCATCCTGACCGACGGGTCGATCTCGGTGGCGGACCGCATCCCGGCGGGCGCGACCCGCAGGTCCACCGTCAACGTCGGGGAGGACCGCACCACGACCGTCGCCGTGACCTGGCGCAACCTGCCGGTGCAGAGCGTCGACCGGCACGCGAACTGCGTGCGGAAGACGTCGGACCAGACGCTGCCGCACACCGGCCCCGACAGCGGGATGATCGTCGCGCGGGTCGCCACCGGCGTCGCCGCCATGCTGACCGGCGTCATCATCTTCTGGTACGGCCGCCAGTGGCCGCGCCGCCGGGGCAAGATGTTCGACCGCTGAGCGGCGCCCCGTTCCCTCGGCGAGCCACGGCCGCGCCGGCGGAGCAGCGCCCGGACCTCCGGCCGGCCCGTCCGGAGCGGGCAGGCGCCTTCGAAGGCCGCCGCCGGGTGGACGGACGTCTCGCCGCGCCCGCCCACCCGGCGGTCAGGTCACTTGGCGCCGCCGGCGGCCTTCTGCACGGCGGCGGCGACGGCGTGGGAGACGTCCGCGTGGAAGACGCTCGGCACGATGTAGTTCGGGCCCAGCTCGTCGTCGGTGACCACGTCGGCCAGGGCGCGCGCGGCCGCCAGGAGCATGTCCTGCGTGACCGTGCGGCTCTGCGCGTCGAGCAGCCCCCGGAAGACGCCGGGGAAGGCGAGCACGTTGTTGATCTGGTTGGGGTAGTCGCTGCGGCCGGTGGCGACCACGGCGGCGTGCTCGCGGGCGGCGGCCGGGTCGACCTCCGGGTCGGGGTTGGCCAGCGCGAACACCACGGCGTCCTTGTTCATCGTCGCGATGTCGTCGCCGCTCAGGATCCCCGGGGCCGAGACGCCGATGAACACGTCGGCGCCGCGGACGGCGCCGCGCAGGTCGCCGGTGTAGCCCTCGGGGTTGGTGTTCTCGGCGATCCAGCGGAGCGAGTCGTCCAGGTCGTCGCGGCCGGTGTGGACCGCGCCGTGGTAGTCGCACACGACCAGGTGCTTGGCGCCGGCGTGCATCAGCAGCTTGAGCACGGCGTTGCCGGCCGCGCCCGCGCCGGCCAGGGCGATGCGCACGTCGGCGAGGTCCTTGCCGACGACCCGCAGGGCGTTGGTCAGGGCCGACACCACGACGATGGCCGTGCCGTGCTGGTCGTCGTGGAAGACCGGGATGTCGAGCAGGTCACGGAGCCGCCGCTCGACCTCGAAGCACCGCGGCGCGGAGATGTCCTCCAGGTTGATCCCGCCGAACGCCGGCGCGAGGATCTGCACCGTACGGACGATCTCGTCGGTGTCCTGCGTGTCGAGGCAGATCGGCCAGGCGTCGATCCCGGCGAAGCGCTTGAACAGCGCCGCCTTGCCCTCCATCACCGGCAGGGCCGCCTCCGGCCCGATGTTGCCCAGGCCGAGGACCGCCGACCCGTCGGTGACCACCGCGACGCTGTTCCGCTTGACGGTCAGCCGCCGGACGTCCTCCGGGTTGCGGGCGATGGCGAGCGAGACCCGGGCGACGCCCGGGGTGTACGCCATGGACAGCTCGTCACGGTTGCGCAGCGGCACCTTCGACTGCATCTCGATCTTTCCGCCGAGGTGCATGAGGAAGGTACGGTCGCTGACCTTGTGGATGGAGACGCCGTCGAGGCCCTCGAGCGCGTCGACGATCTCCTGGGCGTGCTCGGTGTCGCGGGTGGCGCAGGTGACGTCGATGCGGAGCCGGTCGTGGCCCGCGGGGGTCAGGTCGAGCGCGGTGACGATGCCGCCCGCGCCCTCGACCGCTCCGGTGAGCTGGCTTACGGCCTTGCCGCCCGCCGGCACCTCGAGGCGAACGGTGATCGAATAGGACACGCTCGGCACGGTGGCCACGTCAACTGCTCCTTTGTGAGGCGAGAGTCCGCACGCCAATGGTGTCATCCCTGCGTACGAGGCGACGACGAAGGTCAGCTCACCGCGTGCGCCGCCGTCACGACCATGTCGACACAGGCAGCCGCGGCCAGCCGCGTACTGTCGATGACCAGATGATAAAGGCCGGGATCGGCCGGGTCCGCCCGGTAGAAATGTTTGACGTACGCGGTTCGTGCCCGGTCGTTCTCGGTGAGGAGACGCTCGGCCTCCTGCGCGGACAGCTCCATCGACTCCTGGACGCGGGCGATCCGCCGTCGCCGTGGGCCGTCGAGGCGGACGTGCAGCGCGGCGGGATGGTCGGCGAGCACGACCTGCGCGGCGCGGCCGAGGATCACCGCGCCCTCGCCCCGGTCGGCGACCTCCTTGATCACCTGCTCGGTGTGGTGGACGAACTCCTCTTCGGGGACGACGCCGCGCTGCGGAAGGTGGACGTCCATGCCGCCGAGCGTGACGTTCGGCAGGCGCGCGGCGTCGGCCAGGAGGCGGCCGAGCCCGTGCTCGGCGCGGTCGTCGTGGGCGAGCGCCTCCTCGAGCGAGCAGCCGAGGTCGGCGGCCACGGTGTACGGGATGGCGCGGTCGATGAACGGCACGCCGAGGTGCTCGGCGACCGCGGGGCCGATGGCGCTGCCACCCGCCCCGAACGTCGCGGAGATCGTGATGACTCCGGTCATCACCCGCCCCTCCCGTCGAGGAAGGTCAGAAGAGTGCCGAGGCGAGCTTCCGCCGGGCACGGGTCACGCGCGGGTCGTCCGGCGGCAGGACGTCGAACAGCGCGAGCAGGTGCTTGCGGGCCACCTCCCGCTCGTCGCCCGCGGTCCGGCGCACCGTGGCGATGAGGCGGTCGAACGCGTCGTCGATCCGGCCCTCCACCAGCTCTAGGTCGGCCGCCTTGACCTGGACGGCCGCGTCGTCGGGTCGGTCGGCGGCGTCCTTGCGCACCGTCGCCGGGTCGTACGACTGGGCGCGGCGCTGCAGGTCGACCAGTGCTAGACCGCTCTTGGCGACGGGGTCGTTCGGCGCGGTCTCCAGGATCCGCCCGAACGCCGTGGCGGCGCCGTCGAGGTCGCCCCGCTGCAGGGCGGCCTCCGCCTCGATCTCCAGCGGATCGGCGGCCGGCTGCTGGACGGCGTCGTCCGCGCCGTCGTCCTCGGGCAGCAGGCCCTGCTGGCGGAGCGCCGCGAAGAGCTGGTCCAGCACCTGGCGTACCTGCGGCTCGGGGGCGGCGCCGTTGAGAACGGGGAGCATCTGGCCCGCGACCACGGCCGCGACGAACGGGATGCCCTGCACGCCCATCCGGGCGAGCTGCTGGCCGAGCGCGGGGTTCGCGTCGATGTCGACCTTGGCGAGCACCCAGCGGCCGTCCGCCTCATTGGCGAGCTTCTCCAGGATGGGGCCGAGCTGCTTGCACGGCTGGCACCAGTCGGCCCAGAAGTCCACGAGCACCGGCACGTTGCGCGACCGCTCGACGACCTCGGTGTTGAACGTCGCGTCGGTCACGTCGATGACGTGTTGCGAGGAGTCGTCCGAGGCTCCCGAGGCCGGGCGCTGCTGCTGTCTCTGGGCCGCGGCACGCCGCGCGCCGAGGTCGATCGCGCCGTGCAACGAGAAGTCCGATGACGTCATGTGTCCATCCTGCCGCATGCACCGCCGAACGAATACGCGTGGCCGTCACGTAATCGATCAAGCACCCTCAATGATCACTCGGGTACGTTCCGTGGCCGCCGCTCCGGGGTGATCCGGCGACATCAGAAGCGGGCGGGCTCGGAGTAGTCGCCCCACTCCTCGCGCAGCGCGCCGCAGATCTCGCCGAGGGTGGCCTCGACCCGTACCGCGTCCAGCATGGCGGGGATCAGGTTGTCCTCGGTCCGGGCCACCTCGGTCATCCGGCGCAGCGCGGCGTCGACGGCCGCCTGGTCCCGCGTCCCACGCCGTTCGGCCAGGAGACGGTTCTGCTCGCGCTCGACCTCGTGCCCGACTCGCAGGATCTCCAGCGGCTCCTCGATCGACTGGGTGTGGCAGTTCACCCCGACGATCTTCTTCTCGCCCTTCTCCAACTGCTGCTGGTAGGTGAACGCGGCGTCGGCGATCTCGGCCATGAACCAGCCGTCCTCGATGCCGCGCAGGATGCCGCCGGTGATGGAGCCGTCCGGGCTCATGTCCTTGATCCGGGCGAAGATCCGCTCGGCCTCCTCCTCGAGGCGGTCGGTCAGCGCCTCGACGTACCAGGAGCCGCCGAGCGGGTCGACGACGTTGACGACGCCGGTCTCCTCCATGATCACCTGCTGGGTGCGCAGGGCGATCTCGGCGGCCTTCTCGCTCGGCAGCGCCAGGACCTCGTCGAGGGCGTTGGTGTGCAGGGAGTTCGTGCCGCCGAGCACCGCGGCGAGCGCCTCGACGGCGGTGCGCACGACGTTGTTGTCGGGCTGCTGGGCGGTCAGCGAGACGCCGGCGGTCTGGGTGTGGAACCGCAGCCACTGCGCCTTCTCCGACGTCGCGCCGTACACGTCGCGCATCCAGCGCGCCCAGATGCGGCGTGCGGCGCGGAACTTGGCGATCTCCTCGAAGAAGTCGACGTGGGAGTCGAAGAAGAACGACAGGCCGGGCGCGAACCGGTTGACGTCGAGCCCGCGGGACAGGCCGAGCTCGACGTAGCCGAAGCCGTCCGCGAGCGTGAACGCCAGCTCCTGCGCGGCCGTCGAGCCGGCCTCCCGGATGTGGTAACCGGAGACGCTGAGCGGCTTGTACGCCGGGATGTCGCGCGCGCAGAACTCCATGAGGTCGCCGATGAGGCGCAGGTGCGGCTCCGGCGCGAAGAGCCACTCCTTCTGCGCGATGTACTCCTTGAAGATGTCGGTCTGCAGGGTGCCGTCGAGCCCGTGGACGTCGACGCCCTGGCGTTCGGCCGCGACGAGGTACATGCAGAAGATCGGCACCGCCGGACCGGAGATGGTCATCGAGGTCGTGATGTCGCCCAGCGGGATGCCGTCGAACAGCACGTCCATGTCGGCGGCGGAGTCGATGGCGACGCCGCAGTGCCCGACCTCGCCGAGCGACCGGGGGTCGTCGGAGTCACGGCCCATGAGCGTCGGCATATCGAAGGCGACGGACAGGCCGCCGCCGCCCGCGCCGAGGATCATCTTGTACCGCTCGTTGGTCTGCCGGGCGTTGCCGAAGCCCGCGAACTGGCGGATGGTCCAGGTGCGGCCGCGGTAACCCGTGGCGTACAGGCCGCGCGTGTAGGGGAACTCCCCCGGCCAGCCGATGCGCTCGAACCGGGGATCCGCGGCCGGCGGCCCGTACACCGGATCGACCTCGAGGCCGGAGAGCGTGGTGAAGTCGGCGTCGCGTCGGCGGGAGCCCCGGGAGGTCGGTCGGGGTCGGTTGGTCGGGGAAGAGTCGTACCTCGCCTGCCAGCGACGACGACCCTCTTCGATGTCCCGCATGTCCATGAGCGCTCCTCAGGCCGGTGGCTCTCCCTAGATACTAGGATGTCCTAGTATCTAGCCGCCAACCAGTCTGATGGCGGAGAGACGCGGCCTACTCCTCGAAGTCGCCGGCGGCGACGCGGAGGCCGCGCAGCGTCTCGAACATCCGCTCCAGGTCCTCCGCGTCGTACGCGCCCAACCCGAAGTCCGCGGCGAGGAGGTCGGCGGTCGCGCGCTCGACGGTCTCCCGGCCGCTGTCGGTGATCTCCGCGAGCACGCCGCGGCCGTCGCGGGGGTTGGGCCGGCGCCGGACGTACCCCTGGCGTTCCAGCCGGTCGATGATGTTGGTGACGCTCGTCGGGTGCACCATCAGCCGCTCACCCATCCTCGACAGCGGCAGCGCGCCCTTGCGGCTGAAGGTCAGCAGCACGAGCGCCTCGTACCGGGCGAACGTCAGGCCGTACGGCTTCAGCAGGGCGTCGAGCTCGGCGATCAGGATGGCCTGCGCCCGCATGATCGAGGTCACCGCCAGCATGGCGGGCGACCGCCCCCAGCGGCGCTCCCAGAGATCTCCGGCGCGGGCGATCGGATCGAAAGGCAGGTTGAGCGGCTTGGCCACTCACATACGTTATCGCCTGCCCGGCCCGACATCGGCCGAATCAAGCTTGATATAGCCGCGATCGACCTGTGAATCCCGCGAATCAGCCGCAATCCCGGCGGCCGCCTAAGGAACGCTGACACTCATCATCAAGGCAAGTTATAGTTCCATTGTCGACGCGTGCGGACGACGGCAAAGAGGGGCGTCGCGCAGCGGTTCAACGCAGTGATCGCCCCGGACCTCGCGCACGCGTCGCCAATTCGGGGGGTAATTATGATCGGGAATTCTTCCGCGATCGTGGCACGGGGCCTGGGCATCCGCCGCAGCCGGCGGTGGATCCTGCGTCCCACCACGTTCGACGTGACACACGGTGTCGTGGGCCTGGCCGGTCCGGCGGGTCCGGGCAGATCGGCGGTGCTGCAGGCGCTGACGACCCTGCGCCGCCCGTCCGTGGGCGACCTCGAGGTGCTGGGCCACGACGTGACCCGGCGGGCCGGGCGGCGCGCGGCGCGCGCCCGGATCGGCCTGTTGCCCGCGCGATTCGCCTGGACGTCCGGCTTGTCGACCCGCGACTTCGTCGCCTACGCGTCCTACTACAAATGCACACCCCGCCGGGCGGTCGACGCGATTCTGGAGCGATTCGGGCTGAGCGACGCCGCGGCGCTCGAAATGGACATGCTTCCGCAAGATCTGCGATTGCGCGCCGGGCTGGCCGCGACCTGTGTGCACGAGCCGGAACTCGTCTTTCTGGACGAGCCGCTCGCCGGCATCGGTGATTCCGAGCGGGAGGATCTGATCCCGCTGCTGCGGAGCCTGGCTCCGACGGTCGTGGCCACGGCCGCCGATCCGGCGGAGCTGACGGGGTGGTGCGATCGGGGTTTCAGCATGGTCCGGGGCCGCCTCGTCGAGGTGCCGTGCGCCCCCCGTCCCCGGCTTCGGGTGCCTGCCGGTGTCTGACCTCGGGCGGGTGCTGCGGATCGACGCTCGCCGTACGGCCTTGTTCCTGGCCGTGCCGGCGCTCGCGTTCCTCGGCGCCGTCGCGGCGTGGCGGGCACTGCTGCCGGGCGTCGCCTACTGGGACGACGCCGTCGCGGCGCTGTTCTCCTCGGTGTGCCTGCTCGGTCCGGCCTCGGCGGGGTTCGCCGCCTGGGTCGCCCTGCGCGAGCACCGTCTCGACTACCTCCGGGGGCTGACCGCCCGCTCCCCCGCCCTGGGCCCGCTGCTCGACCTGCTCCTGCTGGTGATCGTCACGCTCTGCGCGTACACCGTCGTGGCCCTGGTCGTCGCCGCCAAGACGATGATCCATGTGGAGGCGGGCCACCCGAAGCCGATCGGGCCGCTCGCCGGGGCCCTCACGCTGCTGGTCTACACCGTCATCGGCTATCTCGGCGGCCGCATGGTCCCGCGGCTGCCGGCCGTCCCGGCCGTCGCCGTCCTCACCTACCTGTGGGGCGCCGCCCGCCCCGGTGCCTGGGCGGACCTGCTGCCGCCGCCGGGCATCGGGCACATCGGGCTGTTCGCCGCGCTGCGCACCGAGCTGCTCGCGGGCCAGGCGCTGTGGGCGCTGGGGCTGGGCACCGTGCTGGTCACCGGCTACCTGTGGGTGCTGACCCGGCACCTCTGGCTCGCGCTCCCGGCGGTCGCGGCGGCGGGCGTCGTCGCGGGCACCACCGTGTGGCTGCACGGCCAGCAGCGCACCCCGCCGGTCGTGCCGCGCGCGTTCTCGTACGCCTGCCGCCAGTGGCCGCTCACCGTCTGCGTGCACCCGGCGCTGCGCGCGGCGCTGCCGTCGCTGGAGGCCGGGCTGACCCCCCTCGCCACCCGCCTGAGCGGCACCCCCGGGCGGTTCGTCCGGGTCGAGCACCGGCCGGACAACGACTTCCCCCGGCCCGGCCGCGGCGTCGTCTACATCCACCTCAGCGACCTGTCCCCGGGATACGCCCACCGCGCCGAGCAGGAGATCGACATCAGCCTGCTGGACGCGCGCACCTGCGGCGACCCCGGGCACGCGGCCGGCGCGCACTACAGCGCCCTCGTGTCGGCGTGGCTGCTCGACGAGGCGCCGCCGCGGCTCACCGACGCCGTCGCCGCGCGGAACTTCGCCCGCTGGGACGAGCAGCGGCGCCGGAGATGGCTGCGCGCGCACTACGCCCGGTACCACTCCTGCGCCCTCCGCGGCAGGGACTTCCGCGAACGCTGACCGCACAATCCACGAACGACGTGCTCTATCTGCCGGTATTCACTATCGTCGGGCCGTGGACTGGAGCCTGCTGAAGTGTGCCCGCTCGGGGCACGTCACCTATGCCCCCGACGAACCGGCCCTCCGGGACCGGCTGCACGTGCCCACCCCCGCCGGAGAGGCCTGGCGCTGCCTGCGCTGCGGCACCTACGTCCACGGTGAGGCGCACGGGAGCGGCCCCGCCGACCGCGCCCCGCTCGTCGCGCGCGGCCGGGAGCTGCGGGACGAGCTGATCATGCGCTTCTTCGCCATCGAGCGCGTGATCCGCGGCCTGCTGATCGTCGCCGCCGCGTACGGCGTGTGGCGGTTCTCGGCCAACCGGGGGTCGATCCAGCGGGTCTTCGAGAAGGACATCCCGCTACTGCGGCCGCTCGCCCGGCAGATCGGCTGGGACCTGGACCACTCGCGCATCATCGAGGAGATCCGGCACGTCTTCACGCTCAAGTCGGAGACGCTGACCTGGTTCGCGGTCGGGCTGCTGGCGTACGCCGTGATCGAGCTCGTCGAGGCGGTCGGCCTGTGGCTCGGCAAGCGCTGGGGCGAGTACTTCGCGGTGGTCGCGACGTCGTTCGGCCTGCCGGTCGAGATCTACGAGCTGACGGACCGCGTCACCGCGGTCCGCATCGGCGCGCTCGTGATCAACGTCGGCCTGGTCCTGTACCTCGTCATCTCCAAGAGGCTGTTCGGCGTCCGCGGCGGCAAGGAGGCGTTCGAGGCGCACCGGCGCGGCGAGTCGCTGATCGAGGTCGAGCAGGCGGCCGTGGCCCCGCACGCGGAGGCCGCCGGATAACGAATTCGCGCGAACGACCAGGTCACCCGCCAGTGCCACCGGGGCCGTACGTCCCGGGGGATGAGTGGGCCTCTTCCGGGGTAATCCCGGTCTTAGCCGAGACCCCTAGAGGAGACGAGAATGGTGCGACCGGAAGCCCCCGAGGACGAACCGGCATCCCCGCGGCCGCGCCGGCCGGGTGTTCGCTGGATCGCGTTCATCGTCGTGCTCCTCGCGCTGATGTACGCCGTCCTGCAGGCCGTGCACGCCCTTCCGCACTGGCTCGACCCCTTCAGCGAGAAGACCAAGGACCGCAGCGGTCCCGCCGTCCTGCGGTCGATCCAGAACCTCTCCCGGTACGAGGCCGCGACCGGCAACTTCCAGGTCATCGTGGACCTGGAGAAGGACGCGCGGTTCCTGCCCGGCGCGATCCGCGGTCAGCGGACGCTGTTCGTCGGCACCGGGAGCGTCGACGCGTACGTCGACTTCTCCGGCCTGGGCAACGGAACCGTCACGACCGACAAGGACCGCACGTCGGTGACGATCCGGCTGCCGCACGCCAAGCTCGAGAAGACCAATTTGGACCCGAAACGCAGTTATGTGTTCGCACAACAGCGCGGACTGTTCGACCGAATTGGGCAGTTCTTCAGCTCGAACCCGAATCAGCAGCAGCAGCTCTACGTGCTCGCCGCCCAGAAGATCCAGGATGCCGCGGGCTCCAGTGGCCTGGCCGAACGGGCCGATACGAACACCAAACAGATGATCATGAACCTACTGCGCGGTTTGGGCTTCAAAACCGTTACGGTGACTTACGCCACATCACCGTGATCTTACCGAGACGGCCTGCGGGGAATAGCACTAACAAAGGGCCGGTTACGGATAAACCGGGGTGATCGTTGTGTCCGTGGCAGGCGCGTCCGCTCTTCACCGCATGTCCGCTCTCCATCGCCGGCCGACCTGGCCGCTCGCGCTGCCCATCGCGGCGGCCGCGGTGGCCGTCGCGCTCCCCGCTCTGAGCGGCTCGACGCCCGAGCGGCCGGCCAACCTCGTCATCGGCGACCTGTTCCCGAACGGCCAGGAACTCCTGCTCGCGCTGATCCTCCTGGCGACCGCGCGCGGCGTGCTCCTGCGCCGCCGGGTCGCGTACTACGTCATCCTGCTGCTCACCGGCCTGTCGGCCCTCGACGCCCTGAGCACCTGGCAGCTCGGCCGGCTCGTCCTCCTCACCGCCGCCATCGGCGCGTTCGTCCGGTACCGGGGGGAGTTCACCGCCTCCCCCAGCCGGGTGCGCACCGCCGTCCGCGCCGGCCTCATCACGTACGGCCTGGCGATCGCGTACGGCCTGGCGGTGATGATCCTGCAGTGGCATCAGATGACGCCCGGCCCGAGCCCGGCCGACGCCGGCCGCGAGATCCTCGCCGGCCTCACCGCCTCAGGCCCCGGCCCCATCCACTTCAGCGGCTCGGCCGACCACTGGTTCGAGGCCAGCCTGGGCGTCATCGGCGGGGGCGGGCTGCTCGCCATGCTGGTCACAATGCTCACGCCCGCGCCGCCGCCCCCGGCGGGCACCGACCGGGAGCGCGCCGAGGCGGCACGCCTGGTCGACGACCAGGGCTCCGACACCCTCGCCCCGTTCGTCCTGCGCAGCGACAAGTCGTACGTCTTCAGCCCCGACCGGCGGGCCGTCATCGGGTACCGCGTGCTGTTCGGCGTCGCCGTGGCGGGCGGCGACCCGGCCGGCGACCCGCGCTCCTACCCGGCCGCGGTCGCCGAGTTCGCCGCGCTCGCGGAGCGCTCCGGGTGGCGGATGGCCGTGCTCGGGGCCCGCGCCGACCTGCTTGACCTGTGGCGCCCGTACGGCCTGCGCTCCATCGAGATCGGCGACGAGGTGCTGCTCTCGCCGAACGAGTTCGGCCTGAGCGGCCGGAGCATGCGCAACGTACGGCAGGCGGTGCAGCGCACCCGCAACGCGGGCGTCACCACGCGGGTCGCGCGCGAGGGCGACCTGACCGCCGACGAGCTCGCCCGGCTGCAGACGGTGGCCGCCGAGGCGATGGGCGGCACCGAGGAGCGCGGGTTCTCCATGAACATGGACGACCTGCTGACCGGCCGGCACGCCTCCTCGGTCGTCGTGATCGCCTGCGACGCCGAGGGCGCGCCGATCGGCTTCCAGCGGTACCTGCCCAGCGCCTGCGGCCGGCGGCTCTCCCTCGACGCGATGCGCCGCGTCCCCGGCGCCCCGAACGGCCTCAACGAGCGGATGATCGTCGATGTCATGGAGTACGCCCGCGACCGCGGCCTCGATGAGGTATCGCTCAACTTCGCGGCGTTCCGGGAGCTGTTCGACACCGCCGAGCGCGGGCCGCTGGAGCAGGGGGGCTACCGCCTGATCCACCTGCTCGACCCGCTCATCAAGGTCGAGTCGCTGTACCTGTTCAACCGGAAGTTCCGGCCGCGCTACGTGAGGAGGGCCGTGGCCTTCCCGTCGTGGGCGAGCCTCGTGCCCGTCGGCGTGGCCCTGCTCACCCTCGAGTTCGGCCACCGCCGCCCACCCCGCGCCCAACCCGATCCCGCCGCGGCCGCCGACCAGGTCCCGGAGGACGGCTACGCCCCCTCGCCGTGGCGCTCCGCCGGGTGACGCGAACGCGTGCGTTCAGTCGCTGGTGAGGGCGGCGATGAGTTCGTCGGCGGCGGAGTAGGGGTCGCAGTCGCCGGACAGGACCTTGCCGGCGAGCACGTCGAGGCGCTGGTGGCCGTGCAGGTCGCCCATCCGCTCGCGGAGCGCGGTCACGGCGATGGCCTCCACCTCGTCGCGGACCCGGGCCAGCCGGCGCCGGCGGAGCTCGCCGGACTCCTCCATCCAGGCGTGATGCTCGTCGAGCCGCCGGATGACGTCGTCGACGCCCTCGCCCTTGACCGCGACCGTCGGCACGATCGGCGGCTTCCAGCCGACGTCACCGGCGAGCGCGATCATGTTGCGCAGGTCGCGTACGGTCTGCTGGGCGCCGTCCCGGTCGGCCTTGTTGACGACGAAGACGTCGGCGATCTCCAGGATCCCCGCCTTCGCGGCCTGGATCGAGTCGCCCATGCCCGGCGAGACCAGCACGATCGTCGAGTCCGCCAGCGAGGCGATCTCCACCTCCGCCTGGCCGACCCCGACGGTCTCGACCAGCACGACGTCACAGCCGGCCGCGTCGAGCACGCGGATGGCCTGGGGCGCCGCCCAGGACAGGCCGCCCAGGTGGCCGCGGCTGGCCATCGAGCGGATGAAGACGCCGGAGTCGCTCGCGTGGTCCTGCATGCGCACCCGGTCGCCGAGCAGCGCCCCGCCGGTGAACGGCGAGGACGGGTCGACCGCCAGCACGCCGACGCGCAGCCCGCGCTCCCGGAACGCCTTCACCAGCGCGCCGGTGGACGTGGACTTCCCGACGCCCGGGGCGCCGGTCAGGCCGATGACCCGCGCCCGGCCGGCGAGCGGGTTCAGCGCGGCCATGATGGGCCGCAACTGCGGCGAGGCGTTCTCGACGAGGGAGATCAGCCGCGCCAGTGCGCGCGGCTGTCCCTTCCTCGCCCGCTCGACCAGATCCTCGACGTCGACGTTCCGCGCCACCCCGGGCCCTCAGACCTTCAGGATCAGGGCGTCGCCCTGGCCGCCGCCCCCGCACAGTCCCGCGGCGCCGACGCCGCCGCCCCGGCGGCGCAGCTCGTACGCCAGGTGCAGGACGATCCGCGCGCCGGACATGCCGATCGGGTGGCCGAGCGCGATGGCCCCGCCGTTGACGTTCACCTTGCCGGCGTCCACGCCGAGGTCGCGCATCGACTGGATGCCCACCGACGCGAACGCCTCGTTGATCTCGATCAGGTCGAGGTCGCCGACGGTCAGCCCCTCCTTGCCCAGGGCGTGCTTGATGGCGTTGGCCGGCTGGGACTGCAGCGAGTTGTCCGGGCCGGCGACGTTGCCGTGCGCGCCGATCTCGGCCAGCCAGGTCAGCCCGAGCTCCTCGGCCTTGGCCTTGGACATGACGACGACCGCGCACGCGCCGTCGGAGATCTGCGAGGACGTGCCGGCGGTGATCGTGCCGTCCTTGCTGAACGCGGGCCGGAGGCGGGCCAGCGACTCGGCCGTCGTGTCGGCGCGGACGCCCTCGTCCGCCGCGAACACGACGGGCTCACCCTTACGCTGCTGGATCTCCACCGGGACGATCTCGTCGTCGAACAGCTGGTTCTTGACGGCGTCGGCGGCCCGCTGGTGCGAGCGGGCGGCGAACTCGTCCTGCTCCTCGCGGGAGATGCCGAGCTTGGCGTTGTGACGCTCGGTCGACTCGCCCATCGAGACGCCGTCGAAGGCGTCGGTGAGACCGTCGTGGGCGGTGGCGTCGAGCACCTCGACGGAGCCGTACTTGTAGCCCTGGCGCGCCTTCGGCAGCAGGTGCGGCGCGTTGGTCATCGACTCCATGCCGCCCGCCACCACGACGTCGAACTCGCCGGCGCGGATGAGCTGGTCGGCGAGGGCGATGGCGTCCAGGCCGGAGAGGCAGACCTTGTTGATCGTCAGCGAGGGGACGTTCATCGGGATGCCGGCCTTGACGGCGGCCTGGCGGGACGGGATCTGTCCCGCGCCCGCCTGCAGCACGTGGCCCATGATGACGTAGTCGACCTGGTCACCGGCGAGTCCGGCGCGCTCCAGGGCGGCGCGGATGGCGATCGCGCCGAGGTCCACCGCTGCGAAGTCCTTGAGAGAGCCGAGCAGGCGCCCGATGGGCGTCCGCGCTCCGGCGACGATGACGGAACCGGCCATGAAACGAGACCTCCGACGAATGGTGGGGGCGACGTTTGCCAACATACCCACAAGAGAGCCGAGACTTTCCAGGGAGGCCACCGCCATGCTCACCCGAATCGATCACGTCGGGATCGCATGCCATGATCTTGAAGAGAAGATCGCTTTCTACGAGAGCACGTTCGGTCTGATCGTGGCGTCCCGGGAGGTCAATGAGCAGCAAGGGGTGAAGGAGGCGATGCTCCACGTGGCGGACGGCCCTGCGGGCGCGTCGTACGTCCAGTTGCTGGAGCCGTTGCACCCTGATACGCCGGTCGGGAAGTTCCTGGCGAAACGGGGAGAAGGCGTGCACCACATCGGATACGGAGTCGAGGACGTGGTGGCCGCGCTGGAGAGCATCGGCGGCAAGGGCGTGCGACTGCTGGACGAGCGTCCGCGGCACGGATCGATGGGCGCATCGATCGCGTTCCTGCACCCCAAGGATGTCGGCGGCGTCCTGACCGAACTTGTCCAGGCGAGGCCGCGCGCGCACTGACTCATTGTCACCCGGGCAGAACCCGGTGCCTTACCCGATCGCTACATGGGCGCTGACAATCGCGACAAACTGCCCAGGTCGTAAAGTTGAGCCCCCAACACGGCAGTGTCGGGAGTACTCTGCTGTCGCCGGAAAGTGGTCCCGCACGTGCCGTACCCCGTAACACGCAGTACTCGCGCGGCCATCGTCTGGTACCTCCACCACTTGTAGCCGTCTCGTCACAGCAGGATTGAGCCTCATGCAGTCCGACATCGACGCCCAGCTCAGCAACTTCTTCGAAGACAGCACGCCCCCACGCGAGTTCGACGTGGTGCTGCGCGGCTACGACCGGCACCAGGTCGAAGAGCACATCAAGCAGCTCGACACCGAGGTCCGCCAGAGCCGCGAGCAGACTCAGGCGTTGCAACGGGAGCTCTCCGACGCACATCGTCAGCTCCAGGAACAGGAGCGACCCACCTATTCCGGCCTCGGCGCGCGCATTGAGCAGTTGCTGCGCCTCGCCGAGGAGCAGGCGACCGAGCTCGTGCAGGCCGCCCGCACGGAGGCCAATGAGATCAAGGCCGCCGCGAAGGTCGACGCCGCGGAGCTGCGCGCGGCCGCGGAGAGCGAAGCGGCCGATGTCCGCGCCACCGCCAAGCGCGAGGGCGACGACATGCGCAACACGGCGGAGCGCGAGGCGGAGGAGGTGCGCACGGCGGCCCGCCGGCACGCCGACGAGCTGACCTCCACCACCGAGCGCGAGGTCGCCAAGCTGCGCGCCACCGCCGACCACGAGGTCGCCGAGAAGCGCGCCGCCGCCGAGCGGGAGATCGCCAAGCTCCGGACCACGACCGAGCGGGAGGTCGCCCAGCTGCGGGCGTCCACCAAACGCGAGCGCGACGAGATCCTCACCACCGCCAAGCGCCAGGCCGACGAGATGCGGGCGCAGGCCAACCGCATCCTCGAGGAGAGCGAGGCGCAGCGGGCCCAGGCCGAGGCCGAGTTCGAGATCCAGCTGGCCGCCCGGCGCGAAGAGGCCGAGCGGCAGGACGCCGAGCGGCACGCGGCCGCGCAGAGCGCCACGCAGAAGCTCGTGGCCGAGGCCGAGCAGCGCGCGGCGTCCGCCGAGCAGCGCGCGACCAAGGCGACCCAGCAGGCCGAGCAGACGCGCCGCGAGGCCGACAGCCACGCCAAGCAGCTCGTCGCCAACGCTCGCAAGAACTCCGAGCAGATCATCGCCGAGGCGAAGTCCCAGGCCGAGCACCTGCTCACCGAGACCAAGAGCGAGGCCGAGCGGATGCGCACCACGGCGCAGCGCCAGGTGGACGAGCTCACGCGCCAGCGGGACAGCATCACCAGCCACCTCAACCAGCTGCGTCAGCTCATCGGCGGCGTGTCCGCGCCGATGGGCGGACCGACCGAGGAGGCCATCTCCGCGCCGCCGGAGAAGCCCGCGATCGCCCCGGCCGAGCCCAAGCCCGCGCCGAAGCCGGCGCCCGCCCCGGCCGCGCCCGCGCCGGAGGCCAAGAAGAAGGACGACGACGACGACTGGTGGCAGGAGTAACGTCGTCCGCCGTTAGACCGCACTGAGCCGGACAAGAGCCTAGGGGCAGAGATCCCCTAGGCTCTTGTCAGCATCTAGCTCAAGGAGACGTGCGTGCCGGCGGAAACCCCCCACGACGGCGGACAGCGCGAGGAGGTCGGGACCCTCGCGGACAGTGCCCGGCAGCCGGCGGGCGAGGTCGCCGCGCTCGACCCGGTCACCGACATCGCGGCCCGGGAGCGTGAGGCGGGCGTCGACGCGCTGTTCCCGTTCGGCCGCCCAGGCCGTCCGCTGACCCGCAGTCACCCGTTCATCTTCGGGTTCTACGGCGCTCTCGGGGTGCTGGCCGCTTACATGCTGGTCAAGGCGGTCACCGACGCCCGGCAGGTGATCGTCCTGATCGTCGTCGCGCTGTTCCTCGCCGTGGGCCTCAACCCGGCGGTCGAGGCGCTGACGCGGATGGGGGTGTCCCGCCGGTGGGGCGTGCTCATCGTCTTCCTGTGCCTGGTCGGGTTCTTCGTCGGCTTCGGCTTCGCCATCGTGCCGCCGATGACCGAACAGATCACCGCCTTCATCAACAACCTCACCAGCGGCAACGGCTACCTCGAGCAGTTGGCGCACAACCCGAAGCTGCAGGACTGGGACCACCGCTACCACCTGCTCGAACGCGCCCAGACGGCGCTGCAGAGCAAGGACCTGGGCAAGCAGGCCGCCAACGGGATCCTCGGCGTCGGCCAGGTGGTGATCAGTGGCGTGTTCAGCACGTTCACCGTGCTGATCCTCACGCTCTACTTCCTCGGCTCGCTGCCGAACATCACCGGCTTCATGTACCGCCTGGCGCCCCGGTCCCGGCGCGCCCGCGTCGCGCTGCTGGGCGACGAGATCCTCTCCCGTATCGGCGGGTACGTCGCCGGCAACGTCCTCATCTCGGTCATCGCCGGGATCGTGTCCTACATCTACCTGCTGATCGTCAACGTCCCGTACGCCATCGCGCTGGCCATGCTGGTGGCCATCACCGACCTGATCCCCCTGATCGGAGCGACGATCGGGGCCGTCCTCGTCACGGCGATCGCGTTCTTCAACGGCTTCTGGACCGGCATCGCCACCGCGATCTTCTTCCTGATCTACCAGCAGGTCGAGAACTACGTGGTCCAGCCGAGGGTGATGAAGAGGTCCGTCGACGTCCAGCCGGCCGTCACGGTCATCGCGGCCCTGCTCGGCGGCGCGCTCCTCGGCGTGATCGGCGCGCTGCTGGCCATCCCCACCGCGGCCGCCGTCGCGTTGATCCTCCGTGAGGTCGTCATGCCGCGGCAGGAGAGCTCCTGACCGTACGGCCGTCGGGTCAGCGGGTCGTACGGCCGAGCGCCGCCGCGAACTCCGCCACCGCGTCGTTGAACAGCTGCGGCTGCTCGACGGCGGTGAGGTGGCCGGATCCGGGTACGGGGGTGAGCTCCGCGTTCGGCAGCGCGTCGGCCATCGCCCGCGCGTCCTCCTCCGTCGTGATCTCGTCCTCCGCGCCGTGGATGACGAGCGCCGGGGACCGCAGCTCGGCGAGGGACTCCAGGGCGTCCGGGCGGGCCGCCATCGCCCGCTGTGCCCACGCCGCGGCCGCCGGGGGTGCCGACTGCACGAGTCCGCGCACACGCCCGTAGATCAGCGCGCGCTGCCGCATCGTCGTCGGCCCGACCAGCCGTGGCAATAAATCCTCGAGGAGGACGTCCACGGTCTTGTCCTCCTCCAGCCGCTCCGCCATGCGCAGCCGGCCGGCCCGCGCCGTCTCGGTGTCGGCCGTGGCCTTCGTGTCGGCGAGCACCAGGCCGAGGACGCGATCCGCGTGCCGGCGGCAGAACGCGAGCGTGACGTAGCCGCCCATCGACAGGCCGCCGACGACGGCCCGGTCGATGCCCTTCGCGTCGAGCAGCGCCGCGACGTCGTCGGCCATCACGTCGACCGAGGGTTCCGCGGTGCCGAGCGGGGACCCGCCGAAGCCGCGCAGGTCCGGTGTCACCACCCGGAACCGCGCGGACAGTGCCTCCCGCTGGGCCAGCCACATGGCGGACGACAGCGGGAACGCGTGCAGCAGCACCAGCGGTGTCCCGTCTCCGACGTCACGGCTGTACAGCTGCACGGCTATCACCTCATCGGGAAGAATCCGGCTCAGCCCGGCGAACGCCCGGACCCAGCTCATCCTGACCGCTGCGGATCGATCCGCCGAGAGGGTGACCGTCTTCGGTCTCGAAGGTTTAGAACTTCCTTTTACTCGACCTCGGTAGGAAGCGGGTACGCCTCCGGCGCGACGCGGCGCACGATCTCGTTCAGCACGATCCGGACGTACGGCTCGCCCACCCACAGGTGCTTGGCGTCGTCGACGCCGACGACCTCCGCCTGCGGCACCCGCTTGAAGCGTTCGCGGGCCTCCGCCGGCTGCAGGTAGTCGTCGCGTTCCGGGACGAGCGCGACGAGCGGGCGGCCGAACTCCGCCCAGGCGTCGAGGTCGGCGTCGGTCGCCCGGTGCAGCGGCGGGGACAGCAGGATCGCGCCCTCGACGAGCGGGTCGTGGCCCCACTTGAGTGCCAGCTCGGTGCCGAACGACCAGCCGAGCAGCCATGCCCGCGGCAGGTCGTGGTACTCGGCGTACTCGAGCGCCGCGGCCACGTCGTACCGCTCGGAGTCGCCGCCGCCGAACTCGCCCTCGCTCGTCCCGCGTTCGCTGGTCGTCCCGCGCGTGTTGAACCGCAGCACGGCGAGCCCGGCGAGGGCCGGCAGGCGGTAGGACGCCTTGCGCAGCACGTGGCTGTCCATCATGCCGCCGTGCGTCGGCAGCGGGTGCAGGCAGATGAGGGTGGCGACCGGCGGCCGGTCCTCGGGCACGGCCAGCTCGCCGACGAGGGTGAGGCCGTCGGCGGTCCGCAGCTCGATGTCCGTACGACGCGCGGGCAGCACCGTGCTCGCCCGGATCTCCCCCATCGCGGTCCCTTCTCAGTAGCGCGGTCCCCGACGGGACCGTTGAATGTTCGGCAGCCGGTTCAGCCGGTGGTTCCAGCACGGCCGGTGCCAGTGCCGCCGGTCGTCGGGCCCACCGGCCTCGGCGGGCCAGGCCACGAGGTGCCCGACGCCGGGTGTGATCTCCTGGTCGCAGCCCGGACAGCGGTACGCCTTGGTCCCGCCGGCCACCGGCCGTACGATCCAGTCGCCGTCCGGCCCCTCCTCGATCCGCTGCGGACCGCCGAACGCGCTCGCCCCGGTCTCCCGGACGGTGTCGCGACCACGGCGGTTCTTGCGCGGACTCATGGCGTTCAGGGTACGGGGACCGGGTCGTACGGGACGAACCACCCACCCGCCACCGCACCGTCGCCCGGTCGACCTACAAGCGCGAGATTTCTTGCTCACCGGAGTGGCCGGTCGGCCGCGGTCACGAACGGTCTCTTGAAAAGCAGTCCGCGTCTACGCGCGGACCGAACTTAGACGAAGGTGAGTCGGACATGACCGCGAAGAAGGACACCAAGACCACCGGCACGAAGAAGGCGTCCGTCCCGGGCCCGTACCGTGGGATGAACGTCAACAACACCGACGGCCTCGTGTCGCTGCCGGGCCAGAGCATCGCGCGGCCCCGCACCGACAGCTGAAGCTGAAGCTGAAGCTGAAGCTGACAGCAACATGGGAGCGGCCCTGCGGGGCCGCTCCTTCCTTTTCGGGGTGCTGGTCATCTCAGCGGAACGTGCGGCCCGCGGTGAACAGCTCCTCCAGCAGCGGCGCGGGCGCGTAGGCCGGCTCGCGGTACTCGGTGTAGAGGGCGCGCAGCACCTCGACCGCGTGGCCGAGGCCGAGCCGGTCGAGGTCGGCGACCGGCCCGATCGGGTACCCGCAGCCGTAGCGCATCGCGGCGTCGATGGAGTCCGCGTCGGCGTACCCCGTCTCGAGCATGCGGACGGCGTCGTTGAGGTACGGGACGCGCAGCGCGTCGACGATGAACCCGGCCCGGTCGCGGCAGTGCACCGGACGCCTGCCGAGCGCGGCGACGTACTCGGCGGCCCGGCGCACGACCTCCGGAGCGGTCACCACGGTCGCGGCGATCTCCACGAGCTCGCCCGCCGGGTCGGGAAGGTTCAGCCCGATGACGTCCTGCGGCCGGTCGGTTGCGGCCGCCACCTCGATCACCGGCACCGTGGTCGTCGTCGTGGCGAGGACGGCACCCGGCTTGGCCACGTCGTCGACGGCGGCGAACAGCGACCGCTTCACCGACGTGTCCTCGGCCACCGCCTCGACGATGAGGTCGCAGTCGGCGAGCAGCCCCAGCTCGGTGCCGCCCTCGACGGGCTGTTCCAGCGCCGTACGGACGGCGTCGGCCTTCTCCGCGTCCCCCGCGACGAACCGGACGTCGGCCCCGGCCCGCAGGCAGCCGCTGATGAGGGCGACGGCGAGCGGCCCCGACCCGACGACGCCCACCCGCGGCGGCGCCCCGGCCGGTTCGGCCTCGGCCGTGGCGGCCGGCTCGTCGTAGGAATAGAAGCCGCGGCCGGTCTTGCGGCCCAGCAGGCCGGCGGTGACCATCTGCCGGAGGATCGGCGCGGGCGCGTGCCGCCGGTTCCGCGTCTCCCGGTAGATCGCCTCGCAGACCTCCAGCGAGACGTCCAGCCCGATGAGGTCCATCAGTGTCAGCGGGCCCATCGGCAGGCCGGTCGCCTTCATCGCCGCGTCGATGTCCTCACGGCTCGCGTGCCCGGCGTCGTACATCGCCGCCGCCTGGTTGAGGTAGCCGAACAGCAGCCGGTTCGCGATGAACCCGGCCCGGTCGCCGACCGTCACGCCGACCTTGCCGAGCCGCTCGACCAGCCCCTGAACGACGGACAGGGCCTCCGGCCGGGTCAGCACGGAGTGAATGATCTCGACGAGTCTCATCACCGGCGCGGGGTTGAAGAAGTGCACCCCGACGACCTGCTCCGGCCGGTTCGTGCTGACGGCGATCTCGGTGACCGACAGGGACGAGGTGTTGGTGGCGAGCACGGCGTCGGCCCGGCAGACCTCGTCGAGCTGCTCGAACACGCGGCGCTTGAGCTGGAGCTGCTCCGGCACGGCCTCGATGACCAGGTCACAGTCGCTGAGCGCGCCGAACGACGTGGACAGCGTGATCCGGTCGAGGATCGCCTGCTGCTCCTCGGCGGACAGCTTCCCGCGCTTGACCGCCCGGCCGGTGGAGTTCTCCAGGTGACCGCGGCCGCGCTTCAGCGCCTCGTCGCCCACCTCCACCCCGACGACGTCCAGCCCACTGCGGGCCAGCACCTCGGCGATCCCGGCCCCCATCGTCCCGAGCCCCACGACCCCGACCTTGTTCAGCGAAGCAGCCATGCCCGCAGTCTCCCAAAGCCCCGGCCCGCTCCCAAGACCAGCCCCGACCGGGAACCGTCACCGGCGCCGATCGCTCGGCGAAGCCGCTTGAGCGACGGAGTCTCCGCCGTCGTCGGCGCTCAGGACCTGGTGTCGCCGTCGTCGCCGAAGTCGGGGACGTCGGCGGACAGCAGGTGATCGGCGCCGCCTTCGAGGGCCTTGGCCGTCTCGGTGGAGCGGGGAAGCATGGTCTTCTCGTAGGTGTGGATCGCGTCGTCGACGGTGGCGACGTTCGCGAGAGCGAGAGCGAGTTCACTGGCGTCGAGCATGGCGAGGTTGACGCCGACGCCGAGCGGAGGCATGAGGTGGGCGGCGTCGCCGAGCAGGGTCACCGTGGGGTTGTGTTCCCAGGTGTGCGGGACCGGCAGGGCGAAGATCGGACGGTCGACGTAGGGGCCGTCGTTGTCGCTGATCATCTGGCGCATGCGGGGCGACCAGTGGGCGTACTCCTCGAGTAGCAGGGCGCGGATGCCGTCGGTGTCGTCGGCGGCCAGGCCGCTCGCGGCGATCCAGTCGACCGGGACTCGTTGGATGAGGTAGACGCGGATGTGGTCTCCGCTGTTGCGCTGGGCGAACAGGCCGCGGTCGCCGTCGGCTGCGGCGGCGCTGCCCTGGCCGACCAGCTCGGCGATGTCCGGATGCCGGTTCTCGACGTCGGAGAACCATGCCTCCAGGAAGCTCACCCCGGTGTACGCGGGAACGGCGGGAGACACGGCCGGGCGTACCCGGGAGAAGGCGCCGTCTGCGCCGATGACCAGATCGGTCTCGACGGTGGTGCCGTCGGCGAAGTGCAACCGCCGCGATCCGTCGGCGGGCCCGCTGATCGTGTCGAGGGCGCGGCCCCAGTGCACGGTTCCCGGTCGCAGTGAGTTGAGCAGCAGGTCTCGCAGTTGGCCACGGTCGATCTCCGGTTTGAAGAGCTCGTCGGCCGCCGGGACGTTGTGGAACGTGACCGTGCCGGTCGGGTCCATCTGCCGCATTTCCTGCCCTTCGGGGCGGGCCAGCTCGAAGAACGTGTCGAGCAGGCCGGCTTCGCGCAGGGCGATCTGGCCGTTGTCGGCGTGCAGGTCGAGCGTGCCGCCCTGGTTGCGCGCGTCGGGCCCGGTGTCGCGGTCGTAGACGGTGACCGCCATGCCGCGCTGCTGGAGGATGCGGGCGCAGGTCAGCCCGCCGGGCCCGGCGCCGATGACGCTGATCCTGGCGTGGTCGGGTGCTGGGGAGTTCATGACCGTTCCTTCCCATCGGATGCTCTCAGCGCCCAGAAAAGCAGATCGAGTCGAAAAGTGCAACGAGTTAACTTATCTTCCGATACAACTTGTGGATACACTCAACTCATGACCGTGCCTCCTGTCGGCCGTCGCGAACGCAAGAAGGCGGCCACCCGGCAAGCGATTGCCGACGCGGCGCTGCGGCTCTTCCTGGAGCGCGGCTACGAGCAGGTGAGCATCCGTGACATCGCCGACGCGGCCGACGTGTCGCCCGCCACGGTGTTCAAGCACTTCACCGGCAAGGAGGCCCTGGTGTTCGACCAGGACGAGGCCCGGGAGTCGGAACTGATCGCCGCAGTGCGGCAGCGAACCGCCGGCCAGAGCATCCTCAACGCCCTCCGGCAGCACGTCCTCGACACCTGGCTGCCGATCGCAGCGCATCCGCAGCGGGCCGAGTTCATCAACTTGGTGGACTCCACGCCGGCGCTACGCGCGTACGCCGAACGCATGTGGACTCGGCATACCGACGCCCTCGGCGCAGCCATCGCCGACGAACTCGGCGTCGACCACGACGACCTCGCATGCGCGACTCTCGCGCGATTCGTCCTCGAGGTCCCGGCTCTCGCTCGCGGCCGGCAGGACCGCCGAGCCGCCGTCGAGACGATCTTCGACGTCCTCGCCCACGGCTGGCGACCGCCGAACGAGTCGCCCGCCCCGTAGCGCCCCGGGCCGTTGCTCCGGGCCACCTCGCGGACCGGACGAAGACGAAGTGGGTCTGACATGACCACGAACAACGACACCGCCGCCATGCCGCAGGACTACCCGAGCCCGTCGGCCGCCGTGCGACCGGGCTACTCCGAGGGCGCGGTCACCGAGCCTTCTGTACGCCGTAGGCGCCGTACTGGGTGGCGGCCAGTTCGGCGTACAGGGAATTGGTGGCGAGAAGGTGGGCGTGACTGCCGATCGCCTCTATCCGGCCGGCGTTCATGACGATGATGCGGTCGGCCAGCGCGACAGTGGACAGCCGGTGCGCGATGATCAGCACGGTGGTGCTGCGGGCGGCCTCGGCGACGGTATCGCGCAGCGCGGCCTCGTTGACCGCGTCGAGTTGTGATGTCACTTCGTCGAGAAGGAGCAGCCTCGGGCGGCGCAGCAGAGCCCGGGCGATGGCCACGCGCTGGCGTTGTCCTCCGGACAGTTCGACGCCATGGGGCCCCACCTCGGTGTCGAGTCCGAGAGGGAGGCACTCGATCATGTCGTTGAGGCGGGTGGCGCGCAGAATCTCGCGCAATGCCTCGTCCCCGGCGGACGGGGCTCCGAGGAGCAGGTTGTCACGCAGGGTTCCCGACAACACGGGCGTCTCCTGCTCGACGTAGCCGATGAGGGCCCGGAGCCGGGCGATCGGCCAGGCGGTGACGTCGATACCGTCGAGGAGGACCCTGCCGGAATCGGCCTCGTAGAACCGTTCGAGCAGGGAGAAGATGGTGGTCTTGCCGGCCCCGGACGGGCCGACGATCGCGGTCGTGCCCAACGCCGGAATCGCGAAAGTGACATCGTGGTGCGCCTTCGGTGCGTCCGGCCGGTAGCGGAAGTGCACACCTTCGAACGCCACCGCGGCCGGGGCGGGGCCCGCGCTCCCGTCGCCGGACCTGCGGCCGAGCCGATCGTCGCGGCCACGCTCCTGGCGAGGTTCCACCGACGGGCCGGTGGGTTCGCGGGGCAGCTGTTCGACCTCGCGAATGCGAGCGACCGCCCCGGCACCGACCTGGTAGCCGGTGACCGCGGCCACCAACTGCTGTGCCGCCGGCAGCAGGTAGGACACATACAGCAGGAATGCGATCAGAGTCCCGACATCGATGGCCTTGGAAGCCACCCGTGCACCGCCGACGCCGAGCACCGTCAGGAAGGCGATCTCTGTCGAGGGCCTCGCCGCGCTGCCGGCGAGAGCCTGCCATTTGGCGGCGCGCAAGCTGCCCTGCCAGGCCTGGACGGCGGCGGCGTGGATGCGTTGACCTTCGGCCTGCTCGGCGCCGGCGGCTTTGACGGTTCGGAAGGCGCCGAGCGTCCGTTCCAAGGCCGCCCCCATCAGTCCAACAGAGCTTTGTATCTGGCGAGTGGCGTGCCTGATCCGTGGCAGTACAACACTGATCACCGACCACGTCAGCGCGATCACGGTCAGGGTGACGGCGAGGAGCACCGGATCCAGCAGTGCCATCAGGGAAAGCGTGGCGAGTGTGGTGAGGCCACCCGTGACCAAGCCGATGAGAGAGGTGGTCGTGACCTCGCGCAGTAAGGTCGTGTCGGAGGTGACCCGGGACATCAGATCACCCGGTTCGGAGTGGTCCACGGCACCGACCCGTAGCCGAAGCAAGCATGACACCATCCGCCCGCGCGCGGACAGCACCACCGACGCCGCGGTCCGCCGCAGCACATAGTCGGCGAGGGCTCCGATCGCGGAACTCACCATCACCAGGGCGGTCATGAGCAACAACGTCGCCGTCAGGGCTCGACGATGCGAGAGTTCGTCGATGAGCCTCCGCGTGACCAGTGGGAGCGCGAGGCCGGCCGCCCCGCTCAGGACACTCAGCACACCGCCTGAAAGAAGGGCGAGGCGGTACGGCCGCACATAATCGAGCAGCACCCGCCAACCGGCTGAGCGATCATTCATTCAAATAGACGCTCCAAATAGGGGAAGGGGTTGCGATCGGCTTGCGAACCACAGCCCCTTCCAACTTGCTTCTGAAATTGCCATCTGCAACTCATCCGAAGCAGGGCGTGTACTTGTATTGGCCCTGGGAAGGGTCTTCCTTCGTGTCACCGCTCCACCCTGCTATCAGCTGCGTCGCCGGTCCGATAGACAGGATCCAGGGAGGTTGATATTCGACATTGCTCATCTTTTCCTCCTACGTCAGGCACCTATCGCCTTCTCTACCTCATTATATACGTAAAGTCGCACACCGATTCGCGACGATCTCGGAACTTTTTCTCTCTATGATGCATAGTTTGCCGTATCATTAGAATGATCAAAACGGAGATTCGGAAACGTCGATGACATTCACGCCTCGAGATCGCCGAGACGAGAGGGGATGGGTCTTCTCGATGCTCAGCCAGATGATCAATGAAAGCGTAATATCGAGGCGTTGCAGCTGCCGGGAGGTCGCCGTCACCAATCCGGCTTGTTTGAGTACGCTGGAGATAATGTCTGGATCGAATATCTCCCAAACGTCGCCAGGAGCCTGGCGGATCAGCTTCTGAAGAGTCGGCTCGTTGCGCGTCAATCCCAAGAAGTACACCTCATCGAAGCCCACCTTGCCAGCCTTCCGCCTGCGGATGATCTCGGGAAGCAGGCCCTCCATCGTGGCAGCGAGGACTGGTTTTCTCTCTCCCGGAGCCGGTCGCATCCGGGCCTGTATCCCCAGTCCGAGAGCGAAGACTCGCGGATCAAGGAAGGGGTGAGAACGTGCGATGCCAAGAGGTGCTGACACTCCCCATCGAACCGCGTCGCCAGCTCGTTGCTCGACCATGTCAATAGCCAAAGACAGAGCCGTCTGAGAACACCTCCGGTACCTGCGTTGGAGCTGCTCCATGGTTCGTTCCCGCAAGTCGTGGCGACGCGCGAACCCTGGTCTGACCCATGGCGGAATCGTGGCGTCCGTTTGCCGACTGAGTCGCTTCTCAGTGCGACGGTGGAATAGGGGTATCCGCCACGCCGACGCAATCGGTTCAATGCCGTACTGCTGCAGGATTCCCCACGGTCCACTGTTGCATTCATACGCCCAGATGTGAACGTGCCTCCACGCCTCCAGCATCCTTCTGCTACGCAGCAAGTCCGCCAGATAGTATGGCTGTATAACGTGCACCTCGTCAGATCCAATGCCCGTGAGCACGGTCAGACAACCTTCTCGGGCAGCCGCATCGGTAGTGCATCGGGCTATCGGAAAGCTCACCAACCCCGGATAAGGCTCATCGCAGAGCGGAGGATCTTCGAAGGGATCAAAGAAGAGCATGTCATCTGCCACGATCTTATGGGCACACATATTCTCTTCACCGCGGAGAATCGTATCGATATATAGTTGCTCTTCGGCGAGAAGGGGTAGCTTCTCGTAGATCAGAGACAAAGTATGCAGCGGATACTCGCCGGCGCCGGAGCGGATCAGATCCCGGGCAAGCAAAGAAATCGAGGTGGAGTCCATTCCTCCAGATAGATGAGCCATCGTGCGTCCATGGATCCGCTCCCGGGTCGCCGCAGTGAGCATAGGCCGGTATTGCTCAGCGATCTCCGCCGGATCATCTGAACCTGGATCCACAATTCTCGACATCCAATCGAAGCACTTGCGCCGCTCGACCTCTGCTCCCGAAACTCCCATTATCACCGCTGTGCCGGGAAGTACTCGCGCGATACCCGCGTACGCGCATTCTTCTCTCGGCTCTTCCTCATGAGGCAGCAACGCCATCAGGTACTCGGCGAAGTATTCATCGTTCAGGCGTTGCGGCTTCTGCGTGGCCGCCAGAGCACTCATTTCGGTAGAGAACAATTGCCGATCGGGTCTGTTCATCCAGAACAGCGGATATCCGCCCATCGGGTCACGAGTTCCGATCAGACGTCGCCCCTTCGCATCCCAGATCACGAGCGCGAAGTCCCCCTCCAGTAGGTCCAGGGCCGACATCCCCATATCTTGATAGGCGGCGAGCGCGAGGTCCGCATCGTTTTCATACAGAGCCGGTGACACCGATTTAATTTTCGATATCAGGTCCTGCTTGTAATAGAGCGAACCCATGAGTGCAGCGATGTCCCCGTCCCTACGGATCCACGACGTCAGGCTCGATGGTTGCCCCGAATGAAGAATTGCGACCTGAACCTGGATCTTTCCTGATCGGCGAATGACAGTAAACCCCGGCGCCATCGACCAGGCCTCCTTCATCGTTATGTGTAGCGAGCGACGGGTGTATGCCGCCGACAGATATCCTCGTCATCGCTGACGATGAAGCCATCCAATTCACACCAACAGTGGAATGCCACCGGGTACGCCACCCCCACCACCAGCGTCGGCCGCAGACCTTGGTCGCGGAGGAGAGCCCAAGAGCACAACGCCTGGTCTTTGCAGTCGAGGGGCAGGGGATGGCGGGCCCTGAGCCGACGATTCGTTTCCCTGATGAAGTCCGCCAGTCGTCGGTGATCTGAACAGGCGGCTCCGGCAGGTGCCGGCCCCTGCCGACGGCAGGCCTGCCATGTTGCAACCGCTTGCGACCAGCCGAGCACCCGGACGGAGACGTAAGAAAGGGTCATCAAAGCCGTCATGCGCGTTTTGACCGAGCGCGTTCTGGTCTGCACCAGCCACAACAAGATCAGCACGATTCGAGACAGTATCGCCGACCGTCCACCAGCCGGTTCAGGGATCTCATTGAGAGAACAGATAAGACCTCTATCCATCAAATCACGCAAGAACGCATCGAGATCTCTATGCACTACCGAGAGAGGCGCCGAGTAGCTGACTGCGGATTTTTCGGCTGCCAAGGCGCTACCGCCATCAAGGACATCGTGCAGCATCTCGACGGCCGTGTTGGAGAGAGCGTAGAACTGTCCACCAAGATCTAGTAGTTGTCCCGTTCCGTCGGGAAGTCTTAGCAACACCACATTCGGTGACAACCGATACTCGCTGCCTACCCCTTGGAGAACCTGGACCTTCATATCGCTCCCCCGCGGCACCTCGGCTCGCCCGGCTGCGCGACTCCGATCTTCATCTCCAACCATCGATGTGGCCGCAACAAAGAAGATCTCCGTTGTCGCCGATCATCGACTCCGATTCATCGGCGACCCAGACCTGTCAGTGCGACATGACCACATATACACCGTTCCGTCCCTCGCTTGAGTCAAAGCAAGGCCATGCTTCATGACAGAATCAGTTGTTCGGCCTCCTGTAGGGTCGTTCGGAGACCTGTTGGGCGGGTCATTCTTTCGTCAAATATGTCACGCGTCGGCCGGCGATCACCCCGCATGCGACACGGGGAGGAGACCCGGTCTCCGCGGTCGGCTGAGCCGAGGAGCGCGTCGCCAGCGCCGACGATCGACGGCCCCCGGCTCGGGGGACGGCACCGCCGACCGGCTGTGCCGCCCCCTCCCTGCTGTTGCCGGTTTTGCTGACTAGCCGCAGGAGTAGCCCTCGTCGCCCCAGTCATCGTCGTCGGTTCGGATCTGGGTGGAGATATGACCGGCGGCGGTGTGCTGAGGCGCGACGGCGATGCCGTTGTGCGGCGCGACGGCGATCTGCGCGCCGGCCGGGACGGCGGTTCCCAGGAACAGGGTTGTTGCTCCGGCGAAGGCCGCTCCTGAGATGGCGATAGCCATCCGCTTGGGAATTCTCATGGAACACACCCCTTTGTTCGATCGACGGACATGCAGTTGGCACACGCTCTGGTCTGAACCGGTACGCGATATGCGGCGCCCATCCACACTCCACTCGACCTCGCATCACTCCCCGAATCAACCCATATCTCGCCATAAGGCTGAAGTTTCACTGATGCTTGGCTGGAGATAAGCGTGTGCTTTAGCAAACCCCAGGCCGCCTTCACCAGGTCTTTTGCGTAGCGTGTCCGATCGCGTCAAGGACGAAGCAAGCACGTTCCGTCACCCCGGTGCGGGGAAGGAGGACCGGTTCATAGCCATAGTCGGTGTAGGCCGCGACGCAGGCGTGGAAGGTCCGCTCCGCCTCCTCGGGAGTCTGACGACGGTCGTCGTCCCGCCGGTAGATCTCCGGCCAGTGCGGGGCGACGAACACCCGGCGGTCGTACCGGAACCGCTGCGCGGCGGCGTGCAGGTGCGGCGGTACGGGCGGCCGCATGAGCCGGAGATAGCCGATGACGTCGACAACGCCGCGATCGAAGAAGACCGGGGTGTTCCCGGCCGCCCCGTACTCCGTCGCGTGCCGGTAGGAGCGCAGGTCCCAGCCGAGCATGAGTTCGGCGAACAGCCCGGGGTCACGCCAGGGCAGCGCCTCGCCGCCGATGGCCACCTGATCCTGGATGATCGCGCGACCACCCTCCGGCGCGCACGCGAACCGCTCGCGGCGCAGTTGCTCGATCAGCGTCGTCTTCCCGGCTCCGGGCCCGCCGGTGACCACGACGAACCGGCTCTGCGACTGAACGGACATGCGAGATCCTCCTCGGTACGGGGAAATGCGGGAACACGCTCGGGGTGAGCGGGAGTTCGCCGGTGGCGCACTGCGGCGAGATGGGGAGAGGCGCGCGGCCGTAAGAGAAGTGGCGCGCGGAGGATGGCGCGCGAGGGGCGCGCGGGCGCTTCCAGGGTAGCGATCAAGCACGGGGAACCCTGGCGTGCCGGTCGAGCTCAGCCGCGCAGGCGGAACCAGGTCGTGGTGCCGTCGCGTTCGGCCTCGACACCCCATTCGGCGGCGAGCGCGGTCACGATGACGATGCCCCGGCCGTTCTCCGCGAACGCCTCGTCCCGCACGTGCGGCACCTCGCCGCCCGCGCCGTCGTCCGCGACGCAGACCTCCAGCACGTCGCCGTCCCGCGCGACCGTGATGCTGACGTGGCCGCCCCTGCCGGACTCGGTGTGCACGACCGCGTTGGTCACCAGCTCACTGGCGCACGACTCGGCGTCGTCGACGGCCGGGGGGTCCTCCCCCACCGGGTCCCGGACGGCCGGCCTCACCTTAGATGAGGCGGCCCGCGTCCTGATGCGCTCACCGTCGTCGCTGAGCCGCATCGAGAAGGGCCTGCACCACGTCCCGGTACGGGACCTGGAGTACATCCTCGGCAAGTACGCCGTCACCGACCCCGCCGTACGGGACCGCCTCTTCGACTGGTGCCGCAACGGCCGCAAGAAGGGCTGGTGGCAGCGCTACGCCACCGACCTCTCCCCCGAGATGATGGACTTCATCGGCCTAGAAGCCGACGCCACCTTCATCGGACTGTTCGAACTGATCCTGGTCCCTGGACTGCTTCAGACCGAGGCGTACGCCCGCGCCCTCATGGAGACAGGCCCGTTCGCGGACGATCCCGAGCGTGTCGATCGGCTCGTCGCCGTGCGAATGCGCCGCCAGGAACTGCTGCACGAAGCTGACCCACCCAGGCTGCGGACGATCCTGGACGAGGCCGCGCTGCGGCGTGAGGTCGGCGGCCGCAAGCTCATGCGAGCCCAACTCCAGATTCTGCTCGACATTTCGGTTCTACCTCATGTAACTATTCAGGTGATCCCGTTCAGTGCAGGCGCACACTTGGGCGTGGCCAGCGCATTTGGCGTCATGCACGTCGGCAGTCGCAGTGACCTTCAAGTCGCGACAGTCGACTCACTGACCGAGATGTCCTATCGAGAAGAGAACACCCAGGTCAGGGCTTATTCAGCAGCTTTCGAACACCTGCACGCGACCGCTCTCTCCGATCGCGACAGCCAAAAATTCATGCAGCGGGTACTGTCGGAACTATGACGATTGTCAGTCTCTCTAAGGCGTCTTGGCGTACCAGCAGCCACAGCGCAAACCAGGGCGGCACGTGCGTACAGGTGGCCGCCCTTTGGCGGACGAGCAGCCGCAGCGGAAACCAGGGCGGCGAAGTCGCCGTCGTGCGTCCTGGTCTCAGCGGGCGATAGGGATTTTTCGGACGGATCGCGCCAAGCAGTAGCCGGGTCGAGCGCTGTTGGCCTTCGGTGGGCGTACCGGATGCTCGGTGAAGCGGTCCGACCGGCCGCGCTCCGACCTGGTTCGCCACGTCTGCGCCAGAGCTTCGCCGAGCCTCTGGCCTGCGGCTGATCCGGCAGTGGATCATCGGATGCGGCCGGACCGCCGGCGGCCGCTTGATGCAGGATCGTCGTCCGCCGGGGCGCCTCTGGTCTTTCTGCGCCGTCTACTGGGAGTAGAAATATCTCCTCCCAGTAGACACTCCAGGAAATGCGCCCCTCGCAGGTGGGTCCGGTCCCTCCCGTTCGGCGGATTTCGGCCTGACTTCGTCCCTGACGCGCGACGATCCGGTGGATCAGGTGCACCTGGCCGACGGTGAACGGCTGACGCCCATCGCGGGGAACGGCGCCGGCGGGACTCGGCACCGCCTCATCCGTGGTGACGTCAATGTCTGTTTCCTGCCAGCATCGTGGCGCCGACGCTTCCTACGGTTGACGTGTGAAAACCGATATTGCCGACGGCGATCAGCACCACCGATTGCCCAGCCCTGTCGTCTGGTTCATGTCGCTTGCGGCTGCGCTCGGGACAGCGACGATCTACCCCTTGCAGCCGGCGATCGCCGAGGTGGCGAGCTCGTTGGACGCCTCGCTCGCCGCGGTCGGGGTAGCGCTTGCGTGCGGACCGATGGGGTACATGGTCGGACTCGGTCTGCTCGTCCCCCTGGTCGACCGATTTCCTCCGGGGCGGGTGCTGTCGGCGCAGGTCGGCGTCCTGGCGGCCGCCCTGTTCGTGAGTGCCGTCGTCGGCGATGTATGGGCGTTGGGCGCGGCGATCGGCGTGACCGGGGCCTGCTCGGCAGTCGGCGCGGGCCTCAGTTCGGTGGTCGGCCGGCTCGCGTCCCCGCATCGGCGAGCGGCGACGCTGGGGATCGTGACGGCCGGGATATCGGCGGGGATCCTCGCCGGCCGGATCGTCGGCGGCTGGCTCGCCGAGGTGATCGGCTGGCGTGGCATGCTCATGATGTTCGCTGCGGCCTGCGCGGCCGTCGCGGTGGGCTTGCTGCTGGTGGTCCCGGGCACCCGGGGAAGAGCCGAGCGTGGTTATCTCGCCACGCTGAGGTCGATTCCGGGCCTGTTCGTCCGGCATCCCGCGTTGCGGCTGGCCGCTGCCCGTGGTGCCCTGTGGTTCTTCGCGTTCTGTGCGCTGTGGGCCGGGCTGGCGGTGGCGCTCTCGAAGCCCCCTTACTCGTACTCGGCAGAACGTATCGGCATGTACGCGCTTGCCGGCCTCCTCGGCATTCTCGCCACCCGGATCTCGGGCATGTGCACCGATCGTGTGGGCGCGCGCCGCGTGATCCTCGTAGGCCTGGTGATCTCCGGAGCCGCGGCGGCGATCGTCGGGTTCGTCCTCCCGAGTGCCGCCGCGGCCTTGGCCTGTCTGGCGCTGTTCGACGCCGGGCTGTTCGCCGCACAAGTCGCGAATCAGAGCACCATCCTCGCGATCGACCCCGCGGCACCCGCGCGGTTCAACAGCGCCTACATGTTCGTCTACTTCGTCGGCGGAAGCCTCGGGACGGCATTCGGCGCCATGGCCGTCGAACGGTTCGGCTGGCCTGTGACAACGGCGATCATCTCGGCCGCCATCGCCATTGCCGCGGTGATCACGCTGGGCGGGAACGATCGCTCGGTTCGATCCACTTCCGCAGGTCGCGCTCAAGGCCATCTTGTCCGGAACTCTTAGCCCCGGTCCGATCAGGCGATAGCGGGCCTTCCCGGATGGTGTGCTCTTCCGAGCCGTACGACGACACGGCCGCCCTGGGTGTGAGGCGGTGCGCCGACCTCACACTTCGGTGCGCTGTCTCGTCGAATCGGTGACGGCAACTGCGACCGAGGGAGTCGGCGACACCATGAGCACCCAGTCCGAGTCGGGGCACGGTCGGCCCGATCCGGGCCTGAACGCGATCATGAGCGAGCGGCGGCAGCTGATCAATCTCGCGTACCGCCTGCTCGGCTCCCTGGCCGACGCCGAGGACGTCGTGCAAGAGACCTACACCCGCTGGTACGCCATGTCGCCGCAGCAACAGCAGGCCATCGAATCCCCCGGTGCCTGGCTGACGAAGGTCGCTGGTCGCATCTGCCTGGACCTGCTCGGCTCGGCACGCGCCAGGCGGGAGCGCTACGTGGGCGAATGGGTTCCCGAGCCGCTGCCCGAACCCACCGAGTGGATCAACGGGCGGTCGGACACCACGGGCGATCCGGCGGACCGGGTCACTCTCGACGAGTCGGTCAGCATGGCCTTTCTCGTCGTGCTCGAATCGATGACGCCGGCCGAGCGTGTCGCGTTCGTCCTGCACGACGTCTTCCGCTACTCCTTCGCCGAAGTGGCCGACATCGTCGGCCGTACGCCGGCGGCATGCCGCCAACTGGCCTCCTCGGCCCGCCGCCGCATTCGCGAATCGCAGGCTCCGGCGCCTTCCGCGAACCGGCAGGCCGGAATCGTCAGGGATTTCAAACAGGCATGGGAGGCCAAGGACCTGAACAGCCTCATCGGCCTCCTCGACCCCGACGCCACGGTGATCGCCGACGGCGGCGGCGTCGTCGCCGCCGCGCTCCGCCCGATCGAAGGCCGCGACCAGATCGCGCACTACGTCGTCGACCTCGCCGCCAGGGCACTCGCCAGCGTGACGCTCCTGGAGCGTACGGTCAACGGTCAGCCAGGTCTGGTGATCCAGCAGGACGGCGTCACCGTGACGGTGTTCGCGTTCGAGGTCGCCGACGACCGGGTCAAGCGCATCTGGGCGGTACGCAACCCCGACAAGCTCGGGCCCTGGACGACGGGCTGACGGGAGCCACGCTCGGCGGAAGCGGCTCTCCGGCCGCGCTTTCTGGCGGTTCGCCGCGCTCCTGCGTCGCTTCGCCGAGCGTTCCGCTCGGCCGTAGGCATGAGCGGCCGAATGCGGCCCGGCCCGGTCAGGCGCGTGGGTCGACATTCCAGGTGGTGGGAAGCTCCGTGTCGCAGAAGGCGCAGTGGTAGTCGTCGTCTCGGACGACGTTCCGCTCCGCGCAGGCCGGGCAGCGGCGGAAGACGACCGGGTGGGTGAAGGCGTCCGGGTGCTCGAGGCCGGCGCGGTCGAGAGCGTCGCGGACCACGGGCCAGGTCGTGACGTCCGGGCAGTAGCCGGTGGACTGGTTGCTGATCTCGTGCACGATCCAGCGGCCCTGGCGGTGGTGGAAGGACAACTCTCCGGCGCCCAGAACGGGCGCTCCGCCCGCACAGGCGACGTGCTCGCTTCGCCGTGGCGCCAGCCGCAGCGTCCCGGTCAGGTCGACGACAAAGGTGAAGGGCTCATCGAGTTCGGCGGCGTCTCGGCCGGTGAGCCAGGCGATGAGGTCGCCGGGAGAGCCGATCCCGTATCCCTCCTCGCCCGGCTTGACCGTCGAGAGCAGATCGACGGGACCGACGTATCGGTAGTGCCGCACGGTCACCCGATCAAGCTAACCGCTGCGCCGTCGGCGGGCGGCCGAGCGCGGGGCGGGTGAGGCCGGTTAAGGCGAGGGCGCGGGTGGAGGCTTCGAGGATGTCGCCGAGCGCCGTACGCGCCTGGGTGAGGTCGGCGATGCGGGAGTCCAGGTCGGCCATCTGGGTTCTGAGGTGGTCGAGCACGCACGCCTGGAGCTCGGTGCCGTCGCCGGCGAAACACGGCATGAGCTCGCGGATGACCCTGGTGGGGAGCCCGGCGGCGAGCAGCGCGCGGATGCGGGCGACGGTGGCGGGGGCCTCCGGACCGACCAGGCCCGGCCACGCCGACGAACTCCGGCGGTTGCTGATGGACCTGGTCGAGCCGTCCCGAGGGCACGAGGGCAGCCTTCAGTACCACCTCCACGAGCAGGAGGACGGCTTCATGGACGAACTGCCGGCCCACCTGAAAGGGGCGCCCGAGGCGTACTTCGGCGTGCTGAGAAGTCCCTATCCGACCGTTGGGGCCTGAGCGGAAAATCGGAGGACTTCGGGCGGAGCAGACCGCAAGATGCAGCCATGGACCGTCAGGAAATCAGCGCCATCGCCCACGGCGACCATCCCATCGCGGCTCCGATCTCGGACGAATCGGTGGGGGTCCTGCTCGATCGCGCTCTCCGGCGGAGCGACGAACGGGTCCTCGATCTCGGCTGCGGAGCGGGGACCTGGTTGATACGTGCGCTGGCCGACCGTCCCGGGCTGCGGGCGGTGGGCGTCGACACCGACGCCTCGGCGATCGCTCGCGCGGAGAAGGCCGCGACCGCCGCAGGAGTGTCCGACCGGGTCGTCTTCCACGCGATGGATGCCAAGGACTTCACCGCACCGAACCGATTCGATCTGGTGCTCAGCGTGGGCGCCGCCCATGCTTTCGGCGGGCTCCTGCCGACCCTCGACGCGGCCGCTGGTCATCTCGCGTCCGACGGCGGGCTGCTCGTCGGTGACGGCTTCTGGGAACGTCCGCCGGGCCGGGCGACTCTCGACGCCGGGTTCGAGGCCGAGGAGTACGACGATCTCGCCACGACCGTCGACCGGATCACGGACCGCGGGTGGGTGCCGATCTACGGGCACGTCAGCACACGGCAGGAGTGGGACGACTACGAATGGTCCTGGACCGGCACCCTGTCTCGCTGGGCTCTCGAACACCCCGAGCATCCGGACAGTGATCAGGCCCTCAGGGTCGCGGCCGAGCACCGTACCGACTGGCTGCACGGCTATCGCGGCACTTTCGGATTCCTCACCCTCTGCCTGCGCCGCGCGCATGACCGCTGAGCCGTTCGCAGGCTCCTGAGCGGCGTTGCCTGCCGCCGCCGCTGAAGGGGCCGGCGCGGTTCTCCGCGCCGGCCCCTTCGTACGCCGCTCGTCTCTGGCGGCCGCGGCGGCATGCCGGGCGGGGACCGGGCGACCCGCCCGGCGCAACTTCAGGCGGGTCGCCCGGGGGTTCACGGGGTGGCGTCGGGGTTCACGCCGACGACGATCGTGGCGAGCAGGCCGTGGGTGATCGGGCCCTTGCGGAGCGGGCGCAGGGTCAGGAGGCCGGCCGATCCGCCGCTCTGGTAGATGCCGTCCTCCTCCAGCTTCGTGCGCCGGGTGGTGTTGATGGCGTACGGCTGGAGCTCGCCGATCCGCTCGGTGACGTTCTCGTCGAAGAAGAACTGGCCGGTGTGGGCCACGTGGCCGCCGGTGTACTTCCGGCCGACGACCTTGCCGCCGATGTGGACCTTGGCGTGGATGTGGATCGCCCGGCCGATGTACCAGCCGGGGTACAGCGTGCGGAACTCCACGACGCCGTGCCGGTCGGTGAGCTGGACGCCCCGCAGGAAGGTGAGCTTGTCGGTCGGCTCGGCGTGCCCTCCACCGCCGCCCGGCGGCGGCGATCCGGGCGGCGGCGCGGTCGGCGTGCCGGTCGGCGGTGGCCCGCCGGGGCCGCCGCCGTTCGCGCCACCGACGCCCATGGCGGTGTATCCGGAGTACTCGCCGAGCGCGTCGCAGTGCCAGATGTCCAGCGCGGCCTTCGGGATGGGCGCGCAGGTGGCCGCGTTGACGACGGTGGCGCGCAGGATGACGGGCACGCCCTCCTTGCGCTCGGTGATGTCGCGGCGGAAGAGCTCGTAGTCGAGGTAGTACGGGCCCTCGGTCAGCTCCGGAACGAGTACGCACGCCGGGCTCGGGCCGCCTGGCGTGCGCGTGGTGGAGGCGCCGGCCGCCGCGCGGCCCAGCGCGACGACTCCGGCGGCGCCGAGACCCGCCCCGCCGAGGGCGGTGAGGGCCGCGCGGCGGTTCACGCCGCCGGCTTTCGGGGACTGCTCCTGCTGTTCGTGGTCGGTCATGCGCTCGCCCACCCTTGGTTGACATCGGCTATGACGATCAGTCGGCCCCCGCGTGGAGGACGCTAGGGGTCTCCCATGAGATTCGGATGAGAGCGGACTGAGAACCGTGAGATTTCCCGCCGCCGTCCGTCGATCCGGCGGAGTGTGGTTCGTATAGGGGGTGAGACACGGCAGCACCCCACGACCGAGGAGAGGACTCCGATGAAGCAGTACATCCTCACCGTCTACCAGCCCGACGGAGACCCGCCGCCCGCCGGCGAGCTGGAGAAGATCATGCAGAAGGTCGAGGCCTGGAACGAGGAGCTCAAGGCCGCCGACGCCTGGGTCTTCACAGGGGGGCTTCATCCCGCCGACACGGCTACGGTCGTACGGCTCCGGGACGGCGAGACGCTGACCACCGACGGCCCCTACACCGAGGGCAAGGAGCACATCGGCGGCTTCACGATCATTCGGGTGGCCGATCTGGACGCCGCCCTGAAGTGGGCGGCCGAGTTCACCCGCATCACGACGCTGCCCGTGGAGGTGCGGCCCATGCTGGACGGCGACTGACATGACCGCGCCCTCCGCCACCGCACGGGTCGAGCGGGTCTTCCGTGAGGAGTACGGCCGCGCGGTGGCCGTCCTGGTCCGTGTCTTCGGCGACATCGGCATCGCCGAGGAGGCGGTCCAGGACGCCTTCGCCGAGGCGCTGCGGCGCTGGCCGTCCGCCGGGCCGCCGCCGAGTCCGGCGGGATGGATCATCACCACCGCCCGCAACCGCGTGATCGACCGGCTGCGGCGGGAGGCCTCGCGCGCGGACCGGCACGCCCAGGCCGCCCTGCTGTACGCCGCCGACGAGCCGCCCGAGGAGGGTCCGGTGCGCGACGACCGGCTCCGTTTGATCTTCACCTGCTGCCATCCGGCACTGGCGCCGGCCGCGCGGGTCGCGCTGACGCTCCGGCTCCTGGGCGGCCTGACCACCGCGGAGATCGCCCGCGCGTTCCTGGTGCCCGAGCCGACGATGGCTCAGCGGCTCGTCCGGGCGAAGGGGAAGATCCGCGACGCCGGGATCCCGTACCGGATCCCCGACGAGGCGGACCTGCCCGACCGGCTGCGAGCCGTGCTGGCCGTCGTCTACCTGATCTTCAACGAGGGCTACGTGGCCGGCTCCGGTGATCGGCTGGTCCGGGAGGAGCTGTGCGCGGAGGCGATCCGCCTCGGCAGGCTCCTGGCCGAGCTGATGCCCGACGAGCCCGAGGTCGCGGGGCTGCTCGCGCTGATGCTCCTGCTGGAGTCGCGCAGGGCGGCCCGTACCGGGCCCGACGGGTCCCTGGTCCCGCTGCCCGGGCAGGACCGGAGCCTCTGGGACCGGGACCTGATCGCCGAGGGACAGGACCTCGTCCGCCGGTGTCTACGGCGTGATCGGCCGGGGCCGTACCAGATCCAGGCGGCGATCAACGCGGTGCACAGTGACGCGCCGGACGCCGCCGCCACGGACTGGGGGCAGATCCTGCGGCTGTACGACCTGCACCTCGCCCTCGACCCGAGCCCGGTCGTGGCGCTGAACCGCGCCGTCGCGGTGGCCGAGGTGGCGGGGCCCGAGGCGGCGCTCGCGCTCGTCGACGCTCTGGACCTCGACCGCCACCACGTGTACCACGCCGTGCGGGCCGATCTGCTGCGCCGCCTCGGCCGCACCATTGAGGCCGAGCCGGCGTACGAGGCGGCGATCGCCCGTACCGAGAACACCGTCGAGCGCGACTTCCTGCGCCTTCGCCTTCAGGCGCTCACCGGCGAGGGGCCGGAGGTCACAGCACCCGGCTGAGGAACGCCCGCGTCCGCGGGTTGGACGGGGCGTCCAGCACCTGCGCGGGCGGACCCGACTCGACGATCACACCGCCGTCCATGAACACGACCCGGTCGGCGACCTCCCGCGCGAACCCGACCTCGTGCGTCACCACCACCATCGTCAGGCCCTCCTCGGCCAGCGCCTTCATAGTGGCCAGGACCTCGCCGACCAGCTCGGGGTCCAGCGCACTGGTCGGCTCGTCGAACAGCATCAGCTTCGGCCGCATCGCCAGCGCACGGGCGATCGCGACCCGCTGCTGCTGCCCGCCCGACAACTGCCGCGGATACGCTCCGGCCCGGTCCTCCAGGCCGACCTTCCGCAGCAGTTCCAGCGCACGCTCCCGGGCCTGCGCGCGCGGCTCACCGCGTACGCCCGTCGGCGCCTCGATCACGTTCTGCAGGACCGTCAGGTGCGGGAACAGGTTGAACTGCTGGAACACCATGCCGATCTCACGGCGCTGCCGGGTGACCTCGCGCTTGCGCAGATGCCGCACCCGGCCGCCGTCCGCGCGGAACCCGATCAGCTCGCCGTCGACGTGGATGGACCCGCCGTCGATCGTCTCCAGGTGGTTGATGCACCGCAGGAACGTCGACTTGCCCGACCCGGACGGGCCCAGCACCACGACGACCTCTCCCGCGTGCACGTCCAGATCGATCCCCTTGAGCACCTCCAGGTGCCCGAACCGCTTGCGGACCTGCCAGGCCCGCACCATCGGCGGCGTATCGACCAACGGTTCTGCGGTCACGGGGCCTCCTTCGTCGGAGGGGCGATCGTGCGGACTGCGCTTTCGATTCCCTCGCTCCGCTCGGTCACGATGGCACCTCCGGAGTCGTCGGGGCCGCCTGGGCGCGGCGGCGCATGAGGACGAAGCTCCAGAAACCCTGCGGCGCGTTACGGGTGGCGCCGCGGGCGTAGTGCCGCTCGATGAACGACTGCCCCACGTACAGCACCGAGGTGATCACCAGGTACCAGAGGCAGGCGACGATCAGCAGCGGGATCGTCTGGAACGTCCGGTTGTAGATTGACTGAACGGTGTAGAGCAGGTCGGCCAGCGCGATCACGCTGACCAGCGACGTCGCCTTCAGCATGTTGATCACCTGGCTGCCCGTCGGCGGCACGATGAACCGCATCGCCTGCGGCAGGACGATCCGCCGCAGCGTCCGCGCGTCGCTCATGCCCAGCGCGTGCGCCGCCTCCATCTGCCCCGGGTCGACCGCCAGCAGCCCACCACGGATGATCTCCGCCATGTACGCCGCCTCGTTCAGCCCGAGGCCGAGGATCGCCGCCAGCAACGGCGTGATCAGATGATTCGTCGACCCGCTCGCGAACTCCGGCCCGAACGGCACCCCGACCGACACCCGCGGCAGCAGCGCCGACAGGTTGTACCAGAACACCAGTTGCACGAGCACCGGAATGCCGCGGAAGAACCAGACGTACGCCCCGCACGACGCCCGCAGCAGGGGGTTGTCCGACAGCCGCCCCACCGCCAGCAGCACCCCGCCCACGATGCCGACCGCCATCGCGATCACCGTGAGCTCCAGCGTCGTCACGATCCCCTGGCCGATGATCTGGGCGTTGAAGTAGCGCCCGACGACGTCCCACTCGAAGTTGTCGTTGGTCACCAGCAGGTGGACGAGCTGCGCCGCCAGCACCAGCAGGATCAGCGAGGCCACCCACCGCAACGGATGCCGGGTGCGCGCCGCGCCGGCGACATCGACCTGCGGGTCCGTGTCGCGGGAGGTCTTCTCCGTCACTGCCACGAACGGTTCACCCCTTCCTGGGCGCGAGGTTCACGCCGGGCTTGTCCAGGGAGTTCGCCGACAGACCCCACTTCGTCATGACCTTGCCGTACGTGCCGTTGGCGATGAGCTCCTTGAAAGCGTCCACCAGCACGTCACGCAGCGGCGACCCCTTGGCGACCACCGCCCCCTGGAACAGGTCGTCGAACCCGTTGGCCTTACCCGTCCCGGCCAGCTCCAGCGCGTTGCCCGCCTCCTTTACGAAGTAAGTCAACGGCGCCTGGGAGGAGAAGAACGCGTCCGCCCGGCCCGACCGCACCGCCAGGATCGACGTCGGCTGGTCCTTGTACGACTGGACCTGCACGGCCGGCTTCTTCTGCTGGACGCAGGTCTGCGCCTGCTTCTTGATCACGTCTTCGGCGGAGCCACCGGCCATCACCGAGATCTTCAGCCCGCACGTGTCGGCGATGGAGGAGATGTGCTTCGGGTTGCCCTTCGGCACCGCGAACACCACGAACTCCCGGACCCAGTCGACGAAGTCGTTCGCGGTCTCCCGCTCGGGGAAGTCACCGATCGGACCGATCGCGAAGTCGTACCGGCCCGCCTTGATCCCGCTGAGCTCGCTCGGCAGCCCGTCGACCGTCACATGCTCGATCTTCACGCCGATGAGCTGCGACAGCGCGGTCGCCATGTCGGCGGCGGCCCCGGTCAGCGACCTGCCGTCCGAACCGGCGATCTCGTACGGCGGGAACGAGCCGTTGTTCACCGAGATCAGCTTGCCCGCGGACTTCACCTTCGCCGGCAGGCGGTCGTTCAGCTTCTGGTTCAGGGTCTGCTTCAGATCGGCGGCGCCGACGCCCGACGCCTTGGACCCGCTGCCGCCCCCGTCGACCTCCGACGGGTTCTTGCCACAGCCGCTCACCACGAGGGCACCCGCGACGGCGAGCGCGGCGACGATCCGTTTCGACACGGTAATGCTCCTAACGAATTGACGGGTCGACGAAGAAACGCCGATTGGCGAGCACCGGCAGCTTGCGGCGGGCGGCCTCCAGCTCCTCGCGGTCGGCCTCGGCCCACAGCAGCCCCGGCCCATCGCCCAGGCGGCCGCGGACGATCCCGAGCGGGTCCACGACCATGCTCGCGCCGATGTTGCGGCGGCCGCACTCGCCGGACGCCGCGACGTAACAGGTGTTCTCCAGGGCACGGGCGGTCACCATGACCTCCCAGTGCCACTCCTTGGCCGGCCCGCGCACCCAGGCCGCCGGCAGCACCAGCAGCTCCGCACCCCGGTCGACCAGAAGCCGCGCCATCTCCGGAAATCTTACGTCGTAGCAGGTCATCAGGCCGACCTGCCATCCGGCGCAGTCGAACACCACCGGCTCGCCGTCGCCCGGGCGCACCCGATCCGACTCCCGGGCCCCGAAGGCGTCGTACAGGTGGACCTTGCGGTAGGTCGCCACGATCTCGCCGTCCCGGACGGCCACGAGCGTGTTGTGCACCTTCCCGCCGCCGGCCGGTTCGTGCATCCCCACCACGACCGTCGTGGCCGTGCCCGCGGTGTGCTCCCGCAGGCCGGTCAGGAACGGGCCGGTCAGCGGCTGGGCCGCGTCGACGATCCGCAGCGGCTCGTCGATGAACAGCGCCATGGCGTCCTCGGGCAGCACCAGCAGGTCCGCTCCCCCGCCGACGGCCTCGTCGATCAGCGCCTGGCAGGACTTGAGATTGCTCGTCCAGTCCTCGGCGACGGCGTACTGCCCGACAGCGATCCTCATGCGAACAACTCCTCGGCGTCGATCGGGTGCGGGGCGATGCCCTGCGCGTGCAGCTCCTCGCAGAACGCCGCGCTCATCGCGGCGTTGGCGGCCCTGCCGTACGGCATCCAGTCCGGGCCGAAGATCTCCGCGCTCGCCTCCAGCTCCGCCAGCAGCCACGGCGTGGTGTCGGTGAGCATGCGGCGCCGCTCCGTCCACAGCCGCTTCGACTCGGTGAACAGCTCCTCCAGGGCCGAAGGCAGCCACGGGTACCGGTCCACGACCGCCCGCTTGACCGCGAGGAGGTGGATGCCGGGCACGAACCCGGTCTGGCGGAAGTAGTCCAGCTCCGCGCCGCGGTGGTCGTCGTACAGATGACGGAACCGGCTGCCGGGGCCGAACAGCTCATCCGGCATGAACGGCGTGAAGATCGCGTCGAACCGCCCGTCGGCCAGGCCCTCCACCAGGGACTCGCCGTCACCGGCCACCTTGACGTTGGGCGGCAGCGGACGCGTGCCGACCCGGTCCTTGCCGGTCTCCCCCGCCACCAGCGGCCCGACCGTCCACGCGATGCCGCCCAGGTCGACTCCCGCCGAGCGCAGCAGCGCCCGCGTCCAGGTGTTCCCCGAGTCCGGCCAGCCGGTCAGCCCGATCCGGGCCTCGGCCAGGTCCTTGGGCGACGTCAGCTCGCTGTCGCGCCGCACCAGCACACACCGCTGCCGGAAACCGCGCATGACGAACACCGGAAGACCCAGCAGCCGGTCGTCACCGCCGCCGCGCCCCAGCGCGTACCGGCTGAACGACGTCTCGCCCCCGTCCAGTTCGGGCTCGGCGAGCACGTCCGGCGTCACCGCCCGTGACTCGATCTCCAGCTCGAAGTCTCGGGATCGCACTCGGCCGGTCACGAGTGGAACCAGATGATCCCAATCGCGCAGGGCCAGGCGAATCCGTGGAACCGACACAACGCTCCATTCGCTCGACATCCCTCGATGGCGACCGACAATATGTTCAGCGAAGAGCGAGTACAATACTCATTTTGTTATCGTACAAAGATTTATCGCAATGAAATCGATAGAACGGCAGGTGGGAGCCCATGCCCGAGCCCTCGATCGACGCCGCCTGGCTCGCCGAGCGCATCGGTGACCGCAGCGCCCGGGGCATCGCCTCGGCCATGACCGACCTCATCCGGCGCGGCGACATCCCCGCCGGCATCCGCCTGCCCACCGTCCGCGCGCTCGCCGCCGTCCTCGAGGTCAGCCCCGCGACGGTCGCCGACGCCTGGTCGACCCTCCGGCGGCACCGCGTCGTCAGCGCCCAGCGCCGCCGCGGCACCGTCGTCGTCGGGCCGCCCAGCGTGCCGCACCCGGTCCGCTACGAACGCATCGGCGACTTCGGCGGCCGTCCGGCGATCGACCTCGCGATCGCCGCGCCCGATCCCGCGCTGCTCCCCCCGCTGGAGAAGGCGCTCGCCGCCGCCGCCCACGCCGAACGCCTCAACGACTACGCCCGCGAGACCATCACCCCGCGCCTGCGCCGCGCGGTCGAGCCGACCTGGCCGTTCCCCGCCGAAGGGTGGCTCGTCGCCGGCGGCGGCTACGAAGGCGTGCAACTGGTGTGCCAGACCGCCGCCCTGCCCGGCGACCGCATCGCCGTCGAGGACCCCACGGGCGCGCGGCTGCTCGACATCCTCGAAGCCCTGGGAGCCGACGTGATCCCCGTCGCCTGCGACCGGGAGGGCCCGATCCCCGCCTCCCTCGCCGAGGCCCTGGCCACCAACCCCGCGGCGTTCGTCTACCAGCCGCGCGCGCACACCCCGTGCGGCCACTCCCTCAGCCGGGAACGCGCGGCCGCGCTCGCCGCGCTCCTCGCCCCCACCAGCACCCTGGCCGTCGAGGACGACGGTCTCGGCGAGGCGGCGGCCACGCCACCGGTGAGCGTCGGCGAGCACCTGCCCGCGCAGACGGTCCTCGTCCGGTCCTACTCCAAGTCCCACGGCCCCGACCTGCGCATCGCCGTGCTCGGCGGAGCCGGCGACACGATCGAACGGGTCCGCGTCCTGCGCAGCTTCGGCACCGGATGGACCAGCCGCATCCTGCAGGACGCCCTGGCCCATCTGCTCGAGGACCCCGGTTCCCGTGCCGCCGTCGACCACGCCCGTACCGTGTACGCGCGGCGGCGCGAGGGCCTCGCCGCCGCGCTCATCGCTCGCGGGATCCCCACCGCGAACGAGGACGGGCTGATGCTGTGGGTGCCGGTCGCCGACGAGTCCGCCGCCCTCGTCACGCTCGCCGCGCACGGCGTCGCGGCCGTGCCGGGCAGCCGCTACCAGGTGCGCCCGTCCGCGCCGCACCTTCGCGTCGCCACCGGCCAGCTCACCGACGATCCGGTCCGGCAGACCGAGATCGCCGACCTCATCGCCCGCGCCGCGGCGTCCCCCGGCGGCTTCGACGCCCATGTCTGACGGGCCCGTCGCCGCGGAGCCCGGCCGAAGTCGCACACGACCATGTGGCGCTGCGGCTAAGGTGGGCGACCGTGCGCCTCGTCATCGCCCGGTGCAGTGTCGACTACGCCGGCAAGCTCACCGCCCACCTGCCCATGGCCCCGCGGCTCATCCTGATGAAAGCCGACGGCAGCGTCTCCATCCACGCGGACGACCGCGCGTTCAAGCCGCTGAACTGGATGAACCCGCCGTGCACCGTCAAGGAGGAAGAGGGCCGCTGGACGGTCACGCACGGCAAGTCCGGTGAGCAGCTGATCCTGACGATCGAGGAGATCCTGCACGACTCCAGCCACGAGCTGGGCATCGATCCGGGCCTGCAGAAGGACGGCGTGGAGGCCCACCTGCAGGAGCTGCTGGCCGAGCACATCACGACGCTGGGCGAGGGCTGGAAGCTGATCCGCCGGGAGTACCCCACGGCGATCGGGCCGGTCGACATCCTGTGCCGGGACGACATGAGCGCGACGGTGGCCGTCGAGATCAAGCGGCGCGGCGAGATCGACGGCGTCGAGCAGCTCACCCGCTACCTGGAACTGCTGAACCGTGATCCGCTGCTCGCGCCGGTCCGCGGGATCTTCGCCGCGCAGGAGATCAAGCCGCAGGCGCGGGTGCTCGCCACCGACCGCGGCATCGACTGCGTCACCCTCGACTACGACGCGCTGCGGGGCATCGAGCGGGACGGCACGCTCTTCTAGATACCTGACAGAAGATGGCAGCCTTCACCGCCATGCTGGTTCCATGAGCAAGCGAGCAGAGGGAACGTTCGTCCTCGACACCTGGGACGCCGAGAAGCCATATGACGAGCGGGACGGGGCCACGTGCACGCGGGTGCACGTCGAGAAGACGTTCAGCGGGGGCCTCACCGGCGCCAGCACCGCCGAGCTGACCACCGTCGGCACCGAGGCCGGGCCCGCCGCGTACGTGGGGATCGAGCGGTTCGAGGGCACGCTCGACGGCCGCACGGGCGCCTTCCTCCTCCAGCACAACGCGGGCGCCGAGCACGGCAAGCCGTGGCTGACCTGGAAGATCGTGGAGACGAGCGGCACCGGCGACCTCAAGGGCATCAGGGGCGAGGGCCAGATCGTCATCACCGAGGACGGCGGGCACTCCTACTCGCTCGACTACGAGCTCGGCTGATCCGCCGCGTCAGCGTTTGTCGCGCTGGCCCTCGGCGAGCGCGCGGGTGAGCCGGTCCGCGCCGCCCCGCCGCTGTATCCGGGCGAACAGGCCGGGGGCCAGGCCGCCCAGCACCACCCCGAAGCGAACGGACGGCGGGGCGACGTCGACCTCCGCGCGGTCCCGCTCGATGGCGCGGGTCACCGCGCGGGCGACGTCGCCGGGCGTGTTGGTGCCCAGGCCCGGCGGCAGGCTCACCCCGGAGTCGGCGAACATCCCGGCGTCCCGGATGAACCCCGGATAGATCGCGGAGACGCCGACGCCGGCCGGCCGCAGGTCCTCGCGGAGGCCGAGGGCGAGCCCGCGCAGCCCGAACTTGGTGGCGTTGTACAGCGCGGTGCCGCCCGCCGCGACCTTGCCCGCGATCGACGACACGAAGACCACGTGACCGCGCCCGCGCGCGGTCATCTGCTCGGCCGCCAGGCGGGCCATGACGATCGGCACGCGCAGGTTGACGTTCACCGCGCGGTCGATCTCCTCGAGCGTGAAGTCGGTGAGCGGCCCGCTCGCGGGCAGCCCGGCGTTGGCGACGAGGATGTCGACCGGGCCGGCCTGCTCCAGGACGCGTACGGCGCCGTCGCGGTCGGAGAGGTCGGCGACGAGCGTCCGGGCGCCGAGCTCGGCGGCGAGGGATTCGAGCACGTCGGCGCGGCGGCCGGTGAGCACCAGCGACGCACCGCGCGCCGCCAGCTCCCGTGCGACGGCCTGGCCGATGCCCCCGGTCGCCCCCGTCACGAGGGCGGTCGCGTCAGCGATCCTCATACCGGCATCCTCACATGTCAGGCCGCGTCGGCAAGGCCCGCCGCGCAACGGGTCCGCGCTTCGTCGATCATGCGGTACCGCACGCCGTACCGGAGCGTGCGCATGAGGGCGTGGCCGGCCACCCGGGTGGCGGGCGAGAGGGGCGGCCGCCCGCCGAGCAGGGCCAGCGCCCACTCCGGCAGCAGGTCGGTGGCGACCCGGGCGAGGAGCGCGCTGGAGATCCGGGTGGCCGGGGTCGGCCCCTTCGGCCGGCGCAGGAACGCGACGGCCTGCAGCACCTCCTCGCTGACGGTCAGGCGAGGACGCGTCGCGGCGAAGTAGTCCTCCGCCTCGGCGACGGGCGTCGAGCCGTACGTCATGCCGAGCACGAACGACGCCGTGAAGCCGAGCCGCTTGATCGGGTCCCGCAGGTAGTCGGAGAAGCGGTTGGTGCCGTGGGTCACCGGCTCGTTCAGCGTGCCGAGGATCAGCCCGGAGACCCCGCCCAGGACGGCCGAGACGTCGCCGTGGACGTGCCAGATCGCCGAGTCCGGCCCGAACAGGCCCGGGTCGCCGGGCGGCCCGGTGTACTGCTCGCCCGGCAGGTGCGCGGCGGCCATCATCGCCCAGAACGCCTCGTCGATGGACGTCCGCGGATCGAACCGGCTCATCCGTCCTCCGATGCTCGGTGGTACGGCGACCACCGTACGCGATCTGCGACAGGATGCAATATCTGTCTCACGTTTCGTACCTGGCGAGACCGGTACCCTGCGAGGCATGCCGCAGGCCACCACCGACGTCCGGGAGCGGGTCGTCAACGCCGCCGAGCGCTGTTTCGCGCGGTACGGCGTCGCCAAGACGACCGTCGAGGACATCGCGGCGGCCGCGGGCCTGTCCCGGGCGACCGTCTACCGCAGCTTCGCCGGCGGGCGGGACGAGGTGATCCTCGAGGTCCTCCTCCGTGACCTGCGCCGCTTCCTGGACCGGCTGGCCGGGCGGCTCGGCGCGCAGAGTTCGGTGCCCGACGGCATCGTCGAGGGCGTGATCGACGCCGTCGCGTTCGTGCGCGGCGAGCCGCGGGTGGCGGCCCTCCTCACCCCCGAGGCCGCCGGCCACACCCAGACGGCCGTGGCCGGGGCCGCCCAGAGCGTGCTGCGCCTGTGCGCCGACCGCGTCCGGCCGTACTTCGCGGCCGCCCAGCGGGAGGGTCTGCTGCGCGCGGACATCACGGTGGAGGGCGCGGTGGAGTTCCTTTTCCGGATCATCTCCTCGATGATCGTCCTCCCCGGCGACGGCGATCCTCGAGACTTCCTGCGCACCTATGTCGTCCCCGCCCTCACAGAGAGCGATTGATCGATGTCCAACGTAAGCGCGGTGCGGACCGCCGTGCGGCCCAGCCCCGCGTTCCTGTTCGTCCTCGGCCTGTTCGCCCTGTCCGGCCTGGCGGTCTGGCGGTACGGCATGAGCCCGGAGCGGACCGCCCGGCTGTTCCTGTTCCTGTTCGTGGTCAGCGGCTGGATCGTGTCGCTGTGCCTGCACGAGTTCGGGCACGCCTTCTTCGCCTGGCGGTCCGGCGACCGGAGCGTCGCGACCAAGGGCTACCTGACGCTGAACCCCCTCAAGTACGGCGACATCACGCTGAGCTTCCTGCTGCCGGTGCTGTTCGTGCTGCTCGGCGGGATCGGTCTGCCGGGCGGCGCCGTCTACATCGACCGGGGGGCGATCCGCGGGAGGATCCGGCACAGCCTGATCTCGGCGGCCGGCCCGATCGCCAACCTCGTCTTCGCGATCGTCCTCGGCGTCGTCATCACCAACCTGGCGAAGGACCCGGCGCACCTGCTGTTCTGGACGGGGATGGCGTTCCTCGCGTTCCTGCAGGTCACCGCGGCCGTGCTCAACCTGCTTCCGGTGCCCGGCCTGGACGGCTTCGGCATCGTCGAGCCGTACCTGCCGCGTACCTGGGTCGCGCAGGCCAACAAGATCGGCGGGTACGCCTTCATGGCGCTGCTCGCCCTGCTGTGGATCCCGGCCGTCAACGAGCAGTTCTTCTCCCTCGTCTACCACCTCACCGACCTGTTCGGGATCGACCAGGACCTCGTCGCCGTCGGCCACGGGCTCTTCCGGTTCTGGCAGAGCGTCGACTTCGGCGGCTGAGCCCCGCCGGCCTCCCGTGTCCACCGTTCGGTGGACACGGGAATGACCGGACCGCCGATCCCGGACCGGCCGGATCGCCGCGACGCTGGAGGCATGAACGACACGGCGGTGCGGGTGCGCGACCTGCGCAAGCGATACGGCGACGTCGACGCGGTGAACGGCGTCGACCTCGACATCTTCCGGGGTGAGGTCTTCGCCCTCCTCGGCCCGAACGGGGCCGGCAAGAGCACGACGGTGGAGATCCTCGAAGGGCACCGGCGGCGGACCGGCGGTGAGGTGTCGGTGCTGGGAACCGATCCCGGCAAGCCGACTCGGCAGTGGCGCGCCCGCCTGGGGATCGTGCTCCAGACCTCGAACGAGCAGCCGGAGCTGAGCGTTCGCGAGATCGTCCGGCACTTCGCGGGCTACTACCCGCGGCCCCGGGACGTCGACGAGGTGATCGAGGCGGTCGGGCTGACCGACAAGGCGGGGGCCCGCCTCGCGCACCTGTCCGGCGGCCAGCGGCGGCGGGTCGACGTGGCGCTCGGCATCATCGGCGACCCCGAACTCCTCTTCCTCGACGAGCCGACGACCGGGTTCGACCCGGACGCGCGGCGGCGGTTCTGGCGGCTGATCGAGGGGCTGGCGCACGGCGGCACGACGATCCTGCTCACCACCCACTACCTGGACGAGGCCGAGGCGCTCGCCGACCGGGTCGGCGTCATCGCCGGCGGCCGCGTCGTCGAGGTCGGCTCGCCGATGGAGCTCGGCGGCCGGGCGACCGCCGCGGCGCGGGTGGGCTGGCTCGGGCCGGAGGGCCGGCAGGCGATCGAGACCGACTCCCCCACGCAGGTGGTGGCCGAGCTGAGCCAGAAGTTCGACGGCGAGGTGCCGGAGCTGACCGTCACCCGCCCCACGCTCGAGGACGTCTACCTCACCATGATCGGAGAAGCCCGATGACCGCCGTCGCGATGCCCTCGCCCGTACGGATCGGGCTGTCCCGCGGGTCGCTGGAACTGAAGGCGTTCTTCCGCGAACGGGAGGCCGTCGTCTTCTCCCTGGGCATGCCGGTCATCCTGCTCCTGATCTTCGGCACGATCTTCAAGGGCGAGGTCGGCCACACGGGCGTGGACTTCCGGCAGTACTTCGCGGCCGGGATCATCGCCAGCGGCATCATGTCGACGACGTTCGTCAGCCTGGGCGTGGCGATCGCGCAGGAGCGCGACGACGGCACCCTCAAGCGGCTGTACGGCACGCCGATGCCGAAGGCGGCCTACTTCATCGGCAAGACGATCGCGGCGCTGGTCCTGTCGGCGCTGGAGACCGTCCTTCTGTTCGCGCTGGGACACCTGCTGTTCGGGCTGAAGCCGCCGAGCACGCCCGAGCGCTGGCTGACCTTCGCCTGGGTGTTCGTCGGCGGGGTGACCGTCTGCACGCTGCTCGGCATCGCGATCAGCAGCGTGCCTCGTTCGGGCCGCAGCGCGGCGGCCGTGCTGAACGTGCCGTACCTGGTCCTGCAGTTCATCTCGGGCGTGTACTTCACCTTCGGCGACCTGCCCTCCGGCGTCCGGCAGGCCGGCGCGCTGTTCCCGCTGAAGTGGATCAGCCAGGGGCTGCGGTCCGCGCTGCTGCCGGACACGCTGCTGGCGGCCGAGCCGGCGCACGCCTGGGAGCACGGGCGCACCGCACTGGTGCTGGCGGCCTGGGGTGTCGCAGGCTTGGTCCTGTGCCTGACGACATTCCGCTGGAAGCGCCGCCGCGACGGATGAAGACCGACGACGCGTGGGACTGGGGACTGGGCCGCTGGGAGACGTACTTCGGCCTGGTCCTCGTCTCGACCATCATGTACGTCCTGAACGACCACCCGACGGGCATCGGTCTGGTCGCGACGGGGATCCTGCTCGTCACGGTGCCGTGGTACGTCCTGTTCGGCCGTCGTTTTCTCGGACGTGACACGTCCGCCCGGGGGGCGTACGCGTACGTCGGCGGGCTCATCGTGCTGTGCGGCGCGGCGGCGCTGACGGCCCCGGAGAGCTCGCTCGTGCTGTTCGCTGCCTGCCCGCAGTGCTTCATGCTGGTGCGCTGGCGGGAGAGCGTGGCCGCGCTCGTGCTCCTCAACGCGGTCCCGGCCGTCCGGTTCTTCCGTGGCAGCGCCGACACGGGAACGGTCGTGTCGTTCCTGGTCTGGACCGTCGTGGTGATCGGGTTCTCCGCCTTCTTCGGCCTCTGGATCGAGCGGATCATCGCGCAGAGCACGGAGCGCCGCGAGCTGATCGCCCAGTTGGAGACGACACGGGCGGAACTGGCCGAGGTGAGCCGGGAGGCCGGCGTCATGGCCGAGCGGGAGCGGATGGCCGGGGAGATCCACGACACGCTCGCCCAGGGCTTCACGAGCATCCTGATGCTGCTGCAGGCGGCCGACGCGTACGTCGGGCGCGACCCGGAGGCGGCGCGGCGGCAGCTCGGCCTCGCGGCGCGCACCGCGCGCGAGAACCTCGCCGAGGCCCGCGCCCTGGTCGCCGCCCAGCCGCCCGCGCCGCTCGGCGGCTCCTCCCTGGACGAGGCCGTCGCTCGCCTGACCGGGCGGATGCGCGAGGAACTGGGCGTCACGGCGGACTACACGCTCACCGGCGAGCCGCGACGGCTGACCGCCGGGGCTGAGGTGGTGCTGCTGCGGGTCGCCCAGGAGGGCCTGGCCAACGTCCGTAAGCACGCGAAGGCCGACCTGGTCGAGGTGCGCCTGGCGTACGCCCCGGAGTCGGTGCGCCTGGAGATCCGCGACGACGGCGTAGGGTTCGGTCCCGACGCGGCGCGCGGCTTCGGTCTGCACGGCATGCGCGAGCGGGTCGGCCAGGTCGGCGGCGCGTTCGACGTGCGCAGCGAGCCGGGGGCCGGAACGACCGTCACGGTGGAGGTACCTGCGTGATCAAGGTATTGCTCGTCGACGACCACCCGGTCGTCCGCGAGGGGCTGCGCGGCATGCTGTCGGCGGAGGACGACCTGACGGTCGTGGCCGAGGCCGGCGGCGCCGCCGAGGCGGTCACGGCCGTCCGCGCGCACGAGCCGGACGTCGTGCTGATGGACCTGCGCATGCCGGGCGGCGACGGCGTCGAGGCGACCTCGCGCGTGCTCGCGCAGCGCCCCCAGACCCGGGTCGTGGTGCTGACGACGTACGACACCGACGCCGACATCCTCCGCGCGGTCGAGGCGGGCGCCGCCGGCTACCTGCTCAAGGACGCCTCGCGGCACGACCTCGCGCAGGCGGTACGCGCGGCGGCGCGCGGCGAGACGGTCCTGGCCCCCTCGGTGGCGGCCAAACTGGTGTCCCGGATGCGCTCGCCGGTCGAGCTGTCACGCCGGGAGATCGACGTGCTGCGGCTGGTCGCCCGGGGCCGTACGAACGCGGAGATCGGCCGGGAACTGCTGATCAGCGAGGCGACGGTCAAGACGCACCTGCTACGGGCGTTCGGCAAGCTGGGGGTCTCCGACCGGACCGCCGCCGTCACCGCGGCGATCGAACGCGGCATACTCCCCGCCCCCGGTCGGTAACGGGTAACTTACTGGACTACAGCTACCTCGTTGGGACCAAGGTGACGCCATGACCGCGACCGCGAGTGAAAAGACCGCCGAGACGTTCCGCTCCCTGAACCCGGCGACCGGCGAGGTCGTCGGTGAGCACCCGATCCACGACGAGGCCGCGGTGAACGCCGCGATCGAGCGCGCCCGCGTCGCCGCGGTGTGGTGGGCCGGCCTCGGCTGGAAGGAGCGCCGGGTCCGGCTGCTCAACATCAAGGGCGCCCTGACCCGGTCGCTGCACCGCATGGCGACCCTGATCCACCAGGAGACCGGCAAGCCGGTGGCCGACGCCCAGCTCGAGACGGTCCTGGCGATCACGCACCTGGACTGGGCCGCGCGCCACGCCCAGAAGGTCCTGGGCCCGCGCAGCGTGTTCCCCGGCCTCGTCTCCATCAACCAGAAGTGCGTCCTGGAGTACCAGCCGCTCGGCGTCGTCGGCGTGATCGGCCCGTGGAACTACCCGCTGTTCACGCCCGTCGGCTCGCTCGCGTACGCCCTGGCGGCCGGCAACGCGGTCGTGTTCAAGCCCTCGGAGTACACGCCGGGCGTCGGCCTGCTGCTCGCCGAGATCATCTCCGAGGTCATCCCGGAGGAGCCGGTGTTCCAGGTCGTGACCGGCCTCGGTGACACCGGCGCCGCGCTCGCCCGCGGCGCGGTCGACAAGATCGCCTTCACCGGGTCGGCGCCGACCGCCCGCAAGGTGATGGCGGCGTGCGCCGAACGCCTCACCCCCATCGTCGCCGAGTGCGGCGGCAAAGACGCGTTCATCGTGGCCGCCGACGCCGACCTCGACCAGGCCGCCGAGGCCGCCCTGTGGGGCGCGATGTCGAACGCGGGCCAGACCTGCGTCGGCGTCGAGCGGGTGTACGTCGTCGACGGCGTCTACGACGACTTCGTCGCCAAGCTGACCGAGCAGGCGCGGGCGCTGCGGCCCGGCGAGGACCGCACCGCCGCGTACGGCCCGATCACGATGCCGAGCCAGCTCGACGTCATCAAGCGGCACGTCGACGACGCCCTCGCCCGGGGCGGCCGCGCGCTCGTCGGCGGCGCGGACGCGGTGAAGGAGCCGTACGTCGAGCCGGTCGTGCTGGTCGACGTGCCGGACGACTCCGCCGCGGTCCAGGAGGAGACGTTCGGCCCGACCATCACCGTGCACCGGGTCAAGAGCGTGGACGAGGCCGTCCAGCGCGCCAACGCCACGTCGTACGGCCTGGCCGGCGCGATCTTCTCCCGCAGCCGCTCGACGGCCATGGAGGCGGCCCGGAGGCTGCGCAGCGGCATGACCTCGGTCAACGCGGTGATCGCCTTCGCGGCCGTCCCGGCGCTGCCGTTCGGCGGGGTGGGCGACTCCGGCTTCGGCCGCATCCACGGGGCCGACGGGCTGCGGGAGTTCGCCCGCGCCAAGGCCATCACCCGCCAGCGCTTCGCCGCGCCGATGAACCTCACGTCGTTCAAGCGCACCGACAAGGACATGGCCAAGCTGCTGCAGCTCGTCAGCCTGCTGCACGGCAAGCACTACCGCTGACGCCGGATGGCCGGCGGCGCCTCACCGGCCGTGCCCGCCCCCCCCCGACCACCGGCTCACCAGTCGTGCATGCCGCCGTCGGCCAGCCGTGCGACCGGCAGGTACTTCGGGTCGTACGGGTGCCGCCGCGCGGCCTCCTCGTCGAACTCGACGCCGAGCCCCGGCCGGTCCGACGGCCACAGCATGCCGTTCTCATAGCGGTAGCCCCAGTCGAAGACCTCGCCGGCCGGGTCCCGGTGGCCCATGTACTCCTGGATCCCGAAGTTCGGGATCGCCAGGTCGAGGTGGAGGCCCGCCGCCAGGCCGATCGGTGAGATGTCGCCGGGGCCGTGCGAGCCGGACCGCACGCCGTACAGGTCGGCGAGATCCATGATCCGGCGCACGTGGGAGATGCCGCCCGCGTGCGTCACGGACGTGCGGATGTAGTCGATGAGCCGCTCGGTGATCAACTGCTGGCAGTCCCAGATCGTGTTGAACACCTCGCCCACCGCCAGTGGCGTGACCGTGTGCGAGCGGATCAGGCGGAACGCCGTCTGGTCCTCGGCGGGCGTCGCGTCCTCGATCCAGAACATCCGGTACGGCTCCAGCGCCGCGCCGAGCCGCGCGGCCTCGATCGGGGTCAGCCGGTGGTGCACGTCGTGCAGCAGGTGGAAGCCGTATCCGAACTCGTCGCGGACCCGCTTCATCAGGGTGGGGATGAAGTCGAGGTACGCGGCGGTGTTCCAGACCTCCTCCGTGGGCAGCGCGCCGGACGCCGGCTCGTACAGGTGCGGGCCGGTGTGCACCCCGTACGTCGAGTCCATCCCGGGGATCTTCGCCTGCACGCGCACGGCGGTGTAGCCGAGTTCGCGGTGGCGCGCGACGTCGGCGAGGAGGTCGTCGACGTCCGCGCCGCTCGCGTGCCCGTAGACGGTCACCGCCTCCCGGGCGCGGCCGCCGAGCAGCTCGTACACCGGCAGCCCCGCGACCTTGCCCTTGATGTCCCACAGCGCCTGGTCGACCGCCGAGATCGCCGTCATCGTCACCGGCCCGCGCCGCCAGTACGCGCCCCGGTAGAGGTACTGCCACGTGTCGCCGATCCGGGCGGCGTCCCGGCCGGCCAGCAGCGGCAGGACGTGCTCCCGGAGATACGCGTCGACGGCGAGTTCGCGCCCGTTCAGCGTCGCGTCGCCGTAGCCGACGACGCCGTCGTCGGTCGTCAGCTTGAGCGTGACGTAGTTGCGGCCGGGAGCGGTGACGATGACCTCGGCGTCCCTGATCTTCATGCGTCCTCCGGGAGCGGATCGGTGAGGTTCTTAGACGCGCCGCGGTGGCTTAGGCGGCCCCGGGCGGCGGGCGGGCGGACTTAGTCCCGGGCGGCGACCGGGATGAGGCATTGTTCCGATGCCCCGCCCACCGCCTTAGGACGAACCTTATGAGTGCGAGGCCGGACCGTCCGGCTCGCGCCGCAAGGAGCACGAACGATGCACCCGGACATCCTCAAGGCCCTCATGGACGAGCGTGACCGTGAGGCGCGCGAGGTCGAGCAGCCCCGCCGCCTGCTGCGCCGCCGCGCCCGGTGAACCTCCCGAAGTCTGTGCGCCCACGCTGAGCCCCGCCTGAACAGGCGCCCTCCATCCAGGCGGGGCTCGACGCGGGCGCACAGGCCGCCGCCGCGAGAGCGCGCCACCGGTCCGGCGGTGTGCGCGACCGCGGTCGGGGCGTGTCTGCCGGCTCCGCCGGCAGACACGCCCTAGGCGAATTCGGTGGGAGGCAGCAGCGGGCCGCCGGCGATCAGGTCGGCGGCCCGTTCCGCCACCGCGATCGTCGGGGCGTTGGTGTTGCCCCGGGGCACCGCCGGCATGACCGACGCGTCGACGACGCGCAGGCCGTCGACGCCGCGCACCCGGAGTTCGGGGTCGCAGACCGAGTCGTCGGCACCGCCCATCGCGCACGTGCTCGTGGGGTGGTAGAGCGTGACGACCTGCCGGCGGACCCACTCGGCGAGGTCCTCGGCGTCCTCTCCGGGGGCGTACTCCCCACCCACGATCCGGGCCAGCGGGCCGGTCGCCGCGATCTCCCGGGCCTGCCGGACGCCCGCCAGGAGAACCTCGAGATCGGCGTCATCGCCCAGGTAGTTCGGGTCGATGAGCGGCTTCCACCGCGGGTCGGCGGACCGCAGCCTCACGCTCCCCCGGCTTGCCACGGCGACGGTCGTGGCGAACACCGACATGGCGCGCTTGTTCGCGTCGGTGAGGCCCTGGTCCAGGTACGGCGTGGGGAGCACGTGGTACTGCAGGTCCGGGGCGGGCAGGTCGGGCCGGGTCCGTACGAAGCCGCCGCCCTCGGCGACGTTCGAGGCGTACGGGCCGCGCCCCAGCGTCTGGTACAGCATGAGGCTGCGCAGGTTGACGCCCTCCCACAGCGCCTTCTTGCTCGGGGTGTGCCACATGACGGGCACCATCGGATGGTCCTGCAGACCGGTGCCCACGGCGGGCAGGTCCACGACGACGTCGATGCCGAGCGAGCGCAGGTGGTCGGCCGGCCCCACGCCGGACAGCATGAGGAGCTGCGGCGAGTTGACCGCGCCCCCGGACAGGATCACCTCCCGCCGTGCGACGGCCCGCTGCTCCGTCCCGCCGCGCAGGTACGCGACCCCGGTGGCCCGCCCGTCCTCGATGACCACGCGGGTGACGAGCGCGTCGGTCGCCACGGTGAGGTTCGGCCGCTCCGCGGCGCGGGACAGGTAGCCGTCCGCGGTCGACCAGCGGCGGCCCCGCCGCTGCGTCACCTGGTAGAAGCCGACCCCGTCCTGCTCGGCGCCGTTGAAGTCGTCGTTGGCGGCCAGGCCGAAGTCCGTCGCCGAGTCGATCCAGGTGCGGACCAGCGGATGCTTGAAGCGCAGGTCCTCGACGCGGAGCGGCCCGCCGGTGCCGTGGTAGTCGGACGCGCCGCGCTGCTGGTCCTCGGCGCGCATGAAGTACGGCAGCAGATCGGCGTACCCCCAGCCCTTGCAGCCGTACTCGTCCCGCCAGGTGTCGAAGTCGTGCCGGTGACCCCGGATGTAGATCATCGCGTTGGTCGACGAGCTGCCGCCGAGAGTGCGGCCGCGCGGCCAGTAGACGGTACGGCCGGCCGCGTTCGGCTGCGGGGCCGTTGTGTAGTCCCAGTCGTACTGGCTCTTGAACAGCGCCGCGACCCCGGCCGGAATGTGGATCTCTGGGGCGTCATCGGGCGGTCCGGCCTCCAGGAGGAGGACCTTCGTGCCGGGGTCCGCGGTCAGCCGATCGGCGAGCACGCAGCCCGCACTACCGGCGCCGACGATGACGTAGTCGTACACGGCCGCCTCCACGCCTCGAGAGCCTGCGCGAAACACTATCGATCAGTGGCGAACCGGAACAGTGGCCCGAATCACGTTCTAGTGCACGATTTCCGGCATCCCCGCAACGAGTCGACTAAGGATCGGCGCGACTACCTCGTAGCGCGCCAGATTAGGGATTTCCCGGCGCAGGCGGCGGGACGCGACGTACGGTAATCGCCGTGCAGCTTCGGTATGGGTTCCGCCTGTACCCGAACGGACCTCAGCGTGCGGCGCCGGCCAGGGCGTTCGGGAGCGCTCGCGTGGTGTTCAACGACGCGCTGCGCATCCGCAAGGACGCCCGCGTCCGTCGCACGGCCCCTCAGGCGACTCACTAGGGTGACGGCATGGCGAAAAAGCGCGACGACCAGCCCGTCGTCCTGTCGAAGATCTACACGCGGACCGGCGACGACGGCACGACCAACCTCGGCGACATGAGCCGTACGGCCAAGACCGACCCTCGGCTCGCGGCGTACGCCGACGTCGACGAGGCCAACAGCGCGATCGGCGTCGCGCTCGCCATGGGCGACCTGCCGGAGGACATCGCCACGCTGCTCACCCGGGTCCAGAACGACCTCTTCGACGTCGGCGCGGACCTGAGCACCCCGATCGTTCCCGACCCGAAGTTCCCGCCGCTGCGGGTCACCGAGGACTACATCACCCGGCTCGAGGCCGCGTGCGACGAGCACAACGCCGACCTGGCCACGCTGCGGAGCTTCATCCTGCCCGGCGGCACTCCGGGAGCGGCGCTGCTGCACGTCGCGCGCACGGTCGCGCGCCGCGCCGAGCGGACCACCTGGGCGGCGCTGACGGTCCACGAGGACATGAACCCGCTGACCGCGAAGTACCTCAACCGGCTGTCCGACCTGCTGTTCATCCTCGGCCGCAAGGCCAACGGCGACCGCGGCGACGTGCTGTGGAAGCCCGGCGGCGAGCGCTGAGCCGGTCGGCGTCCGGCGCCAGGTGATCGGCGAGCCCGGCGGAACGGCGCGTCAGGCGCTCAGGGTGCCCGACGGGGCGGCGCGTCAGGCGAGCGGGGTGCCGGGCGGGGCGGCCTCGAGCCAGGCGAGGAAGCCGGTCAGCGCCGCTCCGCTCATCGCCAGCTCGACGGTGCCGTTGCCGTCCTGGATCTCGAGGATGCCGGCGTCCGGCTGAAGGGCGGCCTCCTCCTCGGCCTCCGGCTTGCGGCGCCCGGAAACGACGAGGCCCCGGCGGTGTACGACCCGCCGGGGCCTCAGCCGAATGCCGAAAATCGCGAACCAGAGCAGCTCGTCACCGTTGTACCGACCGATGCCGAGCCGCCATACGCCACGGCCGTAGGGGTCGCGGAGGCTGCACTCGACCGTGCCGCCGCGGCGTTCGAGCAACCAACGCCGCAGCGACAACAGGGCGAACGCGGCGAGCACCGCCACCAGGACGACAGCGAGCAGCCCGCCGATGTCCCACGCCAGGTACTCGCCCACTCCCCCCTGCTTCCCCCACGAGTCCGGTGCCGGTCAGACCTCTTGGCCGGCGGCCCGCAGGCGCGCGCGGGCCCGCCGCTGCGCGACCGCGGCCTCCTCGCCCTCCAGGCCCGAGACCCGCTCGTACTCCGCGCGGGCGGCGTCGAGGTCGATCTCGCCGCCCAGCTCGGCGTACTCGGCGAGCACCGACACCTCGTCGGAGGCGACCGAGAAGAAACCGCCGGAGACCATCGCGGAGATGGTCTCCGACTCGTCGGCGGGCTTGATCCGCACGACACTGCCGTCCACCAGCAGGCCCAGGACCGGCGCGTGACCGGGCATGATGCCCATCTCACCCTCGATGGTCTTGGCAACGACCATATCGGCTTCGCCGGCCCAGATCTCACGCTCCGGTGAGACGAGCTCGACGTGCAGCTTTGCCACTTGCTCTCCTCCGAACGCGCGAAGCGTTACTTCTGCAGCTCCTGGGCCTTCTTCTCGGCCTGCTCGATGCCACCGACCATGAAGAACGCCTGCTCCGGGAGGTGGTCGTACTTGCCCTCGGCGATGGCCTTGAAGGACGCGACCGTGTCGCTCAGCGACACGTTCTCGCCCTGCTGGCCCGTGAAGGCCTCGGCCATGTACATCGGGTGCGACAGGAACCGCTCGATGCGGCGCGCGCGCTCGACCGTGACCTTGTCCTCTTCGGAGAGCTCGTCGATGCCCAGGAGTGAGATGATGTCCTGCAGCTCCTTGTAGCGCTGCAGGATCTGCTTCACGTGCTGGGCGGTGTCGTAGTGCTCCCGGCCGAGGATGACCGGGTCCATGATCCGCGACGTCGAGTCCAGCGGGTCCACCGCCGGGTAGATGCCCTTCTCCGTGATCGCACGGGAGAGCACCGTCGTGGCGTCGAGGTGCGCGAACGTGGTGTGCGGCGCCGGGTCGGTGATGTCGTCCGCGGGCACGTAGATCGCCTGCATCGAGGTGATCGAGTGACCACGGGTCGAGGTGATCCGCTCCTGCAGCTCGCCCATCTCGTCGGCGAGGGTCGGCTGGTAACCCACGGCGGACGGCATACGGCCGAGCAGCGTGGAGACCTCCGAACCCGCCTGGGTGAACCGGAAGATGTTGTCGATGAACAGCAGCACGTCCTGGTTCTGCACATCGCGGAAGTACTCCGCCATGGTCAGCGCGGACAGGGCCACCCGCAGACGGGTGCCCGGCGGCTCGTCCATCTGGCCGAAGACGAGCGCCGTGTCCTTGAGGACGTCGGCCTCCTTCATCTCCAGCAGCAGGTCGGTGCCCTCACGGGTGCGCTCGCCGACGCCCGCGAACACCGAGGTACCACGGTGGTTACGGGCGACACGGGTGATCATCTCCTGGATGAGCACCGTCTTGCCCACACCGGCGCCGCCGAACAGGCCGATCTTGCCGCCCTTGACGTACGGAGTGAGCAGGTCGATGACCTTGATGCCCGTCTCGAGGATCTCGGTCTTGCTCTCGAGCTGGTCGAACGCCGGCGCGTGCCGGTGGATCGGCCAGCGCTCGGTGACCTCCAGCGTCGAGGACGGGACGTCGAGGGACTCGCCGATGGTGTTGAAGACGTGGCCCTTGACGCCGTCGCCGACCGGCACCGAGATCGCGGCGCCGGTGTCGACCACCGGCGCGCCGCGGACGACGCCGTCGGTGGGCTGCAGCGAGATGGCGCGGACCATGTTGTCGCCGATGTGCTGGGCGACCTCGAGGGTCAGCGTCCGGGTCTCACCGCCGATCGTGACCTCGATCTGCAGCGCGTTGTAGATTTCCGGCATCGTATCGACGGAGAACTCCACGTCGATGACGGCGCCGGTGACGCGGGCGACGCGGCCCGTCGCCGTGGCTGTTTCTACCGAAGCAGTCATGGTGACTCTCACTCACTCCCCGCGGAGCTCTCGGCGAGCGCGTTCGCGCCACCGACGATCTCGCTGATTTCCTGCGTGATCTCGGCCTGACGGGCCTGGTTCGCGACCCGCGTCAGGTTCTCGATCACATCGTTGGCGTTGTCGGTCGCCGACTTCATCGCCCGCCGCCGCTGCGCGTGCTCGGAGGCGGCCGCCTGGAGCAGCATGTGCCAGATCCGGCTCTCGATGTAGTTCGGCAGGAGGGCGTCGAGCACGGCGTCCGCGGAGGGCTCGAACTCGTACGCCGGAAGCACGCCCTGGCTCTGCTCCTCCGGGGCCTGCTCGGACTCCTCGATCTCCAGCGGCAGCAGCCGGCGGACCTGCGCCGTCTGCGTCAGCATCGACACGAACTCGGTGTAGACGACATGGATCTCGGCGACGCCGCCCTCGTCGGCCGGCTTCTCGAACTCACGGACGAGAGCACGGCCGATGGTCTCGGCGTTCTCGAACCGCGGGTTGTCGCTGAAGCCGGTCCACTCCCCGGCGAACTCGCGCTCGCGGAAGCGGTACCAGCCGACGCCCTTGCGCCCGACGATATACGGGATGGGCTCCTTGCCCTGCTCCCGCAGCATCGTCATCAGGCCTTCCGCCTCGCGGATGACGTTCGCGTTGTAACCGCCGGCGAACCCGCGGTCACTCGTGATGATCAGCACCGCGGCGCGCTTGCTGTCGGTCCGCTCGGTCAGCAGCGGGTGGCCGACACCGACGTTGTGGCTGACCAGCGCGGAGATGGCGCGCGTGATCTGCCGGGCGTACGGCCCCGACTCCCGCACCCGCTGCTGTGCCTTGACGATCCGCGACGAGGCGATGAGCTCCTGCGCGCGCGTGATCTTCGCCATCGACCTCGTCGTGGCGATACGGCGCCGGATCGTCCGAAGCTGGGCACCCATGCCTTACTTCTTCCTTACGCGGGTGATCTTCTCCTGCTCGACGTCACCCTCATCGATGGCCTCGACCGGCTGCTCCTGGACGAGCAGGCCGTGGTTCGTGGTCTCGAAGCCCTTCTTGAACTCCGCGATGGCGTCCTTCAGGGTCGACTGGGCGTCGTCGCCGAACTGGCCGGTCTCCCGGATGCCGTCCAGCAGACCCGACTGGTTGCGCTTCACGTAGTCGAGCAGCTCGGCCTCGAACCGGCGGATGTCCTCGATCGGCACGTCGTCGAGCTCGCCGTTCGTGCCCGACCAGATGGAGACGACCTGCTGCTCCATCGGGAACGGGTTGTTCTGCGGCTGCTTGAGCAGCTCGACCAGGCGGGCGCCGCGGTCCAGCTGGGCGCGCGACGCGGCGTCCAGGTCGGACGCGAACGCGGCGAACGCCTCCAGGTCGCGGAACTGCGACAGGAACAGCTTCAGGTTGCTGGTCGCCTTGCGCATCGCCTTGGTCATCGCGGCGCCGCCGACGCGGGACACCGAGATACCGACGTTGATGGCCGGCCGGACGCCCTGGTTGAACAGGTCCGTCTCCAGGAAGACCTGGCCGTCGGTGATCGAGATGACGTTCGTCGGGATGTACGCCGAGACGTCGTTGCCCTTGGTCTCGATGATCGGCAGACCCGTCATCGAGCCGGCGCCCATGTCGTCCGACAGCTTCGCGCACCGCTCCAGCAGCCGCGAGTGCAGGTAGAACACGTCACCGGGGTAGGCCTCGCGGCCCGGCGGACGGCGCAGCAGCAGCGAGATCGCGCGGTACGACTCGGCCTGCTTGGACAGGTCGTCGAACACGATCAGGACGTGCTTGCCCTCGTACATCCAGTGCTGGCCGATGGCCGAGCCGGTGTAGGGGGCGATGTACTTGTAGCCTGCGGGGTCGGACGCCGGAGCGGCCACGATCGTGGTGTACTCCAGGGCGCCGGCCGCCTCGAGGGTGGCCCGCACCTGCGCGATCGTCGAGCCCTTCTGGCCGACCGCGACGTAGATGCAGCGGACCTGCTTGCTCGGGTCGCCGCTCTCCCACGCCTGCTTCTGGTTCAGGATCGTGTCGATCGCGACGGTGGTCTTGCCGGTCTGCCGGTCACCGATGATCAGCTGCCGCTGGCCGCGGCCGATCGGCGTCAGCGCGTCGATCGCCTTGATGCCGGTCTGCAGCGGCTCGCCCACCGGCTGGCGCTGCATGACGCCTGGCGCCTGCAGCTCCAGCTCGCGGCGGCCGGTCGTCTCGATCGCGCCCTTGCCGTCGATCGGGTTCCCCAGCGAGTCCACGACGCGGCCGAGGTAGCCGTCGCCGATGGGGACCGACAGGACCTCGCCGGTCCGCTTGACCTGCTGGCCCTCCTCGATCTTGGAGAAGTCGCCCAGGATGACGACACCGATCTGGCGAACGTCCAGGTTCAGCGCGATGCCGCGCGTGCCGTCCTCGAACTCAAGGAGCTCGTTCGCCATGGCCGAGGGCAGGCCCTCGACGAAGGCGATGCCGTCGAAGCACTCGACGACGGTCCCGACCTCCTCGCGCGCGGCGGTCTCCGGCTCGTAGGCCTGGACGAAGCGCTCGAGCGCGCCCCGGATCTCCTCCGGCCGGATCGTCAGCTCCGCCATGTCTTCTTCGTCTCTCTCCGTGAGTCCGATGCTTGGTTCAGCTCGACCGTTCGATTCGCCGGCGGACGTCTTCCAGCCGGCGAGCGATGGTGCCGTCGATTTCCTCGTCCCCGATCTGGACGGAAATACCACCCAAAACGGAGGGGTCGACCTCAATGTTCAAGTGAACGTCGCGGCCGTACTGCGCCGACAGCGCGGCCGTCAGCCGCGTCTTCCGCGCCTCGTCGAGCTCGACCGCCGTGCGGACCACCGCGACCAGCCGGTTGCGGCGCTCGGCGACGATCCGTCCGTAGCCCTCGAGCGCTCGCTCCAGACTACGTCCTCGGGGATGTGCCACAGCCTCGCTGACCAGCCGCAACGTCGCCGCCGCAGTCTTGCCCTCCAGCAGCGTGGTGACCAGCTCGACCTTGCGCTCGGCCGGCACCCGCCGGTCCACCAGCGCGCCCCGCAGCTCCGGCTGCCCCTCGACGATCCGTCCGAACCGGAAGAGCTCGTCTTCCACGTCGTCGATCCGCGACTGCGCCTCGGCGGCGGCCGCGACGGCGGTCACCGCGAGCTCCTCGACCGCGTCGGCGAGCTCGGTGGACCGCGCCCACCGCAGCCGTACGACGTCGCCGATGAAGTCACGGACCGCCGGGGCGACCTTGCCGTCGAGCACGGCCGTGGCCAGCCCGGCCCGCCGGTCGGCCGGCTGGGCCGGGTCCGACAGGGCCCGGCGCAGCACGTGCTCCCGGTCGAGCAGGTGCACCACGGCGAACAGCTCGTCGCCGAACGCCGCCGGGTCACCAGCGGTGGACAGGACGGCCTCGAGCCGCTCCCTGGCCTCGACGAACGAGGCCCTGCTCGCGCCGATCATTTCTTACGCCCCCGCCCGCGCACGGTCCTCGAGCTCGTCGAGGAAGCGGTCGACGGTGCCGCGACGCCGGGCCTCGTCCTCGAGGGACTCGCCGACGATGCGGCCGGCCAGCTCGATCGCGAGCTCCCCGATCTCCGTACGGAGCTGGGTGAACGCCTGCTGCCGGTCGGCGTCGATCTGGGTGTGCGCCTGGTCGACGAGCCGCTGTGCCTCGGCCTGCGCCTGGTCGCGCAGCTCCGCGATGATCTGCGCCCCCTGCTCGCGCGCCTCCTCGCGGATCCGTGCGGCCTCCTGCCGGGCCTCGGCCAGCTGCGTCTGGTACTGCTCGAGCGTCCGCTGGGCCTCGGACTGCGCCTCCTCGGCCCGCTTGATCCCACCCTCGATCGCGTCAGTGCGCTCCTCGAGCGCCTTCTGGATGCGCGGGATGAGAACCTTGCCGAGGAAGAACAGCACGACGAGGAACGAGAAGATGCCAACGATCATCTCGGCCGCGTCAGGGAAGAGCGGGTTGGGGTTCTTGCTCTCCGCCGCTAGCAGCCCCGCGTGTTGCGCCAGGTACATGGCGTGCACAGCCTTCCGTAAAAAGTCTTGGTCAGTAGACGAACGGCATGACCAGACCGATCAGGGCGAGCGCCTCGGAGAAGGCGAAGCCCAGGATCATGTTCTGGCGAATGACGTTGGTCATCTCGGGCTGACGGGCCATGGCCTGTACGCCCTGGCCGAAGACGATGCCGACGCCGATGCCCGGGCCGATGGCCGCGAGGCCGTACCCGATCGACTTGAGACCGTGGTTGATGTCGACGGCGGCGGCGAGGAGGTTCGTCATTCCTTTTCCTTTTCACTCGGCCGGTGGGGCTCCCCACCGGTCAGGTCTTGGGGTTTTCGGGTTGCTATCAGTGGTCGGCGTACAGACCGGCGCTGATGTAGAACGCCGCGAGCAGTGCGAAGACGTACGCTTGCACCGCCTGCACGAACAGCTCGAAGGCCGTCATGAAGATCGTCAGGATGACGCCGAGAATGCCGACCGGGGCGCCCAGCGGGGTCAGCTTCTCGAAGAGGAAGTGAAAGCCTACCGTCGCGAACAGCGCGACCAGGAGATGGCCGGCGAACATGTTCGCGAAGAGCCGGACCGCGTGGGTGAACGGCCGCAGCAGGAAGGTCGAGGCGAACTCGATCGGGATGACCAGGATGTAGAGCGGCCACGGCAGGTCCGGCGGCATCGTCGCGTTCTTGAGCAGGCCGAAGAAGCCCTGGTGCTTGACGCCGACGACCCAGAAGGTCGCGTAGACCAGCAGGGCGAGGACCATGGGGAACGCGATTCGCGAGTTCACCGGGAACTGCGCGATCGGGATCACCGACATGAGGTTGCCGAGCCAGACGAAGAAGAACAGCGGCACCAGCAGCCGCATCCACTTCTCGGCGTCCTTGCCCAGGAACGGCCGGGCGATCTCGTCCCGGACGAACATGTAGAGGACCTCGCCGACGTTCTGCGCGCCGCGGGGCACCAGCTTGGGCTTGGCGAAGGCGGCCCAGAAGAACGCGACGATGACGATCGCCACGATCAGGCACAGGACGATCGGCTTGGCCACGGCGAACGGGCCGATGTGGAAGAGCGGCTTCCACTGGAAGAGGCCGAGGCCCGGGGCCTCGTCTTGGAAGTCCTTGGCGAGGAGGTGCGGCGCACTCACCCGGCGATCCTTTCGCAGTCGTAGCTCATCAAGGCGGCAACCTTGCTGTCGTCTCGGTGGGCTACGGCTCCGCAGGCCCTACTCAGCGGCCGTAGCGGGCGTAGACCAGGTAGCTCGCGAAGACGAGGCCGAATACCAGCCCGATGGGAAGCAGGGCCGGGACGTGGAGCCAGCGTGCGAGCAGCCACCCCGCTCCGCCGTAGACCAGCATGCCGCCCAGCAGGGTTGCGGGCGCCGCTGACATGTCGTTGGCGAACTTGCGGTTGTCTGCATCGCTGGGCTGACGCCCATCCCCGGTCATCGCGTCTCGGACGATAGCAGGCCACCTCCCGCGTAGTCATATTGGAGTAGTCCATTGTCATCATGCGCCCGACTTGCCCTGGCTCTGCGACCGGGGGGCGGGTTCGACATACGGGGCCTTCACCTTGAGGGTCGCGTTCGTCTCGGCCGCGAGCCAGACGACCGTGAGGGCGATCACCGTCCAGCCGAAGGCACGAGCGTTCCACAGGGTCACGTCTTTCAACGCGATGACCAGGCCCAGCACCACGATGAATTTCACGAGGAAGCTGAACAGGCCGGCCATCAGGACCATCTGTTCGGAAATTTTCGTGACATAGCTGACGACGACCACGCCGAGGGTGAAGAATGCAAGCACCACGACGGTCCCGAGCGCGGAGCCCAGGGCTCCCTTACCGCCGGCGAAGAGCAGGCCGGCGATGATCGCTACCAGGCCGACGAGGCCGGTCGGGATCGCGGCGCCACGGAGGATCCGGGCGTCGTTGGAGTGCATGAGTGCTCCGAGTGTTCACGGTGGGTGTTCGGTTGCCCGCTCGTGAAAGGTATCACAAGCTTCTCACTGGTCGGAATGACCTACCAAGTAATGGTAAAGTCCGCAGCTCACGCGGCCTGCCGAGGACGCTTGTCCGAGGGAGTTTCCTCGCCCGTCCGGTGTCGCCGTCCGTGCGGGCGTAGCTGCGGGAACGCCATCACCACGAGTGCGGCGATCGCGACGACGGTCGCGGCGGCCAGCACGAGCAGCGGCGACTTGGCGGCGGACAGCGCGACCACTCCGAAGGAGAACAGCGCCGTCCAGAGGTACATCACCAGCGCGGCGCCCCGGTGCGAGTGACCGAGGTTCAGCAGCCGGTGGTGCATGTGCTTCTTGTCCGGCGCGAACGGCGACCGCCCGCCGTACGTCCGGCGGACCACCGCCATCAGCATGTCGGCGTAGGGGACGACGAGGATCGCCACCGGCAGCAGCGGCAGCAGCGTCGGGAACCGGTTGATCGACCCCTTCAGGGCCACCGGGTCGAACCCCGACACGGTGATCATGGACGTGGCCAGCATCAGCCCGATCAGCATGGAGCCGGTGTCGCCCATGAAGATCCGCGCCGGGCTGAAGTTGTGCGGGAGGAACCCGACGCACATCCCGGCCAGCACCGCCGCGATCAGCGCCGGGGCGCTCTGGTGATCGAGGTGCGCGACGACGGTGACCAGATAGGCGTACACGAAGAAGGCGAGTGCCGAGACGCCCACGATGCCCGCGGCCAGCCCGTCGAGCCCGTCGATGAAGTTCACCGCGTTGATCGTCGCGACCACGACGAGGATCGTGACCGGCACGCCGTACGACGGCGGCAGCGCGAGGGTCGCGCCGGGCAGCGGGATCCACAGCAGCTGGACACCGTTCATGATGAGCAGCCCGGCCGCCGCGACCTGGCCGGCCATCTTGGTCAGCGCGTCGATCTCCCAGCGGTCGTCGGCGATGCCCACCACGACCAGCAGCCCACCGGCCGACAACAGGCCGACCCACGTGGGGCTCTCGGTGAAGACGTCGCGCATGTGCGGCAGCCGTGAGGCCATCAGGAGCGCGGCGCACATCCCGAAGAACATCGCCAGGCCGCCGATGCGCGGCGTGGGGATGGCGTGCACGTCCCGGTCGCGCACCGGCGTCATCGCCTTGAAGGCGATTGCGAACTTCCGCACCAGGGGAACGAGAAGGTAGGTGACGATCGCCGCCGTCAGGAACGTGAGGATGTACTCCCGCACCGCCCGCCTCCCTCCACCGTCCACCGAGCCCGCCGTGCGGGACCCAACTCTATTCCCGATGACCAAGCGGCGATGGTCACTCGCACCGTCCCGGCGAGGCACGTCGGCCTGGCCCGGGCAGGTTCCATGGCAGGACCGCGTTATCCATCCCTGAGTGTGCCGATGATCACACAACCGTCCGGGCCGCCTGCTATAGGTTCGTCTCCGCTCCGCTACGATCATCGCCCCACCGCGGCGACGTCTCCTGCTGAGGTCAGACGCCCGAGACCCCGCGCTGGTTCGGCTCCCGGCGATTCACCGACGGCCGGAATGCACGAAAGAAGGACCCTAGACCCCGCCCCCGACATTCCTCTCTACCGGCCTCAGGTCATGCGTCACGCATGCCCGTTAGATGTCGGTAGCCCCCCATCGGTTCCAGTCCTTTCCCGGCCACAAAATCACCCGAAAAACCGGCACATCGCATTCTTCGGAAGTGCTACGGTCCTTCCCGTTCATCCAATCTCCGAACACGGAGGATCAATGCGTCGCATTGCGACTCTTGTCGCCACGGGGGCCGTCGCAGCCGCTGCCGCCATCGCCCTCGCCGCCGGACCGGCGAGCGCCGACACCAAGAGCATGGAAAGCGTCGGCAGCAAGGCGGAGCTCCTGAAGGCCGGCAGCCAGCCGCAGGTCAGCGCCACCGCCGTCGCCACTCCCTACTCCTGGGCGACCAGCGGAAGTTCCGGTGTAACGGGGGCCGCGGCGAAGGGCCGCTGGGGCCACTACACCTCCAAGGGCAAGAAGAAGATCAAGATCACCATCACGCTGAAGGACACCGCCCCGAGGGACGGCAAGTACGCGGGCTTCGAGGTCAAGAATCCCAACACGGGCGTGATTCACAAGTACTACGCGACCGCCGCCTACGCCACCGGGACGAAGTACTACTTCGGCACCTACGTGTACGTCCGCGAAGCACTGGTCGGCTCGGACGGGTCGTTCACGCCCGCTAAGGGCTGGAAGAAGGTCGGCTGACCTTTCGCCGTCTGACGGGCTCCGCGGCGCGGCGGGGCCCGTCTTCTTTTATGCCCGGCGAACTCAACGAGTGCTAACATCCCCGTCCGGCACGCCCAAAAGCGATCCTGGAGGGATCAATGCGGCGAATCGCGACGGCCACCCTCGCAGCCGGCGTCATCATCACGACGTTCGCCCTGACCACGACGCCCGCGGACGCGGCGGTCGGCTTCTGGCGCACCGTCGGCCTGTCCGGGGTCGACGCCTTCGGTTTCTACAACACCGAGGCGTCGAAGGTGACGCTGACCTTCGACCTGAAGGACACGAAGAAGGACGGCTACAGCGCCGCCCTCCGCTTCACCTTCACCGGCACGAAGAAGCAGAAGGACGACGTACGGGTCGTCGCGCTCACGGGCGACCAGGTCCAGGACAAGTGGCAGACCGTCACGTCGGCCCGGATCAAGCACATGTACGTCCAGGAGTGCCGCGGCACCTGGAGCAAGGGCAAGTTCACGACCAAGAAGTGCGGCGCCTGGCGCCAGCACTACTGACCCTTCCCAGCGCTCCGTCTCTCCTGTTCGAGCTGGACAGGATCACTCCCCCTCGCTGGAGGACCTTCGCCGCCGAGGTGACCTTGCCGTGGACCAGAAGTTACCAAGATCCCTGGCGTTCGCTGCTCTTAGAGAGCAGTGAACGCCAGGGATCAGGTGTGGGGGCGACTAGATCGCCGACGACGACGCCGACCAGATGACAGGTCCGCGCTTCCGGCACGGATGAGACATCGCCGGTCTTGCCCCCGAGCATGGTGGGGCAAGACCGGTTCTCGTCGCTGGATGCGCGAAGACCGGATGGGCTGGTCAGTGCCGAGGATTGTTGTCGCTACCACGACAGAAATCCTCGGCGAGATCCGGGCTCAGCGGTCGGTGGGCGCGTCCTTGTCGGCGTTCGTGTGGTCTGCGGAGGCAGGGGGCTTCGCGTCCGTCTCGGGCAGCGGCGGACGGGCGTTCTGCGGGTCCTCAGCGAGCTTCGCGGCGTCCTTGTGGTCGTCGTCGGCCGGCGGCTCCGGGGTCGGGTCGTCCTCGTCGCTGAGGAGGACGCCGCAGACCTCGCGGAGGCGCTCCTCTGAGATGGCGCCCGCCCGCAGCAGGCGCGGGACCGCGCCCGTCAGGTCGACGATCGACGAGGGCATGTCGTCGCCGCTCGGGCCGTCGTCCAGGTAGACCGAGACGGAGTCGCCGAGCTGGGTCTCCGCCTCCTCGGCCGTGCGCGACGGGGCGGCGCCGGAGCGGTTGGCGCTGCTGACCGCCATCGGGCCGGTCTCCTTCAGCAGCTCCAGGGCGAGCTGGTGCAGCGGCATCCGGATCGCGACGGTGCCCTTGGTGTCGCCGAGGTCCCAGGCGAGGGTGGTGTTGGCGCGGCACACGATCGTCAGCGCGCCGGGCCAGAACTCGTCGATCAGATCCTGGCCGTACGTGCCGAGGTCGTCGACCAGCGCCTGCGCGGCGCGCACCGACCCGACGAGCACAGGGGACGGCATGTCGCGGCCGCGGCCCTTCGCGTCGAGGAGCGCGGTCACCGCGCTCGGCGTGAACGCGTCCGCGCCGATCCCGTACACCGTGTCGGTGGGCAGGACCACCAGCTCACCACGGCGGACGGCCGAGACGGCGTCCGCGATCCCCTTCGTCCGCTCCAGCGGCTCCGAGCAGTCGTATCGTCGGCTCACGCCCGCCATTCTTCCACCGCCGCGCACCCGCCCGGACAGGGATCACCCGTTCCGGCAGCGGATCACTCGATCACGATCAGGCGGCCTCGATCAACGCCACCCTGGCCGTCGACGGATCCGGAACCGCCTCCCCCGCTTCGCGCAGGCCCGCGAGATGGAACTCAATGGCCTCCCGCATCAGAGAGATGGTCTCCTCTTCGGTCTCTCCGACGGCGACGCATCCCGGCAGGTCCGGAGCGTATGCACCGTAGCCGCCGTCCTCGGCGCGCTCGACGACCACCGCATACCTGCTCGTCACGGCCTCCTCACTCCAGCCTGCTTCAGGATGCTCTGCTCGGTCCCCGGGGGCAAGGTACATGGCGCAATCATCGCGACACGGTGCGTCACCGCACGTGGGAAGTTCGCGAGAACTGTGGATATCGAGGAGGTCAGTCGGTGCCGAGGCGGGCGGTTACGAAGCGGTCGCGGCCGGTGAGGTCCTTGTGGTTGCGGACGTCGCGCCAGCCGAGCTCCTCGGCGAAGATCCAGTAGACCGGGTGGCCCTGGAGGTCGCTGTGCTCGACGGCGACCCAGCCGCCCGGGCGCAGCAGACGCCGGGCCGTACGCTCGACGACGCGGACGGCGTCGAGGCCGTCGTCTCCCCCGCCCCACAACGCCGCGGCCGGGTCGAAGTCGCGGACATCCTCCGGGACGTACTCCCACTCCGACATCGGGATGTACGGCGGGTTGCTCACGACCAGGTCGACCGCGCCGTCGAACTCGTGCAGCGCGTCGCCGAAGTCGCCGAGGTGCAGCCGGACGCGGCCGCGCTCGTCGAGGTCCTCGACGTTGCGGGTGGCGTGGACGTACGCCTTCGGGTCCTTCTCCACGCCGTGCACCCGTGCGCGCGGGACCTCCTGGGCGATGGACAGCGCGATCGCGGCCGAGCCGGTGCCGAAGTCGACCACGAGAGGGTCGCCGACGTCCATCTTGTGGAGCGTGTCGATGGCCCAGCCGGCGAGGACCTCGGTCTCCGGGCGGGGCACGAACACGCCCGGCCCGACCTTCAGCTCGAGGTAGCGGAAGAACGCCCGGCCGGTGATGTGCTGCAGCGGCTCGCCCGCCTCACGCCGCGCGATGCCCTCCCAGAACCGCGCGTCGAAGGCGGCGTCGGGCACGGTGTGCAGCTCGGCGCGCTTGACGCCGTGCACGAATGCCGCCAGCTCCTCGGCGTCGGCGCGCGGCGACGGAACCCCCGCGGCGGCCAGGCGCGCCGTCGCACGGGCGATCTCGTCGGACAACAGGTGGGTCATGTGGCTTCGGCGAGTCTTTGCTCCATGTCGGCGTCGACGAGGGCCTGGGTGACGTTGTGCAGGTCTCCGTCGAGTACCTGGTCGAGGTTATATGCCTTGTAGCCCACGCGGTGGTCGGAGATGCGATTCTCCGGAAAGTTGTAGGTGCGAACCCGCTCGGAACGGTCGACGGTGCGCACCTGGCTCTTGCGCTCGGCCGACGCGGCGGCCTCGGCCTCCTCCTGGGCGACCGCCAGCATCCGGGCGCGCAGGATGCGCAGGGCCTGCTCCTTGTTCTGGAGCTGGCTCTTCTCGTTCTGGCAGGACACGACGATGCCGGTGGGCAGGTGGGTGATCCGGACGGCCGAGTCGGTCGTGTTGACGCTCTGGCCGCCGGGGCCGCTGGAGCGGAAGACGTCGATGCGCAGGTCGTTCGGGTCGATCTGGACGTCGATGTCCTCGGCCTCGGGCATGACGAACACGCCGGCGGCGCTGGTGTGGATGCGGCCCTGCGACTCGGTGGCGGGGACGCGCTGGACGCGGTGCACGCCGCCCTCGTACTTCAGGCGGGCCCAGACGCCGTCCTCGGTGCCCCGGGACTTCACGGCGACCGTGACGTCCTTGTACCCGCCGAGGTCGGAGTGCTGGGCGTCGATGATCTCGGTCTTCCAGCCGACGCGCTCGGCGTAGCGGAGGTACATCCGCAGCAGGTCGCCGGCGAAGAGCGCGGACTCCTCGCCGCCCTCCCCCGCCTTGATCTCGAGGATGATGTCCTTGTCGTCGTTGGGGTCGCGCGGCACGAGCAGGCGCCGCAGCGTCTCCTCGAGCTCGTCGATGCGCTTGTCGAGGTCGGCCGCCTCCTCGGCGAAGACGGGGTCCTCGGCGGCCAGTTCGCGCGCGGCGGCCGCGTCGTCCTGGGCGGCCCGCAGGTCACGGGCGGTCTCGACGATCGGCCGCAGCTCGGCGTAGCGCTTGCCCAGCCGGCGCGCCGTCGCCTGGTCGGCGTGTACGGCCGGATCGGCGAGCCGCTTTTCGATGTCGGCGTACTCGCCGACGAGATCGTCGAGATTCACGTCAGGTCCTCGGTCAGCCGGGTAGGTGGGCGGACAGGCGGAACGCCGGCCGGGGCGGCGTGCCTCCGGCCGGCGTAGCGGTCCGACCTACTTCTTGTTGCCGCCCGCGGCCTTCTTGCCGAAGCGCTTCTCGAAGCGCGCCACGCGACCACCGGTGTCGAGGATCTTCTGCTTGCCCGTGTAGAACGGGTGGCAGCTCGAGCACACGTCGGCGTGGATGACGCCGTTCTGCGCGGTGCTGCGGGTCTGGAAGGTGCTCCCGCACGTGCACGTCACCGTGGTGACGACGTAGTCGGGGTGGATCTCAGGCTTCACTATCTCTCCTCGCTCCGGGTGGTCGCCGGGTCATCCCAGAGGGAGTTCGGGGATGTGAACCGGTACCACAGCGTGTTCCAGTGTGCCAGACACGACAACATGCCGAGGCCACCGGGCATTCCCGCGCCGGTCCGGGGGCTCAGCGCAGCGGGGCGCCGACGTCCTGCAGGTGGCCGAGCGCGTGGGCGTACGACTCGATCAGGCCCTCCTCGGTGTACGGGAGGTCGAGCCGCTCGCAGTGCGCCCGTACGAGGGGCTGGGCGCGGCGCAGGTTCGGGCGCGGCATGCCGGGGAACAGGTGGTGCTCGATCTGGTAGTTCAGCCCGCCCAGGAACCAGTCGGTGACGAGGCCGCCGCGGACGTTCCGGGAGGTGAGGACCTGCTTGCGGAGGTGGTCCCAGCGCTCGTCCGGGCCCGGCATCGGCATGCCCTTGTGGTTCGGGGCGAAGGAACAGCCCAGGTGGACGCCGAGCACCGCCTGATGCACCAGGATGAAGAGGACCGCCTTGCCCGGCGACATGACGCTGAACACCAGGCCGAGGTAGCCGGCGAAGTGCAGGGCCAGGAAGGCCGCCTCGACGAGCGCCGTACGCCGCTGCCGGGCGCCGGTCTCGCCGCGCGCCGCCGAGATCACCGACCGGACGCTGGAGACCTTGAGGTTGAACCCCTCCAGGAGGAGCAGCGGGAAGAACAGCCGGCCCTGGTTGCGGGTGAGCCACCGGGTGACGGCGCCGCGCCGGTCCGCGGCCTGTTCGGCCGTCCAGACGAGGACTCCGACGCCGACGTCGGGGTCCTTGTCCACGTGGTTCGGGTTCGCGTGGTGCCGGTTGTGCTTGTCGGTCCACCAGCCGTAGCTCAGGCCGACCGCCAGGTTCCCGACCAGCATTCCCATGAGGCGGTTCACGCGGCGGGTCCCGGCGATCTGCCCGTGGCCGGCGTCGTGCCCGACGAAGTAGAGACGGGTCGTGAGGATCGCCGCGGGCACGGCCAGGGCGAGCTGCCACCAGGAGTCGCCGACGAACGCGATCAGGGCGAACACGGCGCCGTACAGCAGCAGGTCGAGGCCCACCGTGCCGGCGTAGCGCCGAGTGCGCCGCTCCAGCAGACCGGCGGCGCGCACCTCGCGGATCAACGGGGCGAAGTCGCTCCTGGGCAGGGTGGCTGTCTCGGACATGCGGAAGTCCCCTCGCGTTCGTGGATTAGGTACTGACTGTCACGAGACGCTAGGGACGCGCCGGTGACGCGCCCAGCCGGTGAGCACCCTAGGGATCGGTAGGTTTACCCCCGGTTAAAAGTGGTGCTGGCACCACCATAGCCCGGTTCTCAGGCCCAGTGACCGTAACGCCGACAATCGGCACGCTCGACGGTGAATGATGAGATCCGGAATCGGAGGGAACAGTGAAGAACGGTGCGCTCGCGGCCGTACGAGGTCTCGCGATGGCGTTGCTGGCGTTGCCGGTGTCGCTGGTGTTGTTCGTCTTGTCCATCGTGTTCTTCGCTGTGACGTTCCCCGTCGGGATCGTGCTGTTCCCCCTGGTGACCCGCCTGGTCCGCGCCTATGCCAACGCGCGCCGGCGGCTGGCGCACGAGTGGTTCGGCGTGGAGATCAAGGAGCCGTACAAGCCGAAGCCGAAGTTCCGCGGCGGGTTTCGCGGCATCCTGCAGCGCTACCGGTGGGCCGTGGCCGATCCGGCGACCTGGCGGGACGTGCTGTGGCTGTTCGTGGACGCGACGGTGGGCTTCGTACTGGGGATCATCGCCTTCGTCCTCCCCATGTACGGCCCGTACGGCTGGGTGCTGGCGGCCGGCGTCTGGAAGCCGATCCACGACGCGGGCGGCGGCGAGTGGTACACCTTCATCCACGTCATGAGTCAGGACACGGCCGACAACGCGGCGCTGCTCGGCGTCGTGTACTCGGTAATCGGCATCTGGCTCGCGCCCCGGCTCATGCGGGCGAGCTCCGTGGTCACGAAGGGACTGCTCGCCCCGACGCGGGAGCGGGAGCTGGAGCTGCGGGTCGCGCACCTGACGGAGTCCCGCTCCGACGCGCTGGACACACAGGCGGCCGAGCTGCGGCGCATCGAGCGCGACCTGCACGACGGCGCGCAGGCGCGGCTGGTCGCCATGGGCATGAGCCTGGGCACGATCGAGGCGCTGATGGACCGCGACCCGGAGAAGGCCCGGCGGCTCCTCGCCGAGGCGCGTGAGTCGTCGTCCAAGGCGCTGACCGAGCTACGGGACCTGGTCCGCGGCATCCATCCCCCGGTGCTGGCCGAGCGCGGCCTGGGCGACGCCGTACGGGCGCTGGCGATGGCCAGTCCGCTGCGGACCGAGGTCACGGTCGAGCTGCCCGGCCGGCTGGAGGCCCCGGTCGAGTCCGCGGCCTACTTCGCGGTCTCGGAGGTGCTGACCAACGCGGCCAAGCACTCCGGCGCACAGCGGGTCTGGATCGACATCCGGCACGAGGACGACCGGCTGCGGATCGTGATCACCGATGACGGCCGGGGCGGCGCCGACGCGTCCCATGGCACGGGACTGCACGGGATCGAGCGGCGGCTCGGTACATTCGACGGTGTCCTGGCCCTCAGCAGTCCGGTGGGCGGTCCGACCATGGTCACGATGGAGCTGCCGTGCGTCCTGACGTCCCCCCGGCGCTGACCCCCCGAGAGGGAGAGTGATGCGCGTCGTCCTCGCGGAGGACCTGTTCCTCCTGCGCGATGGTCTGATCCGGCTACTCGAGGCGTACGGCTTTGAGATCGCCGCGGCCGTCGACAACGGTCCTGAGCTGACCCGGTCGCTGCTGACGCTCAAGCCCGACGTGGCCGTCGTCGACGTACGCCTGCCGCCGTCCTTCACCGACGAGGGTCTGCAGGCGGCGCTGCACGCCCGGCGGGAGATCCCCGGCCTGCCCGTGCTCGTGCTGTCCCAGCACGTCGAGCAGTTGTACGCCCGGGAACTGCTCGCCGACGGCAGCGGCGGCATCGGTTACCTGCTGAAGGACCGGGTGTTCGACGCCGACCAGTTCATCGACGCGGTGCGCCGGGTCGCGGCGGGCGGGACCGCGATGGACCCGCAGGTGATCTCCCAGCTGCTGGCCCGGAACGTCAGGAACGAACCGCTCGGCGCGCTGACGCCCCGGGAGCGCGAAGTGCTGGAGCTGATGGCCGAAGGCCGGTCGAACACCGCGATCGCCCAGCGCCTCGTCGTCACCGAACGCGCCGTCGCCAAGCACACGTCCAACATCTTCGCGAAGCTGAACCTGCCGCCCTCCGACGACGACAACCGCCGCGTCCTGGCCGTCCTGGCGTTCCTCGACGGCTGAGCCGGGCCGGCCGGCCCGGTTCAGCGGCGCCGCAGCTCCGCGCACTTGGCGGTGAACTCCTCGGCGCTGAGCAGCCCCTCCTGGCGGAGCCGGACCAGCTCGCCCAGCTTGACGGCCAGGTCGCCGATGCGGCCCACCCAGGCGCGTACCTCGTCCTTGCCCGCGGCCGTGCGTCCGGGGTGGCGTACCGCGTCGGGCCACACCGGCGTTCCGGCGAGGTACGCGTCGATCGCCGCCTCGAACCGCTCGCCGTCGGCCAGAGGCCCCGCGCCCTTGGGGGTGCGTCCGTCCCCGTCAACCGTTCCTACGGACTGAGCATCGATCGGGTGTGCTCAGCCGGATGCTCCGAACGGTGTTGAGCATCCTGGTTCCCCGCGTTCGCTTCGCGTCCGGGCGGCACGGATCGTGTCCGTGGTCTCAGGACGCGGGGGCGGGGTTCCTCACGCCGTGGGGCTTCCGGTGCGGCCTGTACGGTCCGATGCCCCTGCTCATCGCTCTGGTGAGCAGGGGGCGGTGCCGTCCGTCGCCGGATCGAGTGTCCCAGGGCGCGTCGTCCGATTGCCACCGCCGCCGCCTCATGGCGACTGACACCGCGCCGCGGAGTGGTCAGAGGGCGCTGCCAGTGCTGGGCTCCCCATTTAGAGGTGTAGGCCGGGTCGACGGCGACGATCGTGACGCCGAGTTCGGCCGCCATGCCCACCAGCCTGCCGCGCAGCCTGCTCACCGGCATCCCGGAGATCAGCTTGCGGAACCGCTTGCGGTGCCCGTGTTTCTCACGGGTCGTTTCCGCGGTGAAGTCCAGGTCTTCGATCGCGATAGCGAGATCGTGGTGTTTTGCCCAGCGCAACAGTTGGATAAGGGCATGCCGGACCTGGGCGTCACGGTGGGTCGAACTGCCGGTCAGGTCGTAGTGAAACGGGCGCGGCGCGCCGATGGGGTTGCCGTAAGGGTCGAGTCTCCAGGCGGCCAGGTGGTCAGCGTTGGTGTCCACCCCGATCACACCCCCAGTCCGGATGGTTTCCAGCGGGGTGATGATGACCGGTGGGATCGTCCACGAGGCGGTCACATACCAGCGGCCACGCTCCACGTCCTCATGGATGCGGTAGGCCACCGCCCGATTCGTGGTCACCCGGTCGCGCCACTGCTCGCCCCGGTGCGGGAACGACACCGGGGCAGCGAGGACGTACCGGCCGTGCCCGGCATTGGCCAGATACGCCAACGGAGCCGGGAGCTTAATACTGACCTCACCTTCAGGGGTGATGCGGATCGTCTCGTTCCCGTACCGCTTGCCGGACTCGCCATCGGCATGGATGAACCGGCGTTCGGCCTGCCACCTCGCGCACCATTCGGCCTTGGTGAGCTCGGCGGCCTCCAGGTTGTGCCGGGTGCGCAACAGCCGCTTACCACCCCGCACAACCCGCACTCGCGCGGCCTGATAATCGACCTGCAGGCACTGGAGCCGATCCTGAAGCAAGCGCAGGCGCCGCGTCTTGGCGAACCACTCCTCGGGGCTGCGATACCCGCCTGGCGCTTTCTTCGAGCCCTTCTCACCGAGCGGCACAGACAGGCGGTACGTGATCGTGGCGATCCCGGCCTCGAGACTACGGATGTAGGCGAGTTGGCTGCGCCGCGCTAACGCCCACAGGTCATTTGTGGCCTTGGTGATCGAACCGGCCCACCGCGACGACGACTCTGCGGTCAATGCCCGTTTGCGGTCCGCCCACGTGCCGGTGTCGTGATCCGACCCGGTCGCACATCGAATTTTCAGATCACGGCAGGCGAGCGAGCCGAGATGGTCACCCACGAGCCGCAGCACCGTCAGATCCTGGGCTGTGAGCTTCTTGAGCCGGTCACGGATCGCCACACCCGATGGCCCGACCGCAACGAACGGCGCATCAAATCGACGCAGTTCAGTCATAACGGGCCGCCTCCAGCGTCTTGTGAGCGCAGCTCCGGCCGCGCCCCGCCATGAGCACGGCGCAGAACCAGGTCAACCGCCATGCCCCCTGCTGAGTCGCAGGGAACACGCGACCCCGTCCACCAATCCGGAACCGACTACATGCCCTGGCGTCAGCGGTGAGCGATGCGGAGACTGAACCGATCCCCTGCGCCCGTATCCACTCCGCCGAATGCACACGGCAACCATAGCGTCACCGAAAGCAACAGGCTGTGCACTTCTGCATAGCTGGCCTCAGCAGTTCGCTAAGCCGTTCCCATAAATACGCACATCGGCGCATGCTGCGTCATTTACCGCGCCCGTACGGGCCGTCCGGATCAGCTCTGGCCGAGGTAGGCGAGCACGGCCTTGACCCGCCGATGGGTGCTGTCGGTGTGCTGCAGGTCGAGCTTGAGGAAGATGTTCGAGATGTGCTTCTCCACCGCGCCGTCGGTGACGAAGAGGCGGCGGGCGACGGCGGCGTTCGACAGGCCCTCGGCCATCAGGCCGAGGACCTCCCGCTCGCGCGGGGTCAGCGCCTCCAGCCGGTCCCCCCGGCGCCGCCGCCCGAGCAACTGGGCGATCACCTCGGGGTCGATGACCGTGCCGCCGGCGGCGACCCGGCGCACGGCGGCGGTGAACTCCGCGAGGTCGGCGACCCGCTCCTTCAGCAGGTAACCGACGCCCTCCGCGCCGTCCCCGATCAGGTCGGTGGCGTAGCGCTCCTCGACGTACTGGGAGAAGACGAGGATCGGCGTGCCCGGGACCCGCCGTCGCGCCTCCAGGGCGGCCCGCAGGCCCTCGTCGGTGAACGACGGCGGCATCCGGACGTCCACGATGGCGAGGTCGGGGCGGTGCTCCGCCACGATGTCGACCAGCCCCGGGCCGTCACCGGACGTGGCGACCGTCTCGATGTCCTCGTCCGCGAGCAGGCGGATCAGCCCCTCGCGCAGCATTACGGCGTCTTCCGCGATCACCACCCGCACGCCACCAGACTAAGGCCTGTCTCAAAGCCCCCGTCCGTAGCGAGCGGCCGCGCAGTAGGACAGCGGGGCTTTGAGACAGGCCTAGGGGGAAGGTCACCACACGCAGGGCAGGTCCGCGCGGATCACGGTCGGTCCGCCGCGCGGGCTGTTCACCGTCAGGATGCCGTCGATCCCGGCCGCGCGGTCCGCCAGGCCCGCCAGTCCGCCGCCCGGTGTGGCCTCGGCCCCACCGACGCCGTTGTCGGAGATCTCGACGACCACCCAGGTCTGGTCCCGGGCGACGCGCACGGCGGCCTGCGTCGCCCGGGCGTACTTCGCCACGTTGGTGAGCGCCTCGGAGACGATGAAGTACGCGATGCTCTCCACGGCGGCGGGCGGTCTGGTCGGCAGGTCGATCTCCACCTCGACGGGCATCGGTGCCCGGGCCGCGACCGCGGAGATCGCCGCGTCCAGCCCGCGGTCGGTGAGGATCGCCGGGTAGATCCCGCGCGCGAGGTTGCGCAGCTCGGCGATGGCCTCCTTGGCGCCCGCGTGGGCCTGCTGGAGCAGTTCCTGGGCGGCGACCGGATCGGTCTCGAGCTTCGCCCGGGCGCGGCCGAGGTCCATCGCGACGGCCAGCAGTTGCTGCTGGGCGCCGTCGTGCAGGTCGCGCTCGATCCGCCGCCGCTCGGCCTCCGCGGCGTCCACCCCGCGCGCCCGGCTGGCCCGTAGTTGCGCCGTACGGGCCCGGAGCGCCTGGGTCTCGTTCGGTCCCAGGAGGTACCTCGCGATCGCCCCGTGCGCCGCCCCGACGATCCGCACGGCGTACATCGCGAGGACGAGGACGCCGATCCCCAGCGGCACCGCGGGCAGCGTGCTCACCGGGCCGTCCAGCCAGAAGTCGTGCCCGGCGAGCGTCACGACGATGTAGCCGCCCCGATTCTGCGTGATCCAGATCGGCATCGTGACCAGCGAGATCGTCGCCGTCCACAGCACCATCGAGATGACGAACTCCGCGATGCCGATGGGGAAGGCGAGGAGCAGGTAGACGAGGTCCTTCCAGGTCGCGGGGTCGGCGGCCATCGCCTTCCACTTGCGCAGCAGGTTGTTGCCGGCCGGCAGCGCGCGGTACGGGCTGGGGACGTCCACGCCGAAGGCCAGGCGCGCGAGCCGCCGTTCCAACACGGCGGCGCCCCGCCAGAGCACCATGGTCAGCGCTAGGCCGAGGACGCCCACCCAGATCACGAGCGTCCCGACCGAGACCGAGAGCAGCACCGCCAGCGCGACGAAGTAGGCCAGGCCGAATGGGAAGTGCAGCAGCAGGAAGGCGGCCGACCGCCAGGTGAGCGGATCCTTCAGCAGGCGCAGCGGGCCGCGCCTGAAAAAGGCCGATGTGTCGACGGTGCCGTTCACCGGGGTCCCTTCCTGCCGTCTGAGCGTACGGGTCCAGCCTGCTGAACGGCGGGGCGTCCCGCCATGGAGCATTCCAGCCTTCGGCAGGTAGGGCTACCCCCACCTCGTCCGGCCCGGGAAACGACGACGCCCCGGAGGCGTGCTCCGGGGCGTCGTGTCACGCGGGTCAGTCGTTGAGCGTGGTCTTCTGCACCTGCAGGAGGAACTCCGCGTTCGACTTGGTCTCCTTCATCTTCTCGATGAGGAGCTCCAGCGCCTGCTGGGTGTCGAGCGCGTGCAGCACGCGGCGCAACTGCCAGACGATCCGCAGCTCCTCCGGAGCCAGCAGGATCTCTTCCTTACGGGTGCTGGAGGCGTCGACGTCGATCGCCGGGAACACCCGCTTGTCGGCGAGCTCTCGGCGGAGGCGGACCTCCATGTTGCCGGTGCCCTTGAACTCCTCGAAGATGACCTCGTCCATCCGCGAGCCGGTCTCGATCAGCGCGGTGGCCAGGATCGTCAGCGAGCCGCCGTTCTCGATGTTGCGGGCGGCGCCGAAGAACCGCTTCGGCGGGTACAGCGCCGTGGAGTCCACACCACCGGACAGGATCCGGCCGCTGGCGGGCGCGGCGAGGTTGTACGCGCGGCCGAGACGGGTGATCGAGTCGAGCAGCACGACGACGTCGTGGCCCAACTCGACGAGCCGCTTGGCGCGCTCGATCGCCAGCTCGGCGACCATCGTGTGGTCGTCGGCGGGCCGGTCGAAGGTCGAGTGGATGACCTCGCCCTTCACCGACCGCTGCATGTCGGTGACCTCTTCCGGCCGCTCGTCGACGAGGACGACCATGAGGTGGCACTCGGGGTTGTTCTTGGTGATCGCGTTGGCGATCGCCTGCAGCACCATCGTCTTACCGGCCTTGGGCGGCGAGACGATCAGACCGCGCTGGCCCTTGCCGATCGGGCTGACCAGGTCGATGATCCGCGTGGTGAGCTGGCCCGGCTCGCTCTCCAGGCGCAGCCGCTCCTGCGGGTACAGCGGGGTCAGCTTGGAGAAGTCGACGCGGCCCTTGGCCTGCTCCGGCTCCATGCCGTTGACGGTGTCGAGGCGGACCAGGGCGTTGAACTTCTCCCGGCGCTCGCCCTCGCGGGGCTGGCGCACGGCACCGGTGATCACGTCGCCCTTGCGCAGGCCGTTCTTGCGGACCTGGGCGAGGGAGACGTACACGTCCTGCGGGCCCGGCAGGTAGCCGGTCGTGCGCACGAACGCGTAGTTGTCGCGGATGTCGAGGATGCCGGAGACCGGGATGAGGACGTCGTCCTCGCTGATCGTGGGCTCGGAGTCGAAACGCTCGCGGCCGCCACGGCCCCGGTTGCGCTCGCGGAACCGGCCGCGCCGACGCCGGCCGCTGCCGTCCTCGTCGTCGGAGTCGGACTGCTGACGCTGGTTCGGACCGCGCTGGCCCTGGCCGCGGTCCTCGCCGCGCTGCCCGCGGTCGTCGCTGCGCTGCCCGCGGTTGTCCTCACGCTGGCCGCGGTTGTCCTCGCCGCGCTGGCCGCGACTGTCCTCACGCTGGCCGCGGTTGTCCTCACGCTGACCCTGGCCGTCCCGGTTGCGGTTGCCGCGCTGACGCTGCCGCTGACCGCCCTCCCGGCCCGCGTGGTCGCGCGCTCCGCCGTCGCCGGCGGACTCGGTCTTCTCGGCCTTCTCGGCCTCGACCTTGATCTCCTGCTGCTCCTGCGCCGGCGCCTCTTCGCGCTTGGCGGCACGCTCGCGCTTCGGCGCGGCGGCCGCGGGCGCGGCGGCGGTCTCCTGCGCGGCAGGGGCCTCGGCGTCGCTCTTCGCGGCGGGGGCCTGGTCACCGCCTCCGGCGTTCTGCGTCTGCCGCTCTTGGATGGCGGCGATGAGCTGGCTCTTCCGCATTCCGCCCGTACCGCTGATCCCGAGGCTCGAGGCCAGGGCCTTGAGCTCGGGCAGCACCATCGCCGACAGGCCGGTGCCCGAGCGGCGGCGCCGCGGCGCAGCCGTCGTCGCCTTCTCGGCGGACGCGGCCTCAGAAGTCGTGGTGACTGCTGCGTCCGAGAGGAGTTCGGTGGATTCGCTCACTAAGGGTCCTTCCCAGGGAGCGGGTGTGGCCGCCGTCGGCCAGGCAACCCGGTCGTGCGAACCGGCGGGGGCGCCGGATCAGTCGAGCTCTGCTGATCTTCAGGTGATCGGCGAAGAGTTCTGGCCACATCCAGATGGTGGAGGCAGGTCCTCGCGAGAGATCCCCGATTCCGATACGTCCGTAGTTTTGGCTGAACGCTGAACAACGAGCGATTTCGTTGCCGGGGAACCACATCCGTGTCACACGGCCGACATAAGTCGGAGTGGCTGACGAGCCCACGCCCCCGTACGGGGCATCTGGTGCGGCACTTAGCCTAACATCACCTGGGCACACTGCTATTCCCCGGAGACTCGCGTTTCCTGACTGATCGGCTGAACGCATGCGCCGTGGGGGTCAACGTTCAGCGGGTGTATGTGCCACGAAGTACCCACTTCCGAGCCGATCGAATCAACATCGACCCCGGAGACCAGCGCAAGGACCGTCGGCCCGGCCCCCGACACCACCGCGGGCACGCCCCGCGCGCGCAACCGGTCCACCAGCGCGACCGACTCCGGCATGGCCGGGGCGCGGTACGCCTGGTGCAGCCGGTCCTCGGTGGCGTCCAGGAGCAGCTCCGGCCGGGCGGTGAGCGCGGCGATCAGGAGCGCGGCGCGGCCGGAGTTCGCCGCGGCGTCGGCGTGGGGCACGACGTCCGGCAGGAGGCCGCGGGCGCGCTCGGTGGCGAGCCGGTGTTCGGGCACGAACGCCACGGGGCGTACGTCCGGGGCGACGTCGAGCCTGGTCATGCGCGGTCCGGCGGTGCTCTCCCAGGCGATGGTCAGGCCGCCCGCCAGGCACGGCGCGACGTTGTCGGGGTGTCCCTCGATCCGCGTGGCCAGCGCGAGGACGTCCGCGTCGGTGAGGCCCGCGCCCTCCGGATGCAGGGCCCGGGCGGCGAGGATCCCGGCGACCGTCGCGGCAGAGGACGAGCCGAGCCCGCGCGCGTGCGGGATCCGGTTGACGCAGCGGAGCCGAAGCCCGGGCGCGGGCGCCGGACCGATGAGCGCGTACGTCTCCCGGAACGTCCGCACGATCAGGTGCTGCTCGCCGCGCTTGGCGGTCTCCTCGCCCTCGCCCGTGACGTCGATCCACACCCCGGAGTCGGCGAGCTCGATCTCCACGTCGTCGTACAGGGTGACCGCCAGCCCCAGCGCGTCGAACCCGGGACCGAGGTTCGCGCAGGTCGCGGGGACCCGTACGTGGACGGCCGCGGGCGTAGGCCGCCTGGTCATGAGACCTCCTTCGTCGGCCTCATGACCAAGGTGCTCTGCTTACCGGTTCCCTCGCTCCGCTCGGTCACGCGAGTTCCAGGGCGGACGCGGCGGCGTGCGCGTCGACCGGCACCGTGATCGGCGCCGGGGCACCCGAGATGGCCCAGTCGGGATCCTTCAGACCGTTGCCGGTCACCGTGCACACGACGCGCTCGCCGCGGCGCAGGAGACCCTCGTCGGCGGCCTGCAGCAGCCCCGCGACACTCGCCGCCGACGCCGGCTCGACGAACACGCCCTCCTCCCGGGCGAGCAGCCGGTATGCGGCCAGGATCTGCCGGTCGGTGACGGCCTCGATCGCTCCCCCGGACTCGTCCCGCGCCTTGAGCGCGAGGTCCCAGGAGGCGGGGTTGCCGATGCGGATCGCCGTCGCGATGGTCTGCGGCGCCGTGACCGGCTCCCCGCGGACGATCGGCGCGGCGCCGGCCGCCTGGAAGCCCAGCATGCGCGGACGCGCGTCGGACTCCTTGTAGCCCATCCAGTAGGCGCTGATGTTCCCGGCGTTGCCGACGGGCAGGCAGTGCACGTCCGGGGCCGCGCCGAGCGCGTCGATGATCTCGAAGGCGGCGGTCTTCTGGCCGTGCAGCCGGAACTTGTTCACCGAGTTGACGAGCGCCACCGGATAGTCGACGGCGAGCTTGCGGGCGAGCTCGAGGCAGTCGTCGAAGTTGCCGTCGATCTGCAGCAGCTTGGCGCCGTGCACCAGCGCCTGCGCCAGCTTGCCCATCGCGATCTTGCCGCGCGGCACGAGCACCGCGCAGACCATCCCGGCGCGCACGGCGTACGCGGCCGCCGACGCGGAGGTGTTACCGGTCGAGGCGCAGATCACCGCCTTGGCGCCGTCCTCGGCGGCCTTGCTGATCGCGAGCGTCATGCCGCGGTCCTTGAACGAGCCGGTCGGGTTGGCCCCCTCGACCTTGAGGTACACCTCGCAGCCCGTGAGCTGAGAGACCCGGGTCGCCGGCAGCAGGGGCGTGCCACCCTCCAGAAGGGTGACGACCGGCGTCCCGGCCGTCACGGGGAGCCGATCGCGGTACTCCTCAATGACGCCACGCCATGCCCTGCTCACGATGTTCCTCCTGACCTGCGCTGTCGTCCAGCGAGTCTACGGCCAGCCGGACGCGCGTCTCACGTCGTTTCACATCCTGGACGTTCCCCCGCGGACAGGATCATCGCCCGTGCGCTTGGTGGCCGAACCTCGCATACGCGACCACGTGACCATCGCCCTCGCAAACTACGAGCACACCGAGTCGGGAATCCGTGACCCAGGTGGCTACCAGTTCATCCGCAGCGCTCCGGCCACGGGCCGTGGTAGACGGACAATTCCGTGGAGCGGGCAGGAGAGGCCGGCTCGCCGTCAAGGCGGACCGGCTTCTCGGCGGATTTCCCGATACCCGTCGACGAAGCTATAGAGCGCGGTAGGGTGCGGTGCCATGCAGTTACGGTACGCCTACCGCCTTTACCCCACCCCCGCACAGAGCATCGCGCTCGCGAGGGCGTTCGGGTGCGCGCGGGTGGTCTTCAACGACGCCCTGCGTGCACGACGCGACACCCACACGGCCGGGCTGCCGTATCTGTCGGATGGGGAGTTGTCCAAGCTGATCATCACCGAGGCGAAGAAGACCCCTGAGCGGGCGTGGCTTGGTGAGGTATCGGCCGTGGCGTTGCAGCAGGCGCTGGCCGACCTGAACACCGCCTACCGCAACTTCTTCACCTCGGTAACAGGCAAGCGGAAGGGGCCGAAGGTCGCGTCGCCGCGGTTTCGGTCTAAGAAGGACAATCGGCAGGCGATCCGCTTCACCCGCAACGCCAAGTTCGCCGTCACCCCGGGCGGAAAGCTGTGCCTACCGAAGATCGGGGATGTGGCGGTCCGCTGGTCCCGGCAGTTGCCGTCCGAGCCATCCAACGTGACGGTCATCAAGGACGCGTCCGGGAGGTATTTCGCCTCCTTCGTCGTTCAGGTCGGCGAACAACCCCTCCCACCGGCCGATGCCGAGTCCGGGATCGACCTGGGCCTGTCCCACTTCGCGATTCTGTCCGACGGGCGGAAGATCAGCTCTCCGCGGTTCCTGCGCCGGGCGGAGAAAAGACTCAAACGTCTGCAGCGGGCACTGGCCCGCAAACAGCCCGGATCACGCAACCGGGTCAAGGCGCGCCTGACCGTGGCCCGCCAGCACGCCAAGGTCACCGACGCGCGTCGACAGTTCCACCACCGGCTGTCCACGGAGTTGATTCGCGATAATCAAGCGATCTACGTGGAGAACCTGCCGTTCTGGGACTAGCGCGCACGACGCTGGCCAAAAGCGTGCATGACGCCGGCTGGTCGTCCTTCGTGGCGATGCTGGAGTACAAGGCTCGCCTGTATGGGCGGACCGTCCACCGGATCGACCGGTGGTACCCCTCCTCCAAACAGTGCTCCGTTTGCGGGGCACGGGCCGAGTCGATGCCCCTGGACGTCCGATCCTGGACCTGCCCATGCGGAGCGGTCCACGACCGGGACGTCAACACCGCCAAGAACATCCTCGCCGCCGGACGGGCGGAGAGACTAAACGCCTCCCACACCCGTGGGCGGGACGGCACAAGCCGTCCCGGTGGAGGGCAGCTAAGACCACCCCAACCCGGTGGCATGCCCCTTGAAGCAGGAAGCCACAGAGGCGCCGCATGACGCGGCACGGACTGAATCCCCGGCCTCCCGGCCAGGGAGCGCGTCAATGGGAATGGAAGGCCCATCGGCTGGCCGGTCCGGCCCGACGAGACGCTGGTGACGGCCACCCTGCTGTAGAGGTTCCAGCCGAGGTAGACGAGCACGAATGGGAAGAGCGTCCGGCCGACCGCGGTGACGTACGGCTCGTCGGGATCCTTGATCACCGACAGGCCCCGGCCCAGCGTGAACATCATCCCGATCGTCACGACCAGCGAGGCCAGCACGGCCACGCTCAGCGGCAGCAGGATGACGGCCTGCCGGAGGCCGTGATGACGGCCGCTCCCGAGGTGGGAGATGCCCTGGAGCATCACGTAGCGGATGATCGTCCCGGCGCTGAACCACATCGCCAGCGGCACGAAGTACCGCACCGCGAGCCGGAACGCCGACACCGGCAGCAGCGCCGTGCCGAGCGCTCCGTCACGCCGGGCGGCGGAGCGGCCCGGCTCGGCGGGTTCGGCGGCTGGTGCGGCAGAGGCGGCCATCGCCCCGAATGCTAGTGGCCCGGCCTCGCCTCAGCGGGCCGTTCGCCCGCGCACCAGCCGCTCGCTCGCCCTTCCGGTCGTCTCTACTCGTCGCCTTCGACGCGCATGACGCTGGCGACCTCGCGGACGATCTCCTGGTCGCGGAGGTGCTCGACGGTGGCCGAGAGCGCGCCGTCGGGGGCCCGGTGGGTGACGATGACGAGCTGCGCCTCCTCGCCGTGGCCCTCCTGGCGTACGGCCTGGATCGACACGCCGTGGTCCGCGAAGACGTCCGCCACGCGGGCCAGCACGCCGGACCGGTCCGCCACGTCCAGGGAGACGTGGTAGCGCGTGACCGTGTCCGCCATCGGCAGCACGGGCAGGTCGGCGTACGTGGACTCGGCGGGCCCGCGGGTGCCGTGCACCCGGTTGCGGGCCACCGCGACGAGGTCGCCGAGCACCGCGCTGGCGGTCGGCGCCCCGCCGGCGCCCGCGCCGTAGAACATCAGCGAACCGGCGGACTGCGCCTCGACGAACACCGCGTTGTACGCCTCGCGGACGTTCGCCAGCGGGTGCGTGCGCGGGATCATCACCGGGTGCACGCGGACGGACACGCCGCGGCCGTTCCGGCCGTCCTCCGACGGCACCCGCTGGCAGATCGCCAGGAGCTTCACGACACAGCCCATCGCCCGGGCGCTCGCCATGTCGGCGGAGGTGACGTCCGCGATGCCCTCCCGGTGCACGTCCGCGGCCGTGACCCGGGTGTGGAACGCGAGCTGGGCGAGGATCGCGGCCTTGGCCGCCGCGTCGAACCCCTCGACGTCGGCGGTCGGGTCGGCCTCGGCGTACCCGAGGGCCTGCGCCTGCTCCAGCGCCTCGGTGAAACCGGCCCCGGAGGTGTCCATCTTGTCGAGGATGTAGTTGGTCGTGCCGTTGACGATCCCCATCACCCGGTGCACGTGGTCGCCGACCAGCGACTCGCGCAGCGGGCGCAGCAGCGGGATCGCGCCCGCCACGGACGCCTCGTAGTAGAGGTCGACGCCGTGCTCCCGGGCCGCGCCGAAGAGCGTCGCGCCGTCCTCGGCGAGCAGCGCCTTGTTGGCCGTGACGACCGACTTTCCGGACTTCATCGCGTCCAGCAGGAGGCCGCGCGCGGGCTCGATGCCGCCGATCACCTCGATCACGATGTCGACGTCCGGGCGGGTCACCAGCCCGGTCGCGTCCGTGGTCAGCAGCTCCGGCGGCACGCCCTCGCGCCGCTTGTCCTTGCGGCGCACCGCGATGCCGACCAGCTCCAGCGGCGCGCCGACCCGCGCGGCGAGGTCGTCCGCCTGCTCGTGCAGGAGGCGCACGACCTCGGTGCCGACGACGCCGCAGCCGAGCAGCGCGATCTTCAGCGGTGGTCTCAGGGGCTGGACGGAGCTCACGGCGACACCTCCAGGCGCAGCAGATCGTCCTCGGTCTCGCGGCGCAGGATCAGCCGCGCCCGGCCGTCGCGTACGGCGACGACCGCCGGCTTGGGCACGTGGTTGTAGTTGTTGGCCAGCGAGCGGCAGTACGCCCCCGTCGCCGCGACCGCGACCAGGTCGCCGGGGGCGAGGTCGGACGGCAGCCACAGGTCGCGGACCACCATGTCGCCGCTCTCGCAGTGCTTACCGACCATGCGGCTCAGCATCGGATCGGCGTCCGAGCGCCGGGAGGCCAGCGCGGCGGTGTACTCGGCGCCGTACAGAGCGGTGCGGATGTTGTCGCTCATGCCGCCGTCGACGGAGACATAGGTGCGCAGCCCCTCCAGGGGCTTGACCGTGCCGACCTCGTACAGCGTGACGCCGCCGGGCCCGGAGATCGTACGACCGGGTTCGACGGTCAGCCGTGGGATCGGCAGGCCCTTCTCCTCGCAGGCGCGCGTGACGATGCCCCGCAGGTTGTCGGCGATGTGCTTTGGATCGAGCGGGTCGTCGCCCTCGAGGTAGGCGATGCCGTACCCGCCGCCGAGGTCCAGCTCGGGCAGTTCGACGCCGTGCTCGTCGCGGATGGCGACCAGCAGCTCCACGACGCGCCGGGCGGCCAGCTCGAAGCCGTCGGTGTCGAAGATCTGCGAGCCGATGTGGGAGTGCAGGCCGACGAGCTCGAGCTCCTTGATGCCGATGACCCGGCGGGCGGCCTCCTGCGCCGTCTCGCGGGCGAAGCCGAACTTCTGGTCGTCGTGCGCGGTGGCGATGAACTCGTGCGTGTGCGCCTCGACGCCCGTCGTCACCCGGACCAGGACCTTGGGCCGGACGCCCAGCTCACGGGCGAGGTGCCCCAGGCGGGCGATCTCCTCGTACGAGTCGACGACGATGTGGCCGACGCCGACCTCCAGCGCCCGCGTCAGCTCGGCCGTCGACTTGTTGTTGCCGTGGAACGTGATCCGCTCCGGCGGGAACTCCGCCCGGAGCGCGATCGCGAGCTCTCCGCCGCTGCAGACGTCGAGCCCCAGCCCCTCGTCCCGCACCCACCGGGCGACCTCGACGCACAGGAAGGCCTTGCCGGCGTAGTAGACGTCGCCGTCGCTGAAGGCCGCCGCGAACTCCCGGCAGCGGGACCGGAAGTCCTCCTCGTCGTAGACGTACAGCGGCGTGCCGAACTCCGTGGCGAGATCACGGACGTCCACGCCGCCCACCGTCAGCACCCCGTCCTCACGGCGGGCGCCGCGCGGCCACACGCTGGGAACGAGCGCGTTCAGGTCGCTCGGCGGAGGCAGGGGGTGGTCCTCGGGCAGCACGTCCGCGTGCCGAGGACCGGCCGGGTGAACTCGACTCATCGACTGCTCTTTCTGTAGGGGCTCAAAGACGATCGTTCGGGGTCTCGCCGAGCATGCGGAGGGCGTTGCCCAGGACGACGTACGCCGCTTCAGCCAGGCTAAGGCGTGCGCGATGGTGACCGGTGATGGGCTCGTCGCCCTTGGGCAGGGGCGAACACCATTCGTGAACGTCGTGGTACGCGTCGGCGATGAGCTCCAACTGCCGGGTGAACGGCCGCGGGTCGTCCGTCCGCGCCGCCTGCTCGGCCCGGCTCGGGAACTCCGCGAGCAGCGCGAGCAGCCGTGCCTCCCGCGGGTCGGTCAGCGGGCCCTCGGCGGCGCGGACGCCCAGCTCGGCGGCCTGCCGGCGCACGGCGGCCGCCCGCGCGTACGCGAAGCGGACCACGAAGCCCGGATTCTCGAAGGTCAGCGGGCGCTCCGGCCAGGTCGCCCGCGGCACCGCCACGACGCCGTACGTCTCGTCGATGCGCGCGATCAGCGAGGCGCTGACGCCGATCGACAGGAAACCCGGCCCCGTCACCCGTACGTCGCCCACCCCGGGCATCCGGCCGAGCCGGGCGGCGAGCAGGCCCGCGATCTCCGTGGCGGGCCGCCCGGCGGCGCGCGCGAGCCGCAGCGGAAGCGGCGTCGCGTACTCACCGCTCGCGGTGACCGTGGCGGGAACGCGGTCGGGCACGGGCACGGCGAACTCACCCTCGTCGACCGCCCCACGGACGGCGGCCACGACGGCGGCGTTCAACTCGGCCAGGGTCACTCGATGAGACTAACCGACCAGCATGTGGACATTCGGCCGTCACGGGCCGTCGGCACGCGAAATCCTCCGGCCGATGCCGCCGGCAGCAGTGATCTCGCCGCTCCCCTGGTCAGGCCACCGGGCCCGCGCCGGCCAGCTCGCGGACCGTACGGATCAGCTCGGCGGGGTCGAACGGCTTGGTCACGTAGGCGTCCACGCCGATCTCGTGCCCGCGGCGGATGTCGTGCTCCTGGGCCCGTGCGGTGATCATGACGACCTTGATGTCCCGCGTCAGGGGGTCGTCGCGCAGCTTGACGGCCGTCACCCAGCCGTCGAGCCGGGGCATCATGACGTCAAGGGTGATCACGTCCGGCGCGATGTCCCGCACCCGGTCGAGGCAGTCCTGCCCGTCCACGGCGGTCAGCACCTCGAAACCCTCCAGCTGGAGGTTCACGGCGATCAGCTGCCTGATCACCTCGTCATCGTCGACGACCAGTACACGTCCCAGGGTCACGACCGCCAAGCTAACGCCTTCCCCGGCCCGGACACGCGGATAACGGCCACACTCATGCCACACACCCGCGGATCCGCGGGCTCGACGATCTTTTCCCGCGCTCGGGAGAGCGACGTTCGCCCAGCTCATCCGGTCCCGATCGAGCGGCGCGGCGGCAAAACGTGTTCGAGTGTGGTCGGTGAGCTGGTAGTCTCTATCCGTCCCGAGCCCCCTTAGCTCAGGGGATAGAGCACCGGCCTCCGGAGCCGGGTGCGCTGGTTCGAATCCAGCAGGGGGCGCCTTCCAGCAGTCAGCGCGATCTAGCGGCTGACCTGGACAGACGCACGAAGAACGGGCCGGACTCCAGTCTCACTGAGTCCGGCCCGTTCTCGCTGTTCGGCACTGTTCACGAGAGACCTGCGAGAGAGCTTCTCGCGTTCCCGACGCTCCTCCGAAGGCAATCCCCCGCGCGTCACGCCGGAGAGGACGCTGCCAGCCAGCGGAACGCCGAACCCTTGGTGTGGTGTAGACGCTACGCGCGGGTCCTCCGTGGACGTCGGGATCCTCACCGACCCCGGGGGGCGGTGCTACGCCGTCTTCGCGGCCGACGATGAGTCCCTGCCGGAGGTTGCGATCCTCACCGACCCCGGGGGGGCTGGTGCTGCCTCAAGCGAGCACTTCTTAGAGCCTTCAACCCAAAGTTGCGATCCTCACCGACCCCGGGGGCCGGTGCTGCCACTTCTGCCGCCCGTTGTCAACGGTTGACTGACCAACGTTGCGATCCTCACCGACCCCGGGGGGCCGGTGCTGCCCCACGCCGTTGGCGCCCTTCGGCCCGGCCCAGTACGAGTTGCGATCCTCACCGACCCCGAGGGGCCGGTGCTGCAAGCTGTCTCCGGCCGCGCAGGACCTCGTCAAGCACTGGTTGCGATCCTCACCGACCCCGGAGGGCCGGTGCTGCCGAGGGCAACGCGTCTCATGGCCCGTTCCTATCGCATGTTGCGATCCTCACCGACCCCGGGGGGCCGGTGCTGCCGCACGGGCCCAGCGCCTCCTCGGGCTGACCACGTGGGTTGCGATCCTCACCGACCCCGGGGGGCCGGTGCTGCTTCGCCCGGACCTCAGCGGCTCCGGCACCGGTCGAGTTGCGATCCTCACCGACCCCGAGGGCCAGTGCTGCCAGAAGCTTGTCCGTAATGTTGCCGATGACCACGCCGTTGCGATCCTCACTGACCCCAGAGGGCCGGTGCTGCCCAGTCACTCGCGCACCCGGCGTACGTAGGTTCCACTGGAGTTGCCCCATCCTCACCGACCCCGCGCGGGCCAATGCTGCACGGGTCCCTCGCCCCACGCATACCCGATCAACCGGACGTTGCGATCCTCACCAAGCCGGAGGCCAGTGCTGCCCCAGAGAATCCCATGATTAATGACTTTGTCGATGACGTTGCGATCCTCACCGGCCTCGGAGCCCCGGTGCTGCCCGGCCCGGGGAACTTCCCGCGCTCGTTGATCTGCTGGTTGCGATCCTCACCACCCCCCGGGGGGGCGGTGCTGCGCTCGGCGGCTTCGGTTGCACCCGGAACCTTGCCGGTGTTGCGACCCTCACCGGGCCCAGAGAGCCGGTGCTGCTCGTCTCCTTCACGCCCTTTCGGATCCCGGCGTCCTGTTGCGATCCTCACCGACCCCGGAGGGTCGACGCTGCTAGGAGACCTGGGTCCGCGATTGCGCCATGTATCTGCGGTTGCGATCCTCACCGCCCCCGAGGGACCGGTACTGCGCCGCATGTGTCCGTGTGATGGTCAATCGATCACTCGTTGCGATCCTCACCGATCCCCAGAGGCCGATGCTGCGGACGCCGCGCCACCTTTGGCCTTGCAGACCGACCCGTTGCGATCCTCACCGACCCCGGGGGCTGGTGCTGCCCGTCGGGTCAGCAGACGATCCGTCTGCCGCGAGTCGGGTTGCGATCCTCACCGACCCCGGGGGGCCGGTGCTGCCGATCTCCACGACCGACGCCGGGTAGCGGGCCGCGGTGTTGCGATCCTCACCGGCCCCGGAGGGCCGGTGCTGCCCGCAGACTCGGGCGTCTGGAGGCGAGATAGATGGCGGTTACGATTCTCACTGACCCCGGAGGGCCGGTGCTGCACGCCGTACACACGCCACACGTCGCCGCCGAGCGGGGTGTTGCGATCCTCACCGACCCTGGAGGGCCGGTGCTGCACCTGCGGAGGTACCCCAGTGAGGGTCCTCGTTTAGGTTGCGATCCTCACCGATTCCGGAGGGCCGGTGCTGCATCACCTCGGGCCGGGGTTGCGATCCTCACCGACCTCGGACGGCCGGTGCTGCGCCCAGACGGCCAGGACGTCGTAGGGCGTGTGGGTGACGTTGCGATCCTCGCCGACCCCGGAGGGCCGGTGCTTCTGAGCTCTACACGGAGCACACGGACGTCTCTCTGCTGTTGCGATCCTCACCGACCGCAAAGGGCCGATGCTGCCACCGTGTACCGAACGATCGCAGAGACCGAGGGCGTGTTGCGATCCTCACCGACCCCCGAGGGCCGGTGCTGCAAGGTAGTGAGACCCCGAACCGGCACCGCAGATTGAGTTGCGATCCTCACCGAACCCGGGAGGGCCGGTGCTGTCTCGTCGCCTCATACACCGCAGCGAGCACATACCAGTCGTTGCGATCCTCACCGGTTCCGCCGGTGCTGCACGGGCCGCCAGGATTAGGCCCAGTTCCCCGGCCGCGATGTTGCGATCCTCACTGACCCCGGAGGACCGGTGCTGCCCGCAGACCCTGATCGAGGCGGGCGTCTTCCTGGGCATTGCGATCCTCTCCGGCCCCAGAGGTTCGGTGCTGCCTTCCCCGAGGTATACGACGCGCCCTCGATGGCCTTCACGTTGCGATCCGCACCAACCCCGAGGGGCCGGTGCTGCCCTCATCGTCGCCGGTAGCGGTCTCGTCGAAGGCGACGTTGCGATCCCCGCCGACCCCGGAGGGCCGGTGCTGCGCCGGCGATCGGCCCGACAGGGCAATCCTCGCCGCGGATGTTGCGATCCTCACCGACCCCGGAGGGCCGGTGCTGCGCCTCGGCGAGGGTGTTCGCGATCGGGGTGCCGGTGTTGCGATCCTCACAGACCCGAGGGCCGGTGCTGCGCCAAGGACCTGCATGGCGGCCAGGGCTGGGCCGCACTGTTGCGATCCCTCACCGACCACGGAGGGCGGTGCTGCTGGTTAGCTTGCCCATCGTATAAACGCCGTCGACGTTACGGTTTCGTTGAGTCTTAATTCAGTTAAGAAGTTACGTGCCTCGCTCCGAGGACTGTTCGTCAATTCGTCTCCGTTATTCCACGATTCTGGTGAGAGCGACCTCGCCCGGCAGATCGCCTTCGTTGACGGTGATTGTGTAGTCGGTGAACACTCGAGCTGGGCTCTTCTTAGTGGGCGCGATTTGGATGTGGTCGAAGAGCTGATGGGCTGGGGCGGAGCCGTATGCGTCGGCGTGGGTGAACACATATAGGCGACGGAGAGCCATTTCGCCACGAGAGGAGGCGCGGTCATGTTCGAACATGAGGGTAGTGGCGCGCCAGAAGATGGCCAGGTCGTCAGCGGTGACGCCGGTACGGCGGGCGAGGGGGGCGCTGTAGTGGCCGTAGCCGACGTACAGTCCGTAGGGGACGGCGTGTTTGGTGCCCATTTCGGTTGACTCGCCCTTGTCGATGTCGGCTTGGCGGGTTTGGGTGACGCGGGTGATGCCGTGTTCCTGGGCGAAAATCGGCTCGACGGTGCGGGAGAAGGTGAGCTGGATGGGGCCTTGGACACGTCCACAGGAGAATTTCTTGCCCTTTTCCCCTTGGTCGCGTCCGGTGGTCATGACGGCGCCGAACATGCGGACGTCGAAGAAGGTTTCGCACATCCATTTTTGGGCTTCGGTGGCGGCTCCGGGTTTGCCGGGGGTCAGGCCGCGGGCGGCGTAGGCGCGTTCGTGTTGGGCGTTGAGGGAGACGCCGGCTTCGACGTAGATGTCGTAGCCGGGTTGGCCTTCGCCGAGGAGGGCGACGGTGTTGCGGATCTTGCGTTTGATAGCGACGTCGGTGACAAGGCCTTGCATGGTTTCGGGATCGACGCGGGGCATGCCGCCGGCGTCGGGGTCGCCGTTGGGGTTGCCGTCGCGGACGTCGTAGATGAACACGAAGTCGTGTTTGCGGGTGGAGTCCAGGTGTGCAGCGGTGGTGGCCATCGTGATCCTTCCTCAGGGGTGGGCGGGGTCAGGCGTCGGCCGTCGCGCCTTTGGCAGCGCGGGCGGCGGCAATGTCGGTGGCGCGTTGGTGGTCGTAGCCGAGGATGAAGCGGGCTTGGCCGCGCATGTCCAGATGCGCAGGGGGTTCTTCTTTCAGGCGGGCGACCAGGTCGATGAGCCTGCTGTCCAGGGCGTAGCCGGCGCCCCTCGTGAGTTGGCTGCGTTGGAGCTTGCGCAGATGGGCCTTAGCGTTGACGCGCAGGCTTCGGAAGGTGGCCAGCGGTTGTGTCATCGCGACGCTGAAGTAGCGGTCGGCGATGGTGGTGTTGACCTCGGGCAGGGCTTTGCGCTGGATGGCTTCGAAGACGGCGAAGGTGCGGCCCCACAGGTAGGCGGGGTCGTCGGCGTCGATGTTGAGTTCGGGCATGAGCGGCTCCTGGTTGCGACGGCGGTGGGGTGGGCGGTTGAGGATCAGCCGCAGCAACGCGATGCGGGGCGGGTCGATGCGGTGGTCGGCGCGGATGCGCTGCAGCAGGTTGGGCAGCAGGCTGGTCGGCGGTGGGGTGGCGCGGATGGCGGCCAGCAGCAGGACGCGTTCGGTCGCGTGCGGGGCGGTGCCGGTGATGTATTGGTTGCGTCGTTTGTCCCAGCGCCCGGCGGCCTGCACCAGCCGCCGCAGCGGCACCGGTTGCGGGCCGTCGTCGTTCCAGGGGTCAATGACCTGGTGGTCGGTGAACCAGGTCCCGAGGTTGGCTTTGAGAGTGGGGATGGGGACCTCGATCCAGTCCCGGACCACGACCCGGCTCTGGTTCGCCCCGAGCGTGACGGCGTAGAAGGCGTTCTCGTCTGTGGCCGCGAGAGCACGGTCGCCGTAAGGGCGATGGGCTGCGCGGATGAGTTCTTTGACGTCGGCGAGCTGGGGCGTGAACACCGACTGCAGCCAGTCGGGCTCGGCGGGGTCGCGGAGCCACCACACCAGGGCGCTGTCGGTGTTGCGGTGGTGGTGGGCCCGGTCGGTGAGCAGGGCGTTGAGGGCAGCCATGACCTGGCTCCCGCAGTCGGCGCACACCGGGGTGTTGGCCAACTGGATGGCACCGCCCCGGCCTTGGGCGGGCTTGTTGATAGAGATCAGCTGCGCATCACGACCCCGCCCGGACGCGGCCGGGATGGCGCCAGCTTTGATCGGTTCGGGAATCGTGGTCAGCAGCGACCCGACCTGCCCGCACACCAGGCACACTCCCGCCCCGCCTGAAGTGGTGGTGCTTTTGCGCTGGCCGACGACCTGTGCCCAGAACGCCTGGGCTGAGGGCTGCAGGTGCGCCCACGCGCTGTCGACGCGGATCGCGACCGTGTCCGACGGCTTGGCTTCCTCCGGGATTGTGATCTGCAGGTGTCGCTCGGCGTCGAAGAACGTGCATACCGCTTGGGCGGCCGGGTCGGTGGGGGCGCTGTCGCGCCAGCCGTGGATGAGGGCCACGTACTGGTCGTTGCGTTGTTCGGCGTCGCGTTCGGCTTTGTCGCTGTCGTCTTTGAGCATCCCCAGGACGTATTCGAGGGTGTCGACCAGCAGCATCGGGGGCGGGGTGCGCCCGGACCGGTAAATGTAGGGGGTGGCCAGCACGCGGCCCGCAGGGTTGCCGGCATCGGCCAGCGAGCCCAGCTCGACCGGCCGGGATGGCTCGGTGGTGTCGAGGTGGATGACCCAGCGGATGGCGCGTTTGCGGTAGTACGGCGGTGGCAGGTCGACGCGACCCTGCCCGTGTTCGATCAGTTTCTTCAGCAGCATGCGGTCACCTCCTCGCGGCGGCGGGGCCGGCGGTGGGGAGTTCAGCGCCGTGCGGTGGCACGCCCATCACGCCGTGCTTAAGTTCGGCATGGAACCAGCGGTACGTCTCCCCGGCCGGGCTGTAGTGGATGCTGTGCAGCATCACGCCCAGGTCTTTGTCATCGGTGATCGTGTCGCGGTCGGTGGCTGGCCCGAAGGAGGCCGAGCATTCCCGGGTGCCTAGGAACGGCTGGGAGAAGCACCGGCCCCGATCTACGCGGCGGCGCAGCTGGTGACGGTATTTGGCTTCGGGGTCCTTGGCGTGGGAGCGGAGCCGGATCTGCGCGTGGATGCGGTAGGCGACGTCGCGCAGGAAGACGGTGTTGCGCTGGTCTCGGTCGTTCTCCACGTCGTAGCGCAAGCTCGGGTCGGTCATGGCCTTGCGGATCCAGTCGACGGTGAGCATCGAGCCGACCTCGTTGCGGCGGATGGAGGTCCAGCGGATCGGGGCCAGGACGTCGATCTGGGTGATGATGTAGTCGAACTCTGGCTTCCAGTAGATGGCCTCCAGCACGCCCTTGGCGGCCGAGGGGGTCATGACCTCATAGCTGAACCGTTCGGTCTTCAGCTCTGGCCGGGTGAAACACGCGTACGGGCCGGCGACCTCGACGACGACCGGGCCATGCCGGTACCAGGGATGTTCGGTTCTGCTCACAGGCTGTTCTCCTGATCCTTGGGGGGCGTGAGTTCGATGCCACGCTGTGGGTGGTAAGCGCCGCGCCACTCATACAGATCACCGACCAGTTGGCGGACTGGGTGCGGGCTGCCGTCGGCCACCGCGCTGCGCGGGATCGCGGCCAGGTGGGGCTGCAGCTTGCGGAACACCCAGGCGGGGGCGGGTTTGGGCGATCGCAGGAGCCGCAGCAGCGAGTCGCACTCGCGGGCGGCGTCCCCGGTGGCGTAGCGGGTGATGACGGGGACGGTCCGTTCATCGATCATCTTGAACAGCCGTGCGACCTCGGGGAAGTCCAGGTCCCGGCGCAGCTGCTGGATGGTCGTGCCGACGCTGGCGTCCTCGACGCCCTTCAGTTCGAACCGCTCTTTGTAATACAACGCCAGCGCGCCCGGGTCGTCAGGGAACGCCCGGCCCGGACCGAAGTGCCGTCGGGTCGCCGTCAGTGCCGCCCCGTACACCGCCCATGCTCCCGGGTCGCCGTCGGCCGGATCGAACACGATCACACGGCCGTACGGCAGCAGGCCGTTGCGGTTGGCTCGCCCGGCCGCCTGCTGCAGCGCATCGGCGGAGGCCCATGCCCGGATCACAATCGGGAAGTCCAGATCGACCCCGGCCTCGACCAGTTGGGTGGACACCACCGCCACCGGCTCACCGACCGCCAGTCGTTCTCGGATCTGTTCCAGGACCGCGTTGCGGTGCGCGGCGGCCATCCGCGTCGACAGGTGCAGGACCGGCCCCTCACCGGTCCAGCACTCGGAAAGGTGGCGGTGCAGATCGGCGGCGTCTTTGGTGGTGTTGGCGATCACCAGCACCTGACGTTCCCGGCCCGCACGCTCGGCGACCTGCCGTAGCGTCGGCTTTGGTCGAAGCCACCACTCATACCGCGCCCGGCGCAGCTGCCCGTACAGGTGCTCCGGCCGGGCGATCACGTCGTGAATTTGCAGTTCACGGAAGGGGCTGAGCTCGAAGAACGCCGGCTGAGTGGCCGAGGCCAGCAGCACAGTGGTGCCGAAGTATTCGGTCAGATGCCGCAGCACCGACAAGATCGGCAACAACAACCGGTCCGGCAGCGCCTGGACCTCATCCAGCACGATCACCGACCCGGCCAGCCGATGTAGCTTCCGCATCGCGGAGGGCCGGTTGCTGAACAACGACTCGAACAATTGCACTGTTGTGGTCACCACGAACGGCGCGTCCCAGTTCTCCGCCGCCAGCCGCTGCCACCGGCTGGCGCGCCTGCCTCCGTCCAGATTCACGCCACTGTGGTGCTCCAGAACATGGTCCTCGCCGAACAGCTGCCGATACACCTGCGCGTTCTGCTGAGTGATCGACAAGAACGGCACCGCCACCACGACTCGACCAAGGCCATACCGGCGGGCGTGATGCACGGCGAACCCACCCGCCGCGATCGTCTTGCCCGAACCCGTCGGCGCCGGCAACCGGAACATCCCCGGCCGTGCCACCGCCGCGGCGACTGCCTGCTCATATACCTGTTCCCGGATCGCATCCACTGGCGACGGTTCAGCCGCCGTCAGCAGCTGTGCTCGGGACCGCTCGAAGGCGTCGGCGAGCACCCCTACGGGCGAGACCGAACGCCGCAGTTCACCGCCGTTGAAATGCTGCTCGGTGTCGAGGAAGTCCGCATCGACCAGCGCACTGAACACCAGGCGCAACAGCAACTCCGCCGCGAACGCATCCGGCCGCCCCGCCACCCAGTCCGGCAGCGAAGGTCGAATCCCGGGGTGGATTTCCGGGACCAGCTCCGCTGCCCGGGTGACCGCTTCGGTCACCCGCTCCCACTCGCTGGCTTCGACCGCCATTAACGCGGCCTTCAAGGTCGCACGCGAGGGCAGCCCACCGTGATGCCCGAAGACTGCGGCCGCCAGCGGGCCAAGACCCTGCTCATGCGCCAGCCAGGTCCCCGCGAGCTTGTGATCGATCCCGATCGGCTCATCCTTCTCGGCGCGAAGCAGGGCTGCCTGCCACCCGCATGCCGCCTTCCCGACGTCGTGCACCAGCCCCAGATACGCCGCTAACTCTCCCGCCCCGAACACCTCCGCGAACCCTCGCGCGAGGGCGGCCGTACGACGCAGATGCTCCGGCAGCCCATGCCACTGGCCATCCCCGTTGGCGCTGTGAGCGTAGACAGACACCGAAACCTCACCTCCTCCATCGGGACTCTCAGCATGCGAACGGTAACGGAGGGGTCTGACAAAACCAGAGACAGGCTCTCCGCAGGCATCCAGCTTCTCCGCACAGAACCGTTGTTCAGCTGATATCGAGCTAGAACGGCGATGAAGGCCGACGAGTCGGCCTCCATCGCGACATTCGGGCGTTTCTGTGCTAAAGCCCGCTTCGCTGAACATTTCGATCCTCGACGGTTCCTCGTCGCTGCTGGCGAGGCTAGCACTTCGTTCAACGGAGTGGGCATACTCAGCTCCGTCCATGTCCCGACTTGCGCTAGCGTTCATCTCCGTGAGCCCGGTACGGCGCGATGGCGATAGCTCCCTGCTAGAAAGTCAGCCTCAAGCGGCACCCGCTCCGACGCTGCGGGACCAATGTCTGAGCTGAAAAAAGTCCGCACTGGGATCGGCGGGTTAGGGGTTCTGGCAGCAACCCTGGCCGCCGCAGGTCATTCATGGGCGGCAGCGGCATGCCCAGTCATGGCCGTGATTATCTATGTAATCGGCGAGTTGATGCTCCAGCATCGGCGCGACTCAGCGATTGCAGAGCGCGCCAACGCCAAAGATCTGGTGGCCTACGAGGCGGTGAAAGCCGGCAGTATCAACTCAGCTGACCTCGCTGCCTACCTCCTCGACAGACACCATTCGGACGAAAGCGGGCCTGCCGGGTGAGCTAACCGCAGTCGGCTCGGCCGTCCCGATCATTCTTTGAACTGCTGGGACTGCATTGTGACTCGTCCGCAACCAACTCGGAACCGCCTGCGTGGACCGCACGGCCGAGGCCACCGCTGACCGAATTCCCCTCGGGGTCGGCGCTGCTGGGGCATCCCGGGGCACCATCGCTAACCAGTAATGGCCCTTTGCGATCCTCACCGACCCGAGGGGTCGGTGCTGCCGTCCGCGCTCACGGTCCAGACGATCACGACCGGCACGCTGCGATTCTCACCGACCCCCGGGGGCCGGTGCTGCCAGTGACCGGGACGAGCGTGTTGGCCGTGAAGGGCCCGTTGCGATCCCCACCGACCCCGGGGAAGGCCGGTGCTGCGTCGGGGTGACTGGTGCCGTGTTGGTGCTGATCTACATGTTGCGATCCTCACCGACCCCGAGGGGCCGGTGCTGCTTGATTGTTCCAACTCCAACGTGCGAGAGCCGTACAGAAGTTGCGATCCTCACCGACCCCGGGGGCCTGTGCTGCGGCAGCCATAGACAACGTTGCTTCCGGCCCAGGCAGTGTTGCGATCCTCACCGACCCCGGAGGGCCGGTGCTGCCGACAAGGCGCTGGCCGGCCAGCGCGAGAACTACCAGGTTGCGATCCTCACCGCCCCCCGGGGGGCCGGTGCTGCCCGTGATCTTCCATTGGTAGCCTGCCATCTCCTTGCTCGCGTTGCGATCCTCACCGACCCCGGGGGGCCGGTGCTGCTCGCCACTGTTCGGCAGGAATCCTGGCAGTGTGACGTTGCCGCCGCAGCTGTCAAGCATCAGAGGCTGCCACGATCGCCGTCATCAGGCTGCGGGTCACCCTCCTAAGGGACCGGAGCGCCTTCGCGCAGGGCTCGTTGTATCCGTCGGTTCACTGCCATTTCCTGGTTGTCGAGACAACCCGCGTATCGCTTGAGGAGTACCTCAACGGAGTTACCTGCTCTGTTGGCCACCTCAGCGGGATTGACGCCTGCGTTCAGCCATGTCGTGAGTGCAGCATGGCGTAGGTCGTACGGTCGCCCCGCGAGGGGGGAGTCGACCTGGGCGGGCGTGAATGCGAGCTTCCTCGCTTCCTCCCAGACGCGGGAGAACGTCGTGGATCCGACGATGCCACCGCGCTCGTTCTGGAACAGACGGCCGTCGTCGGCAACGCCGAACTCCTTGATGTGCGCTCTGAGGATTTCCACCAGCCACGGCGGGATGGGCACGTTGCGCACCGCGTTGGCGTCGCGCTGCTTGAGTCCCCGAGGGTCGTGCCGGTTGCCGCTGTCGGTCCACTTCTTGGTGGTAACCGGCAGCGTCTTGGCGAGGATGAGCCTCCCCCATCCCTTCTCGGGGAGCTCGCAGTCGCTCTCACAGAGGGCAACGGCCTCGGCCGGTCGGAGTCCGGCGTAGTACAGGACTGCGAAGAACGCCTCCAGCCTGCGCCCACGGGCTCGGTTCCATGACCCGACGTACGAGACGGCCGTCAGTAGCTCGCGTGCCTGGGCATGGGTGATGACCACGCGCGGGTCGACACGATCTGCGGTGGCCGTCCGCTTGGCCTTGAGTCGCTTGAGCGGGTTGTCTGGGATCTCCTCCAGCTCGACGGCGTATTCGAGGGCGGTGTTCAGGCCGCGTCGGCGGCGTCGGAACGTATCGCCAGCAGCCCTCCGCCCTTCCATGGTGAGCGTGAGCCGGTGGAAGACCCGTCGCACGATCGCAGGGTCGGTGATCGAACTGAGCGCCAAGGATCGGCGGCTGAGCCAGCGCACTGCAGGCTCAAGCTTTCGCGGCGGGTCCGCCTGAGCGTTCGCCGGGTGCACGGCCCACAGGAATGCGTGCCGGAGAGCCGTGTCGGTAGGGCGCTCTGGCCCGCCTTCGACCATCACGAGCATGGCCATCGCGAGGCTGTCCGTGATGGATTCGCGGGTCTTCGCGGCAGCTCCCTCCCAGCGAACGGCGACGTAGGCCTTGCAGAAGGCGAAGAAGCTGTTCGCCTTCTTGATCTTGAGCATTGACTGCGGCAGTCCCGTCGCGACGTCGAACTCCTCGCCCCGGCCCATCGCCTGGATCAGTTCGGAGCGGAAGCCGTCGGCAAGCGCGAACGTCGCGAACGTGCTGGTGAACACCTCACCGGCGACAACCCACCGCACCATGTGCGGCTTGGTCTTGCTCTTCGCCTTGCCGATCTTCCATGGTCGCCGGACATCCCGAGTGGTGCCCTTGCTGCCTGGCGTTCCGCGCCGACGAGGTGCGGGCGATTCCTGGACGGCGGTCACGCTTCGACCTCCTCGAGGTCGGCGAGCCAGCGGTCCAGTTCGACGCGGCGAATCCGTATGCCGCCGTTCGGGAGTTTGATCGAACGCGGCCCCTTCCCAAGCTGCCGCCAGCGGTAGAAGGTGGCGCGCGGGACGTCGATCTCGGCGAGGACTTCGGAGATCGTTAGCAGCTTCCCCATGAGGTGTCTCCTGCTGTGATCGGTTGGTATCGCGTCACCGGCGCCGTGCTTGGTGGCTGTGCCGCCGGTGACCGTGGTGGCTGTGGAGCTGCAGACGCCCTGTTGGCGCACGTGGGAGAGGTAGCGCGTAAGCAGAAATCAGCAGAAGTTGTTCTGCTGCTTTTCGCTTACGCCCGCCAGCGGACCGGAGTGATCGAGTCGTGTGGCGGAGGCAACGCCTTGTCGCACTCATCGGGCGTCCTCCAGTGCGGCGGGGTGGACCTCGTACAGGGGCGCGGGCGGGCGTCCGCGACCGGTGCGCGGTGGTGGTGGAAGGCGGCGGATCCAGCCGTGGGTTTCCAGGACGCGCAGGGCCGGGTCCATGTCGGTGATCTTTTTGAACCGGGAGCGGAGTGCGGGTTGGGCGTCACGGGCGGCGAAGCGTGTGGTGGTGGTGTGGCGGGTCCAGTCCAGGAGGGCTTTGGCGTCGGCGGTGGCCGGGTCGGCTCCGATGGCGTCGTAGGCGGATTTGGCGTGTGCGGTGAAGTAGTCGCCGATGTCGCGGGCGTCGGCGAACGTCGCGGCGTCGATCGGGCGGTTCCAGCCGTCGCGTAGATGCTTGGCGAGGTGGAGGAGGCCGGCGATGCGGACGACGGCTCCGACGAACTTGCCGCCCCAGTCGGTCATGTGGGCCAGGTCCCCGTCGGCGCGGAAGCGGGGTTCGGTGTCGGCGAGCAGTTGGGTGATGGCTTCGTGTGCCTCGTCGGTGAAGGTGAGTGTGGCCGGTTCGGGCAGGCGTGCGAGTGACAGGATGAGGGTCTTCATGGTGGTCTGGTAGCTCGCTTCCTGGTCGGTGGGCATGGGGGCGGGCCGGTTCTTGCGGTGGCCGAGCAGCGAGTCCGGTACCGCGTACAGCAGTCGGCCGAGCAATCCCTGATCGCGGAATTGCGGGGTGTCGCCGAGGGCGGCCAGGACGCCGGGCTGGGTGCAGATGCCGAGGGTGACGGTGGCGGCGTCGACGTGTTCGGACGCGCGGCCGACGCGGTCGACCCGCAGCTCTTCGCCGGCGTGGCCTTTCTTCAGGACTGCGAAGTTGGGCGCGCCGGAGTAGCGGCCGGCCGCGATGGAGAAGATCTCTCCCTCGGGTGACAGGACCGCCATCCGGCCGCCCTGCTCGCACAGCAGGGAGGTGAGGACTTCCACCGTGGCGTCGTCGGAGAACAGCCGCGGGCGTGCGGGCACGGTCGCGGCGTCGAGGGCGAGTTTGGCCTCGGTGGCCTCCATGAGCACAAGCGCGCGCTGTGTCGGGTCGAGGCTGCTGGCGTTCTCAGCGGTCTTGGCGGCCTGTTCGGCTTGTGCTTCGGCGACCCGCCGGGTGATGACCGCCTCGGCGATCATCGGCTCCGCTTCGGTGATCAATGCTTTCTCAGCGGCCTTAATAGGTGCGCACATCGCCCGGTAGACCTCGGACTTGCGGTTGCCGGGCGGCAGAACGACGACGACGAACAGGTTCGCCGGTTCCTTCCAGGCCGGGGCCTGGATCCAGACCTTGCCACCTGCCGCAACGGCCAGCACGGCCAAGGCGAGGCATCCGGCGAGGTCGGCGGGTGTCTGGGTGACCTCGGCGAGCGATGCGGCGTACTCCCCCAGCCAGTCCGGCAGGGTCCACAGCGGGAAGGTCGGCAGCGCAGTGACGGTGGCGGTCAGTGGTGTGGGTTCGGGCCACCCTCGTACGTCGGCAGCCGTGATCGCGGCGAGTTCGGCGCTGACGGCTCCGCGGAGTTCGGTGATGGTGCCGTCGGCGGGCGCGTCGTAGCCGAGTTGGATGAGCCGGGTGCCGGTGTCGATCACGCGCCGGGCGTAGGCCAGGTCGCGTACGAGGTGGGCGTAGTAGCCGGCGGTGGCGGCGGTCGGTACGGCGCTGACGAGGGTGTGCAGGTACGGGCCGCCGCCGACCTTGACCAGGTCGCGGCCGAGGGCGCCTGCGACCGGGATGGCGTGGAACGGCTCGCCGCCATCGGCCAGGCCGGTGATGGCCTCCCAGATCCGGGCGTGGGCGGGCCGGTAGAACTCGCTGCCGTCGAGGATCTCGCGGACCTCGGCCAGCACGGGCGGTGCGAGCATCACCGCGCCGAGCACGACCTGTTCGGCCTGGATGTTGTGCGGCTGGACGCGGGACAGGTCGGCGTCGGCCTGGTCGCCGTCGAGGACCCGCAGCGTGCGGGCGGTACTCATGCCGCCTCCGACGGGTGGGTGATCTCGTTGATCAGGGCGCGGGCCGTCGTGTGGGACGTGCGCAGGCGGCGGGCGAGCGTGGTGGCGGTGCCTCCGGCGGCGAGGATGCGGGCTGCGGCGAGGCGGCGTTCGGTCGGGGTGAGTGCCACCGGGCGTATGCCTCGTGCGGCCAGGTCGATCGCGATCGGGTCGAGGATGCCGTCCTCGGGGAGTAGCCGGGCGGTGCGGCGTCGGGCTACCGGCTGGCCGGACGGAGCCGAGTGCTTCATGATGGAGATGCCTCCTTCGGTTACGTGATCGGTTGGGGGCTGCGGTCCGGCGTCGTGCTTGGTGGCTGTGCGCCGGACCGCTTTCGCGTCTCTAGAGCCGGTCGCGGCGGCTCCGGTTGGCGCGGTCGTGGGTGCGGGCGAGGTAGGTCCAGATGCGCCGGCCGGTGCGGATCTTGCCGCCGGTTCCCTTGCAGGCGTGGCAGTGCCGCCAGGCGCGGCCGGACGGTGAGTGGAACCGGCCGAGGCCGCCGCAGTTACGGCACGACCGGAACGGCCAGATCGCGCAGCTGATGAGGTAGACGACGACGGCGAAGACGGCAGCGATGACGATGGCTCCGCTGCCTCCGCTGTGGCTGCTAGCGGCGGCGATCACAGGTGTCACGGGTGGCCTCCAGGCGCGTTTCCGTGGGTTGCTGCAGGTAGGGGCGCTAGGCGCTTGATCGCTGGTCAGGCGGTGGATCGGGTGCTAGCGGGGCCGCTAGGTCTAGCGGGGTGAGGCGCTAGACCTAGCGACTCGGCGCGCGGTCACCGGCGGCGGGCTTGCGCGGCTTCGGCGGCGGCGATGACGTCGGCTCGGGTGATCCCGCGACGGTTCGCGCGCTTGCCGTTTTCGTCCTGTCCCCAAACCTGGCCGGTCGGGATGCCGTATGGCTTGAGGGCGTCGGCGAGGCCGGTCGGTGTCCATCCGCCGTACAGCTCGGGCCGCAGCTGGGCGAGGCGGGCGATGACGGTCTCGGACCAGACCTTTTCCTCGTCGGCGCTGGTCACGGACAGGATGTCGGCGACGAGGGAGATCTTCGTGTCGGCGACGTCGGTGTCCTCGCCGGCGGCGTAGCCGGACAGGGTTCCGGCGGCCTTGCGCAGGGCGCGGGCGCGCTCGCAGATGGCGTCGGCGCCGGGGTTGTCGACGTAGTAGGACCGGACGATCTGCGGGTCGTCCTCGTCGCCGACGAGCCATCCGATGCCCTTGTCCTTCTTGGCGAAGGTGGTGGCCTGGATGCCCTTCTTGTACATCGAGGTTCCGAGGATCATGTCGTTCTCGACCTGGCCCATGACCCGCAGGCACAGTCGGATCCCGACGTTCGCGCTGATCGCGGTCGGTAGGGAGTCCTTATCGGGCCGCTGGGTGGCCAGCAGCAGGATGACGCCCAGGGCACGGCCGAGCTTGATGATGGTCGTGCACAGCTCGCCGGCCTCCTTGCCGAACCGCGGGTGAGCGAACAGGTTCTGGCACTCGTCGATGATGAACACCAGCGGGAACAGCCGCAGCGAACGCTTGGCGGCCAGTTCGGGTGTGACCTTGTTCTCCGGGCAGATGTCCTTGGGCAGCTCGCGGATGGTCTTGGCACGCCGTTCCAGGTCCTTGGCGACCTCGCCCAGCGACTCGACGCAGCGGGCGAAGGTCTCGTCGTCCTGGCCGGAGGCGTAGTGGTGGGCGACCTTCTCGCACGCCGACAGGTCACCGGTTCCCTTGAGCTCGAACACACGCATCTGCGCGAGCGGGTCGAGGGCTGCGGCCAGAGCGAGGATGCGCAGCGCGAACGTCTTGCCCATGCCGGGCATCGCGCCGATGAGAGCGTTGGCATACATGAGCGTGAGGGCGACCTGGCGGCCGCGCGGGTCGGTGCCGAACGCGAACGCCTCGAACAGGCTGACCTTGCCGGTCTTGGCCAGCGGCCAGGCGGCGGGCTTGACCTGGGACATGTCGCGGTCACCGACCCACAACGCCATCCGGCCGGGGTGCTCGTTCGGCACGCTCTCGGGCCACACGCAGCCCAGTGGCCGGCGCAGGCCGGAGGCGAGCTTTTCGCGGCGGTCCATGATGTCGGACACGGTCACGCCGTACGGCAACTCGACGTCGGCGCGCCAGCCGGGGCCGTCGCGGGTGATCGGCGCGGGGAAGGTGATGCCCTCCCCTCCCTTGGCGATGGCCTTATTGATCTCCCCGATGCCGAGGGAGGCCAGTGCCCGGATGACGACCTCGGACGTGAGCTTCTGGACGCGCGGGACGATCACCGCGACGTCGATCAACGGTTTGTCGGCCGGTGAGCCGTACCAGCCGAGCGCGGACACGATCATGCCGAGGGCGAGCAGTTGGGCCAGGCCGGGCGCAGCGAACAGCGTCGACGCGGTGATGAGCGCGGCGACGAGGGCACCGGCCACCACGATGCGGCGGTAGACGACGCGGGCGTCGCGCATCCGCATCAGCTTCAGGTACGTCTCGGGATCGTTCTTGGCCACGGCGTCGAGCCGTAGCGGCATCCCCTCGGCGTCCGAGGCCCACCGGCTCACCGCCGTGACGAGGCGTACGGCACCGCGCGGGGACCGGAAGGTCAGGCGCGCGCCGTACACCGGGATGCGGGCACCGTGGTAGGCGGCGGTGTGGCCGATGTGCCCGGCCGTCCACCGGACGGCGTCGGTGAACTCGGCGCGGTCGCGCAGCCACGGTGCGATCACCGGACGACGCTGCACCGTCCGGGTCTTGAGGGCGGTGGCGAATTTGCCGGGTTCGGGACCGTCCGGGCTGTCGACGCGTACGCGCGTCGTGCCCTCGTCCTCGCTGGTGCGCCGACGGGTGTCTTCGGCGGCCTCATGTCGTGTGGCCGGTGTGCAGGCACCGGGGAAGTCGATCAGCTCTCCCATGCCGTTGACGTCGCTCATTGGGCGTCACCTCCTTCGGTGGTGTCGGTCTTCAGGCGGGCCAGCAGTGCGCCGACGCGGTTGTTTCCGGCGGTCTGGCCGGCCTGGCGGAGTGCGGCGGCGAGGGTGTCGCGGGTCAGGACCTCGCCGCGCTCGCCCGCCTCGGCGGCGATGCGCCGTCCGGTCGCCATGAGGTCGTCAACGTTCGGGACGGTCCGGCGCTTGGTCCGTGGCATCCGGCGGTCGGACCGTCGCCGCCTGGTTGGCGCGCTCGTCCGGCGATCCGTCGTGGACGATGCGGGCTCGCCGTCCGCGGAGCCGTCCGCTCGTACCGGCGCGGCGGGCAGGTCGGGAAGGTCGGCGGCCGGGGCCAGCTCGCCCAGCTTGTAGAGGGCTTTCGTACGGCGCGGTGCCCTCCACCGCCAGGCGATCGGCCCATAGGTGTCTTTGAGGTCGGTGAGGGCGAGGATGCGGTCTCGCTCCCGGACGAGCGCGGCCGGGTAGGAGCGGATCTCCCACAGCACCATCCGGCGCCACAGCCGGACGGTCGGTGCAGGGGCGAGCAGCCACCGTGACAGGCGGACCGAATCCATCCGCGTACCGGCGGCCAGTCCGGCGCGGGCCCGGACGACGTGTGCGGCCACCTCCACGGCGGCGACCCACAGCGCAGGCAGTATCGCGTGGGCGACGACCCCGAACATCGACCGCTCGTCGGCGACGTTGAGGTAGACCGTCGCGCCGGTGAGGGACCAGGGGATCAGTCGAAGCCACCGGATCCGCATGTCCAGCCGCGCGAGCACGATGTCCAGCGCGGAGAACACGGCGATGCCCAGGTCGATACCTATCGGCACCGTGAACGCGAACCATCCGAACGAGTCGGAGGCGGCGGCCTTGACGCGGGCGAAGCTGTTGGCGAAACCGATCAGCCCGAGGGCGGCGACCAGGCCGCCGACCACGACGACCGCGGTCTGCTCGTTCTCGGTGAGCGGCCGGGTACGCGGCTCGGTGCCGAAACCCACCGAGTCCTGTACGGGCACCAGGCGTGGGGCCCCTGCGGTGAGGCGGGTGTCAGCCGTGGTCACGGTGCGCCTCCGCTTGCGTTGTCGGTCGGGCGGGCCCGCGCGGCGTCGTACGTGGTGACTGCGCACCAAGCAGGCGGGCGAGTGCTCGCCCTGGAGTGCCGTTCGCGTGCAGAACCGCGTCGGCGACGAGCAGGATGTTGCTCGCGTCGAGACCGCAGAGCCGTGCGCGCAGATCGACCGGGACGCCACCGAGGCCGGCGGCGATCCGCAGGACGGAGGCCTCGCTCGACGAGCACGGCAGCTCTCCGGCGTCGAGCGCGCAGACGGCGGCGGGCCAGTCGACAAACGCCGCAGACCCGGCGCGGCCGGACTCGACGGTCGCGCAGGCGTCCACGAAGTCCGAGCGCCGGAGCCACACACCGTGGCCGATCAGCAGCTCGACGGCGGCCTCAGTCGGCCGGTCACCCTGCGCGCCGATGCGCAGAAGCGCGGCCAGTTCGTCGGAGGTGCGTCGCATGCTCACGCCACCTCCTGGCGGACGTCGCCGGCGCCCTGCTCGCGCTGCCGACGGAATGCGGCCAACTCGGCGATCTCTTCGGCGGTGGCTCCCGCCCAGATGCCGCGGGCGGGCTTGGTGCGGATCGCGTACTCCAGGCACGCGAGCTGCACCGGGCAGGTGGCGCAGACGTCCTTGGCCACGTCCTCGCGGGCGGTGCGGGCGTCGGGGTGCTCGATCCGGTTGATCGGGTTGGGCCCGTCGTGGAGCTCGGGGTCGAATAGGCACTCGGCCCCGTCGAGGCATTCGTCTCGCAAGTCGGGCGTCGCCAGCTTGCTGGGATGGACGTTCACGTGGTCTCCAGTCGTTTGAGCCGTGATCGGTTGGGTGCGGCAGGCCCGATGCCGTGCTTGGTGGCTGTGCATCGGATCAGCCGAGGTGCAGAGCGGAGGCGAACTGAGAGAGCGCGGTGGCGCCCTGGGAGATCAGTCCGCCGAGGTTGTTGACCATGTGCGCGGCGGCGGTGGGGTTCTTGAAGACGAAGACGATGACGATCGCGCCGAGCACGTAGCGCGGCCACTTCCTGGGCTGCGAAAACATCAGCGAACCTCCCCCGACTGTTCGCTATACAAGTGGTACATGTATAGGTAACGACCCTGCTCGACCACCTGTCAAGTCCCTTCTGCTTGTGGCGCGTCGGCCTCGTGCCGGCCTGACGTGACCAAGGCTCCCCGTCGGCAAGGCCTCGCAGTAGATGACAGCAGGTGACTGGAGATGACTGTCAGCCCTTGTCAGGGCGCGCTGAACCGGCAGAATGGCAGGCCAGTAAACATGTGCGACCTGTTCTGCTAGGAGCGCCGGTGACCACCCCGTTGCGAGCACAGCGGGAACGCCGCGGCTGGACCAAGACACAGCTCGACGCACGCCTGCGCGGCGCCGCCAAGAGGCGCGGCGAGACGCTCCCCCAGCCTGAGAGCCTCGCCCGACAGATCGCGCGCTGGGAGAACGGCCACGGCGGGATGACCCAGCTCTACCAGGAGCTGTTCTGCGAGGTGTACGGCTGCTCTCCGGCCGAACTCGGCTTCGTAACGTCCGCCGAACCGGTCACGCCCGACCTCGAGCCGGCCGACGAACTGGCGGTAGAGCTGGCGCGAGCGTCATCCGTAGACGCCGGCGTCGCGAAGCTTCTCCAGGCCCAGACCGACGGCATCCGCCTCCTCGACGCCCGCCAAGGCGCACAGCTCATCCGGGCTCAGATGGCCGCGCACATCACCCACATCGAAGAACTCAACCGACACGCCGTACGGCCGGGCGTACGCGGCCTGCTCGCCAAGGTGCTCGCCGACACATCCGCCCTCGCCGGCTGGCAGGCACTCGACGTCGGCACGCCCCGCGAATCATGGGAGCACTTCGAACGCGCGAAGGCCGCAGCCCGCGAGGCCGAAGACTCATCGCTCCTCGCCTTCGCCACCGCCGAACAGGCCTACGTCCTGCTCGACCTAGGCGACGCGACACAGGCCGCCGAACTGGTGGCCTACGCCCGCGAGCAAGCCGGAACGGCGGTACCCGCCTTAATGCGAACCTGGCTCGCCGCCGCGCACGCCGAGATGTCCACCGCCAGCGACAACGCCGACGCCGCGCGACTCGCGCTCGACGAAGCGAGCGACCTCCTCCCCGCCGAATCTGACGACGTGCTGCCTTACCTCGTACTCAACGAGACCCACCTCGCCCGCTGGCGCGGCAACTGCCTCGCGCGACTCGGCGACGAAGACGCCATCGAAGAACTCACCGCCGGCCTCGCCGCCGTCGCCGGCACCTACGCCCGCGCCGAGGCCGGCGTCCGCATCGACCTCGCCACCGCCTTACTGGTACGCGGCGAACAGGCGGCAGCTGAAGAGCAACTACGCGCCGCACGCCTCCTGGTCAGCCGCACCGGATCGTTTCGCCAGAAGCGCCGGATCGTAACCCTTACCGAGCGCGAGCGGTAATCCGAACGTCGGCCTGTAGGCCGGGTTCTTAACCGGCAGGTCTCTGAGCTGCGTCCACGCTGCCCCCTTGTCGCTGGCCTGGGCGGGATGGTCTCGGCTGTTCTCAACGTTTCGCGCGTGATCGCGAGGCGATGTGCCCTCGCAGATCTGGGTGATCTTCGCTGCGCCAGTGGTCGACCTGAGCTTCTACCTACGAGCATGGCGTCTGATCTGCGGTGACGCTTGTGGATGTCTTCCGGCGTCTTCCGCTGGTTTCCGTGCGCTCACGGAACTGAGACGGAGCACGCTTGCCCCGGCGCTGCAGTAGTTGGTGAACTGCCAAGGGGATTTTGCTGACCTCGTCTGTCTCGTCGATCGCGCCTCTGGCCTGCGGCAAAGGTGTCTGGGCATTTCTCGTCGTTTCACGCTCGATCACGTCGTCGTGTGCCCTGGATGTGCCCCGCCTGCGCTGGAGCGTTGCGCTGGTGGCCAGCTCCGGCCAGGTGAGCGGCGTTTCGGATCATCCGAGGAGCTTCTACTCGTCTCTGTAGGTAACCGGTTCACCTGGTGTTATGCGGCATTAGTTGCAATCAACGCAGCTTGCGTCTGGTCCGGTTTTCGCGCCACAAGTGGTGCCTATGGCACGTAGGGTGACCATTGTGCTGGAGGTTGAGGCGGGCGAGCTGCTCCTGGTGCGCTTCTCCCCAATGAACGTGCCAAAACTTGTCGAGGATGCCGAAGACTCTGCGGATGAGCTGGTGGCGCGGGGCGAGAAGCCGATCTACTCCATCTCGACCTTTGGCCTGGTCAAGACGCCTGACGCCAGCGTGGAAGATCTCATCGTGCGGATCTGCGCTGAAGCCCCATGTGGCGGCAAGACGATCTGGTTGACGACCGGCTCCGCCTTGACCGAAGCTGGCTTCGAACCCAGGCTGTCCGAGCCGCCGCCGCATCATTACGATGTGGTACTGGGCGAACGATTGCTCGTGTCGGACGTTGAAAGACTCGTCAAGTCCTTCGAGCCCGGACGGGAGAAGAACCCCGCATGGAGGAAAAAGCGATCGTGATCAGGCCGCCTGTGGTGAGGATCCAGATCGACCTGAACGCGCGGAGCAGCGACGGCTACGTGAGAGCTCGCTTGTCGCGCGCTGACGGCCCAGTCGTGTCTGGGGACCAGGTCCAGGTGTACGAGCCGGATGACCGTGTCGCTGCACCAGCCCGCGTAGCGCGGATTGATCACCATCGAGGCTTCGTCTACCTGGATGTGGACTGGGCCCGGCTGGATGATGATGATCACGTACAAGTCCCGGTGGTTCTTGTCGCGAGTTCTCGTGGCCTGGTGAGTAACGCAGCAACCGCGCGGACGATGCGGCTATCCGTGACGGAGCGTGTTCGGGCAACTGCGTTCGTGCCAGTAGGAGACCCTGGGCCGCTGACGAGTCACCAAACACGATCGGCAACCGTACCTTCGCGTATTACCAAGAAAGATGTGACGGCCGCCTAGTGAAGATCCTTGCCTGTCTCCTGTGTGACCGTGCGACGATTCGCGAAGGTCTACTCCACATCCTCGGCGGCGGCGCTACCCTCCTTGGCCGCCCCAACTTGCCTGCGGCCTTGGACGTGGATCTGGCGTTGCTTCTGCAGCCAGATGATCCTGAAGAGGTTCTCGGGGACCATCGAATCGGAATCACTGTCGCACCGGAGGGCGGTTCCACAGTCGCGCAGGTTGAGTTTGCGTTGATGGCTGCTTCCCTCGATCCTTTCCCTGACCCGATGCCAAACCTGCCGATTTCGGTACCACTGCGTAACGTTGCTGTAAGTGCGTACGGTCGTTACATCGCGCGTGTGGTGTACGACCAGACTGTTTTGAACGAGCTTCGTTTTTCGGTGGACAAGCAGACTTCCCCTGGGGTGACCCAAGCAGCTGATTCGACCGGTCCCTGAGATCGCCAACGCCCTACGTTGCTTTGGGCTGGCCAGGTGCGTGGCGAGAGCTGCGGCCGGTCTCCGCCAGGGCGAGGCGTTCGGGTTGGTCCTAGACCGCATCGACTCCGAGCTAGGGATGATCACCGTTGACCAACAGGTCGTCGTGATCGACAGGCGGCCGGTGCTGGCCTCGCCGAAGACCTCGGCGTCGATCCGGGACGTACCGATGCCGGTCTTCCTGAGTGACGCGATCGACGAGCACGTCCAGGCGCTCCAGCTCGGCGCTGACGCGGTGCTGTGCCGTACTCCGCGCGGTGGTCTGCTGCGGCGGGACTATTACAACAAGCGGATATGGAAGCCAGCGATCAAGGCGGTCGGCCTACCCGAGGACACCCCGTTCCACGATCTGCGGCACCCCTTCGCCAGTACGGCGCTCGCCGGGGGCGTACCGATCTCCGAGGTCTCGCGGTGGCTCGGGCACAAGTCGATCACGACGACGGTGGACCTGTACGGGCACCTGGTGCCGGAGGCCGGCGGCCGGGCTCGTGACGCGCTGGACAAGGCGTTCGGGCTCGCGCTCGATGTGCCCTCAAAGTGCCCTGACGGGGGTGCCTGACGTGCTGCGCTCCAGGTCAGCGGGGTGGATGACGGACGAGTCGGCCTGTAGGCCGGGTTCTTAACCGGCAGGTCTCTGAGCTGCGTCCACGCTGCTCCCCTGTCGCTGGCCTGGGCGGGATGGTCTCGGCTGTTCTCAACGTTTCGCGCGTGATCGCGAGGCGATGTGCCCTCGCAGATCTGGGTGATCTTCGCTATGCCAGTAGTCGACCTGAGCTTCTACCCGCGATCATGGCGCTGACCTGTGGTCATGCCTGTGGATGTCTTCCGGCGTCTTCCGCTGGCTTCCGGGCGCTCACGGAACTGAGACGGAGCGCGCTTGCCCCCGGCACGGTAGTAGTTGTGAACTGTGCCGTAGGCAGTCACGACCTGCGGCACGATCACTGACAACGTTCTGAGCTGGGTGAAGCCTGCCAACGTCTGTCATCAGTTGTCGACCGTTCTCGGGCCCATGCGCCCTCGCTGTGTCCCTGTGACACAAGATGATCTTCATGACGTGGGACAGATTGCATTTTGTCCATGGTGTCTCCTGGCATCCTGGATCACATGCGTCAAGCGGACTGGATTCAGACGGTAATCGGCAGTCTCGGGGTTCTGGCCACTCTGGGCGTGGCGTGGATGGTGTATCGACTAGAGAAGAAAGAACGTAAAGCGGATAAAGCTGAATCGAGAGCTCTTCAGGAGAAGGCCCACAAGGAAGCTCAAGAGCGTGAACGCCAAACCCATCTAGACCAAAAAGAACGCGAACAGCGCGAGCTTCGAAGAATGCAACATCAAGACGATTACCGAGCCGCCAGAGAGGCACTGAACTCCATAGACGGCATATTTGAGAAAGTCTCACGCGGTAGTCTTCTCACACGATCACAAGCGGCAGATTTGCGACTGGTAGAGCTAGGCGAAAAATTGAAGGCCATAGGCAAGAGAGTTGAACGACTCTATCCGCCACTGACCTCAGTTGTTTATTCGGTTAGCGTACTGGACGCGGCTAGCCTGCCTGACGAGAGAGAACTCTCGTACGCTCTGAGGAGCGACGGAGTCGACAACAAAGAGCTTTATAGCGTGATGAAACGTTCAATTGAAGCCGCAGTCGTTCAATACGAGACAGCAAAGGAAGGACTGGCGGGCGTGAAAAAAGCACGAGATGCTATCGCTAAAGAGTGGGGCAGTTAGTAGCAATAAAAGCAGTGGGAGGGGCGGGCGCGATCTTTGGCCGGTGTCCTGCCTTGGGGCGGGAGCCCGGGGGCACTCAAGCTGTCCGGCGGAATCGGGCTGGTCTGCCTACCCGTGGTTTCCCGAGTCGTGCCCCCGGGCTTAGGGACCCGCCCCAAGGGAGGTGGGTAAAGATCGTGACCGCCCCGGCTTCGCGCGGACACCTCGGCCGGAAGCCTTCCTTCGGCGCGCGATGCGGTGGCCGGCCCCTGGTCGCCCAGTTCGCCATCCGGCTCTGTGCTGCTGTGCGGATTGGGCGGCCCGCTATCCGCCGCTTGTCCGCGCCAGCCGACAGGCTGCGAAGCCCGCCCGTCCCGGAGCGGAGCCTCAGCGGAACGGAGGGCAGGTGCCGAGTCGGCGGCGCGTGCGGCCCGTTTGTCGGGCCGCCTTGAAGCTGTACAGGAAGTTTGCACAGGCTCTGAAGGGGGCCCGATTATGCAACCGACGTGCTGCAGTCTAGGGGGCCGCTGGTCGCGTGAGTCGACTCATGGAAGGCGCCTCACGCATCCCTCCGAGACGCTAGAACGATTCGGCCCTTGCCGTGGACTACTTCAACGAGTCCGCGGCCGTCGAGTTCGCCGAGTGCCGAACGGATGGTATTGCGAGAGGCCTGAAATTGTTCGGCTAGCTGCGCCTCACCAGGTAGCTGCGATCCAGCCGGGTAGTCACCGGCTTCGATGGCCTCGATCAGCTCAGCCGCGATGCGCCGGTAGCGGGGAGTCCTGTCCGCCTGTTGCTCGCTCCGAACGATCCGGCCGACAGCCGGAAGAGTGTCAACGAGACCGTCAGCCTCCAGCTTCTTCAGCGCCTCGCGGGCAGTACCTCGAGCTACTCCGAACTCTGCCGACACCGCTGCCTCGGAGGGAAGCTTGTCACCTGGTTTGAGTTCGCCTGTGCGGATGCGGTCGCGCAGGGCAGCAGCGATCTTGAGGTAGACGGCATCGCTGCTCTTAGGCCTGGCCACCTGGCTCCTTCCACCTTCCACGATCGTCCGTGGAGCCGACAGCATCCACGCGTGGCTCCTGCTCGGCGCAGAGAGGTCCAGAGTAGAGGGCAGTGTTCATGCGTGGACGCTGCCAGGCGCTGGCTGGTCACGGTTGTAGGTCACGAAGTCGTGGAACTCACTCCCGCTCATGTGGTCGAACCGGACCAGCGCAGCGTCGACGAACAGAAGTAGGTCCGTATCGGTGGTCGCGACGTAGCACGACCCGTCGTCTCGCTTCCAGAGTGGGACACCCTGGACCTCGTTCGGAAGGCGTGTCCACCCCGACAGAGATTCACTCGGCGGAATGATCAATGCAGTGCCCTTCGTTTCGGCGCTATTAGTGGCGATGAGGGCTGAGCGAGCGTCCCGACAAGGCGCATCGTGGACGGCCTTGAGCTGCCTGTCGATGATGTGCCAGCGCGCTCCGGTTGTGAGGGGATGCGGGACGTCTGCCCCTCAACAGACGCCCCGCATCCCGGGGGGACCGGCTGCCCACTGTCAGGGTCAGCGGACAGCCGGGAAAGGTCCGCACGGCCGGCTTCGTCGGGGGCCGTCGTCGGCCGTGCGGAGTCTTCATGAGAGGACGCGGATGATCGAGCCGGTCAACTCGTCCGGGTCGGGCGCGTCGACGAGGCACCATCGGTCGCCAGCGCGAACCATCGCCCACCAGCGGCGGGTGAAGGGACCGAACCATACGACGGCGGAGGGGAATCGGCGCCTCAGGATCGAGGTGGTCGCGATGATGTCGCCGCCGACCGGCGGTGTAAGCCCGTCGACGAGCGTGGCCGCCGTCATGGGACCGGCTCCGCGTCCCTGCCGTCGAGGCGGAGGACGCGAGCGAGACGCTCGGCCGTCCGTTCGATGTCTTCGGCCGGTCCGAGGTACTCCAGCTCGGGCGGTGCTTCCCTCGTCGCTCCCGCCCACATCCAGTACCACGCGAGGTGGCCGGAGTCGTCCCACTGGCAGAGCACCGTCTGCTTGAGTCCGGGGCTCATCCTGGCCCCTCGGGTGTCCTGCTGCGCCGATGGATCGGCAGCGCTGTTCTTCGCCATCACCATGCGCGTCCCGAATGGCTCGGCGGACAGTCCGCGAGCGGTGAGGGCCACCGCAAGGGCCCTGATGTGCTTGGTGATCGTCTCGGGGGTTGCGTCCGATCCTGGCTTCATGACTCGCCCATCCCGCCTCTCCTTGCGTAGTGTCCGTGGACATGTGGGGCCGCAACGGAGATGAGACCGCTGACCGGGGCTATCGCATAAGCCCGCACCGGTTAACAGGCGCGTGTTAACCGAGGGGGTGAGTCGGCCTCGGTGAGCGATGCTTACGGCGTGACATGGGACGGTGACGACGCGGAAGCGATGACGCCGCTACGGCAGGCGCGGGCGGAGTTCGGGTGGAAGGTACCCCGCCTCATTTCGGTGCTGAGACGGTGCGCCGGACAGGCGGGTATCACGCTCGGCGACGACAAGACCTTGAAGACTACGATCTCACGCCACGAGAACGGCCGGGTCCGGCCCGGTGAGGAATGGCGGAAGCTGTATCGCCTCGCGTACGGCCGGACGGACGAGGAACTCGGATTCGGACCGACGGGCCAGCTTCCCGACCGCGTCGCTCCGCTAGATGACCTCCGCGATCGGCTCGCCGCCGCCAGGCGTGTCGACATGCCGCTCGTCCTGCAGATGCACCGCCAGGTGCACCAAATCCGCATTCTCGACCGGCGGCTGGGCGCTCCTTCACTCTTGGAGCAGACCCGATCGGTGATCGCGACGCTCGCCGACCTCGTCTCACACAGCCTCCAGCCGTCCGTACGGCAAGCACTCGCTACGGCTCTGTCGGATGCCGGCGCTCTGGCCGCCTGGCAGGCGCTCGACGTCGGCGCGATTCAGCAGGCCTGGAACCATTACGAGATCGCCAAGACCGCAGCACGCGAGGCGGACTCTCCGATGCTGCTCGCGCATGCCATGGGCGAGCAGGCGTACGCCCTCCACGACCTCGGCCGGCTCACAGATGCGCTCCACCTCGTACGAGCGGCTCAGGCCCTCACGAAGCGCGGGCCGGCCTTGCTGCTCTGTTGGCTACGGGCCGTCGAGGGCGAGATTCAGGCCTCTCTCGCCGACGACGAATGTCGCCGAACCCTCGAGCACTCGGCGGCGCTCCTCCCGGCCGAGACCGTCGATCCACAGCTGCCCTTCATCGCACTGAACGAAGCGCATCACGCGCGCTGGCGCGGTCACTGTCTGGCTCGGATCGGCGATCCCGGTGCGATCCACCATCTGACGACCGCGCTGGACCACATGGACACCGCATTCGTACGCGCGGCGGCCGGTCTGCGATGCGACCTCGCCCAAGCGTTCCTCACACGGGGCGAACTCGACGAGGCACGACAGCACCTCCGAGCCGCCAAGATGCTCGCGAATCAGGTCGGATCGGTACGGCAGCGCAGACGCCTCATGAGCATGGGCCTCGCCGCCTAAGAGGCTGTTCCCTGCCCGCGCTGCGCGAGGATGTACAGCAGCCCGACGAGAGAGCCTGACCCGAGAACCTCGCCCCTGCTGATCAGCCCGAACACCTCACTCATCGGGACCCATCCGATGCGGGCTGCCTCTTCCAGGTCGGTCGGCTCGCCCACCAGCTCGGCCCCGCGGCCGACGTAGATCTCATGCGGCGTGTCCACCATGCCGACCATCGGTTGGAAGCTCAGCGCGTGCTTCAGAGGCGCCGGCTGCCATCCGGTCTCTTCCCGGACCTCACGGGCCGCGGCGACCGCCCCGTCTTCGTCCTTCTCGACGATGCCTCCGGGGAGCTCCCAGCCCCAGGAGTCGTCGACGAAGCGGTGACGCCACATCATCAGCACCTCGTCGGCGTCGTTCAGGACCAGGGCCACCGCCACCCGCTGGAGCCGTACGACGTGGTATTCGAAGCGGTTGCCGTCCGGCGGCTCGATATCGACCAGGGTCAGCCGGACCCACGGATTGTCGTAGATCGTGCGCTCGCCGAAGACCTTTGTCCTCAACTCTTCAGGACGCTCGTCACTGCTCACCTTCGGAACCTACCGCCATGTCCTACTTGTTGCCATCGGCTAAGCGACAGCACGTCGCTCGACGTCACGCACAGATGCCTGTCAGAGGTCGAGGACCTCGACCGCTTTCTGGTGCATTGCCCGGTCGGTGCCTGGTCGACAGAGGACGAGCACCCGGCCGGCGACTCCGTACCTGCACCTATCCCGTGATAGCGAGTGTCGACGCAGGCAGGAGTGGTTCGGTGGAGCGTACGGTCTTATGCCGACGATGTTAGTGACGCCGCGTCAGGAGGTCTGAAATGCCCGGCGTCTCGTATGGTCCGGATGGCCCACCGTGCAGTCCGCCTCCGCAGCAACCGGGCGTGAGGGTGCCGCGCGGAGAGTCGACTGAGTCCGGCAAGGGCCTGTTCGGCGTGCTGCTGGATCGCAGTTTCGACGAACTCGTGACCGTTAGGTTGCTCCGGACCCTCTACACATTCGCGCTGGTGTGCCTCACCGGAATCAACTCGGTGATGTTCCTCTTCGGCTGGTCACTGGCCGCCGGATCGTTCTGGCCGGCCTTGGGCTGGGTGATGGTGACCGGCGTGCCTGCACTGTGGCTTGCCCAGCTCGTCGCCACGCGGGTGGCGATTGAGTACCTGATCGTCCAGTACCGGATCAGCCAGGACCTCGTGACGGTGCGAGAGGCCGTCAAGGGCCTGCGGGGATGACCTCATGACCTGCGGCCGGTGTGGCGCTCACCTGCGGTCGAGCCAGTGCCCACGGTGCTCGGCCCTTACGCCCGAAGTCTCGCATCCACCAGCGCCACCTCCGTCTCCGAACGCGGTCCCATTCACCGAGTGGACCGCACAACAGCACAGCCGTCTCGCCAGCGGCCAGGGCGTGCCCGCGCTGAGCAATGCCGCGCTGTCCCGGAGCGTCTCCGGTCGGGGCACAGCGATGGCGTGCGCGGCCGCCTGGAGCCTCCCGTACGGCGTCGTCATGCTGGTGAGCGCCTCCATGACGGCAAGCGCGGCGTACCACCACTACGTCAGCAACCCCGACCGGTGGGGTCCTCCCCCGCCGTACATGACGTACATGCTCATCCCCGGCGCCCTGATATGGCTGATCTGTACGCTCGCCGAGGTTGTGTTGGCGCGCTCGCTCGGCAGTGCGTATCCGCCGCTGGGTCCACTGGCCGGGATTCCAGAATCCGCGCTGCCTCAAGTCGCCCGGAGTGTGATGCGGGGCTTGGACCGCCGGCTCGGAAGCGGCGGCGGCTGCGCGGCACTGATCGCCATGATGGTCGCGGGCCCAGCGCTCGTGCTCACCTGGTCGTTCGTCACCGCTCACGCCATGGCGCTATGGCTGCTCGTCCTCGCGGCGGCCACCGCGGCGGACCTGGTGAAGGTCGTACGGACGCTACGCCGGCGCCTCTGCGGGCTTGAGACTGGCGTCACGCGTGGAGATGTCGCGTATGACCCAAATCACGGTGAGTGAGGGTGAGCCGGGCCTTCACAGAGACTGACCGCCTCAATCCGCAGCCCGAGTTCTCGGTCGCTGCAGAGCCTGGCTTTGTTCGCGAGTCCTGGCAGTTGTGCGGGAGTTTGAGCACCGCCCAGATCCGGCATGGGTCGATGCTCGCGAGTTTCGGCACCACCCGCTACGGCACCCTTGCGCCGTCGGCCGTGCACATGCAAGCCGGTGCGACGTTGGTGGGCAGTTACGCCGCCCGGGCAGCGCGGCAGCATGCACTCGGCGGCGAAGGAGTGCGTTATCCCTTCGCTTGTGAAGTCGACCTCCTCCGGCCGTTGCCGGAGCTGGCCGAAAGATAGCCGATACGTTCCTGCTATCGGCGAGGAAGACCGGATCCTGCCATAAATCCGTGATTGAGCCGCTGATGGTCTCTGTACCGGCATGATGTCATAGCGGGGTGTGATCGCATGGCTACGAGGAACGGGGTCCGATGTCGGCTAGCCGGTTCATTGGGGTGGGTGTTGGTGACTACGCGGGCGCTCCAGATCGTCATCTTGCTCATGCTGTTCCAGATGTGGCCGACGTGTCTGCACTGCTTGGCGGCTTCTCTTGTGAGGTGCTGCGTAATCCCGCCGAGACCGCGCTGCGTGATCGCCTGAAGAAGCTGAAGGGGTCGATGATGGGCGGTCCGTTGATGCTGATGTGGAGTGGCCACGGGGTCGGGTCGGTGGCGGACAGTCTGCGCTTGCTGGCGACGGACAGCGACGCGGATGCTGTCGGCGGGTTGGGGGTGAGTGATGTCGCCGGCCCTTGTGCGTTGTCGGGCGCGGCCCAGGTGTTGTTCGTCATCGACACTTGTTTTTCCGGAGCTGGGGTAGCGGCGGGTGAGGTCGCGCATCGGCTGATGCAGACGGCCTCGCCCCAAGGACGCCACGTATGGGTGGGAGTTTTGACGTCCTGTATGGATGTGGAGACGGCTCGTGATGGCTTGTTCGGCCGGGTGCTGCGCAAGGTGCTGGAAGAAGGCCCAGATGATCCTGACCTTAGGGTGACGCGCTGGTCCAAGCACAGCCGCTTCGTCCGTGGTGATGACGTGTGTGATGGTGTGTTGAAGGAATGGACCAGCGACGTTCAGCGGCCGGAGTTCGCCGCGCGTGGCAGCGCATGGTGGATGTTCGAGAACCCCCTATGGGAGCCGGGCGCACCGGAACAGGTGGTGGAGCATCTGTTGTTGGCGGCGCGTGGTGGCCATCGGACTGATGAACGATCGTGGTTCACCGGGCGTACCAATGAGGTGAACCAGGTCGTCGCCTGGGTCACTTCGACCTCGCCAGGGCTTCATGTGGTGACGGGATCGGCGGGGACAGGAAAGTCGGCGATCGCGGGCCGGGTGGTCAGCCTGTCCAATCCGCAAGAACGGCAACGACTGCTGAACGAGGGGCACGCGTGGGAGCACGACGATCCAGGCGAGCGCTCGGTGCACGCGCATGCGCATGCTCGGGGCTTGACCTCGGATCGCTTGGCTGAGGTGCTGGCGGATCAACTGGTGACCAGCAAGGTGCTTCAGCGACAGGACGCCCCGCGTAACGCGAGCGAATTGGTCGGCCAGGTGCAGAGCGTCGTTGAACACGGCGCTCAGCCGCCGGTGCTGGTGATCGACGGTTTGGATGAGGCGCGCGGGGAGGCGTTCGCGATCGCGGAGGACCTGCTGGTGCGGTTGGCACGGTTCGCCGTGGTGATCGTGTCGACTCGCGAGCTAAGCCGTGGTGATGAACGACCGTCCCTTCTGGGGATCCTGGCGCCGGAGGCAGCAGCCGTCGATCTTGATGATCCCGCAGTGCAAGCGCGTGGCCAGCAGGACGTGGCTGCGTACGTGGCGGCCCGGCTAAGCGGGGTAGCTGCAGCGATGGACCCGGTCAAGATCGGTGACTACCTGGCGGGAATAGGATGACGACTCGACGTGCGCCGTTCTTGCTGGCCCGGCTGGCGACCGACCAATTGCTGGCCGCGCCTATCGACACCTCTCAGTCGGACTGGCGTGCTCGGGTGAGCACGAGCATCGAGGCGGCATTCGAGTTCGATCTAGCCCGCGTGGGCGAGCCGGTCCATCGTCCGCTGGCCGACGATCTAGATGTAGCGGGACTTGCCCGAGCGGTGCTGGTCGCCTTGACATGGGGGTTCGGGGCGGGTTTGCCCGAGGGCGAGTGGGCGGAGATCGCCCACGCCATAGCACCGGTATTCGAATCCGATCGTGATGACGTGCTGTGGGTGCTGGAGCAGTTGGGCCGCTACATAGTCCAGGACGGTGAGGACGGTACCGCCGTGTATCGTCTCGCCCATCAAAGCTTGGCCGATCACTTGCGGCCTCCGTATCAGGCGGGGCACGAGCAGCCGTTCGATCCGCAGGCACTACCGGTGGCCCGAGCGCTGACCGATCGCTATCGGGAGCTGTTGGAGGCCGACGTGCCAGCCAATGCTCCGGGTTACCTATGGCGTTATTTGTGGCGTCATGCCGCTGCTGCAGGCCCATCAGGGATTGAGCTTCTACGCGGGTTGGCAACTCTTAGTACGGACTTGGAACCCGACGTTGCCACGGCAGCCCTGCAAGTCGCCGCGGTGCTAAGTCACTGGGGGCATCGGGTCGACGCTGTCAGCCTGGCCGAGGAGGCCGTCGAGTTGTGGCGGGAGCAGGCCGCGACCAACCCCGCCTACCTGCCTAACCTCGCCAGCGCACTGAACAGCCTCGGCCTCCGTTATAGCGAGGTGGGGCGCCGCGATGACGCCATCACCCCGGCCGAGGAGGCCGTCGAGCTTTACCGAGAGCAAGCCACAACCAACCCCGCCTACCTGCCTAACCTCGCCGGCGCACTGACCAACCTCGGCGCCTGCTACAGCGCGGTGGGACGCCGCGCTGACGCCATCACCCCGGCCGAGGAGGCCGTCGAGCTTTACCGAGAGCAAGCCACAACCAACCCCGCCTACCTGCCTAACCTCGCCGGCACGCTGACCAACCTCGGCACCTGCTACAGCGCGGTGGGACGCCGCGCTGACGCCATCACCCCGATCGAGGAGGCCGTCGAGCTTTACCGAGAGCAAGCCACAACCAACCCCGCCTACCTGCCTGACCTCGCCCTGACACTGAACAACCTCGGCGCCTGCTACAGCGCGGTGGGGCGCCGCGATGACGCCGTCACCCCGATCGAGGAGGCCGTCGAGCTGTGGCGGGAGCAGGCCGCAACCAACCCCGCCTGCCTGCCTGACCTCGCCATGACACTGAACAACCTCGGCACCTGCTACAGCGAGGTGGGGCGCCGCGCTGACGCCATCACCCCGACCGAGCAGGCCATCGAGCTTTACCGAGAGCAAGCCACAACCAACCCCGCCTACCTGCCTAACCTCGCCATGACACTGACCAACCTCGGCGCCTGCTACAGCGCGGTGGGACGCCGCGCTGACGCCATCATCCCGGCCGAGGAGGCCGTCGAGCTTTACCGAGAGCAAGCCGCAACCAACCCCGCCTACCTGCCTGACCTCGCCCTGACACTGAACAACGTCGGCCTCCGTTATAGCGAGGTGGGGCGCCGCGCTGACGCCATCATCCCGACCGAGCAGGCCGTCGAGCTTTATCGAGAGCAGGCCGCAACCAACCGCGCCTACCTGCCTGACCTCGCCATGACACTGAACAACCTCGGCACCTGCTACAGCGCGGTGGGGCGCCGCGATGACGCCATCACCCCGACCGAGGAGGCCGTCGAGTTGTGGCGGGAGCAGGCCGCAACCAACCGCGCCTACCTGCCTGACCTCGCCGGCACGCTGACCAACCTCGGCGCCCGTTATAGCGAGGTGGGGCGCCGCGCTGACGCCATCATCCCGGCCGAGGAGGCCGTCGAGCTTTACCGAGAGCAGGCCGCAACCAACTCCGCCTACCTGCCTAACCTCGCCGGCGCACTGACCAACCTCGGCGCCTGCTACAGCGCGGTGGGGCGCCGCGCTGACGCCATCATCCCGGCCGAGGAGGCCGTCGAGCTTTACCGAGAGCAGGCCACAACCAACCCCGCCAACCTGCCTGACCTCGCCGGCGCACTGACCAACCTCGGCATCTGCTACAGCGCGGTGGGGCGCCGCGCTGACGCCATCACCCCGACCGAGGAGGCCGTCGAGCTTTACCGAGAGCAAGCCATAACCAACCCCGCCTACCTGCCTGACCTCGCCGGCGCACTGACCAACCTCGGCGCCTGCTACAGCGCGGTGGGACGCCGCGCTGACGCCATCACCCCGACCGAGCAGGCCATCGAGCTTTACCGAGAGCAAGCCACAACCAACCCCGCCTACCTGCCTAACCTCGCCGGCGCACTGACCAACCTCGGCACCTGCTACAGCGCGGCGGGAATGCTGGATCGGCTCGAACCGGTCTGGCGTGATGTTGTCGCGGGCTTGCGGTCGCAGGACGCCGCGTTCTTGTTGATGTTCCGGGCGAGTGCTGCCGAGGCTGGGGATCCTGACGTCGTCCGATGGCTGACTGCCGGACTTGCACTGGCGGAGAACAACCGTAGCCTGCTGCGAGGCCTGCATGACCAGGCCCGCAGGCACCGTACTGCCAACAAGGAAGCATTCGATCTGGCCTGGCGGGAACAGGGAAACCAGGGACTGCCCGGCTGGCTGACCCTCGACCCGGCGCTCCTCTCGGCCGCTGACTCATGGATTGCCACCCCTACCTATACCGATGAGGGCGATCATCTGATCGCCCATCCTGAGTTGCTCGAGCCTTCCGCCGATGACGCGGTGCACGAAGCGCTGATGGCAATCGATGAAGACAAGGCAGGCCGCTACCAGGCTATGCACGCGGCCGCGCGGACCAGCGGAGCCGAGGCCGCCTACCGACCCCTGCTCCTGACCATCCTCGCCTACGAGTTCGCCACCGCGAGCCCGAACAGCCAGCGGTCTCTTCTGCTCGACCGTCGAACAGACCTATTCACCGACATCGTCACCGGAGCCTTCGCCCGGATGGCCGATAACAACCCAATGGCCGCGCAACGGGCGGTCGCACTCCTCGCACTCGCCGCCACCGACGATCACGAACCCGTTCTGGACGCACTCGAAGACCCGGTGCGTTTCCCCGAATTGCTACGCAGCCTCACCCACCGCGCCGATCCCACCGCGCTCGCCGCAGCGGCGACGGTCGCCTACACCGCGGCGACCACCGATCAGCAGGCCGCCACCGCCCTCTTCTACCTCGCCACCAGTCGTGCGATCTCCAGAGACGCGGACCAGGCCGCTGAACTACTCGCCCAAGCCCGCCGAGCAGCCCCGGAGCAGTCCCCGGCCTGGATCGCCTCACTCGCTGACATTGGAGCTCGCCACCCCGCCGTTCTTCCTCTCATCCCGGCCCTGGCTTCCCCTCTATCCCCATCCGGCGACGACCCGACCGCTACCTCAAAATCCCGGTCAGACGGCCCGAGTGAGGACTCCATATGACCCCCACCGATCTGATCGTCGTGCTGCCCGGGATCATGGGCAGCGCCCTGCGTCGGCACGGCAAACTTGTATGGGCACCATCAGCCGGCACAGCCATCCGTGCCATCTGCACCCTCGGGCGATCCCTCACCGACCTGAGATTGCCCGAAGGCGTCGGCGACGATCACCCCGGTGACGATGTCGAACCGGCCGGGCTGATGCCCGACTTGCACGTCCTGCCCGGCATCTGGACTCCCGTGAAAGGCTATGACGTCCTGCTGAAGCGGCTGCGTTCGCTCGGCTACCGCGAAACCCTGACTCACCCGGGCGCCACGCCGGGGAACCTGCTCCCGGTCGGCTATGACTGGCGGCTATCCAACCGATACAACGGAGCCCGCCTGGGCACCATCGTCGAACCGGCCCTCCAACGCTGGCGCGCCCAAGGCAGCCAATACGCCGACGCGCAACTGATCTTCGTCTGCCACTCCATGGGCGGCCTAGTAGCCCGCTGGTACATAGAGCACTGCGGAGGGGCCGACATCACCCGCAAGCTCATCACGCTCGGCACTCCCTATCGCGGCGCCCCCAAGGCTCTGGAACAACTCGTCAACGGCGTCAGCAAGGCCTTCGGCCCGCTCAGCACCCACCTCACCGACTTCGCTACCAGCCTGCCCGCACTCCATCAACTTCTGCCTGAATACGCCTGCATTGAACACCACGGCACGCTCGCGAAAATTGCCGAAGTGCATCCCCCAGGCTTGAACAGGCAGATGACACGTGACGCGGCGCTCTTCCACACTCAACTGCGCGACGCCGAAACCAACCGTCCCGATAGCCTGAACTCCACGCACGCCATCGTCGGCATGCAACAATCCACCACCAGCACCGTCCGCCTAGCTGACGGCCTAGTCGTTCCCCTCGACACCTACCAAGGCGACAACCTGTTCGGGGACGCCACCGTACCGATCGTCGGGGCCTGCCGGCCTGACGTTCCCATGGACAGCAACACCCTCCGCCGCATCCCCGACAAGCACGGCAACCTACACCGCAATCGGGCCGCACTCGACGAACTCGAAGGCGTCCTCACCGCCCGAAACATTCACATCAGAGCACCTGACACCATTCACGCACGCGTACACGTTCCGGAGTTCGCCCTCGCCGGTCAACCCCTACCCATCGAGGCCACCCTCAGCAATAATCACCAAGTCGCCTGTCGAATCACCGTCACCAACGAGACCGGCCAACTCATCCAAGCCCGCGTGATCACACCACCGCACCGCACGTTCATTGAGGGACTCCCACCCGGGGCCTACACGATCGACTTCAACGGACTCAACCCCACTCCCCCCATCAGTCCAGTCAGCAGCACAACTTTGATATGGGACCCGACAATAACCACCTAGATTCACGGGAATAACTTCAATCAGCAACCCAGAGTTTGCAACTCGTCGGCGGCATCCATGGAATCGGCTAAACACCGCTCATCGGCGTGACAAGACGCCCAGAGGACGACATCGCCAGATCAAACGTTGCGATACTGAGACATCGAGTAAGAACAAATCGATGTGTAGATTCACAGATGAATCCACTTCTCGCGGATATCGATCACGAAGCTCGCGAACACGTGGTGTCCTTTCTCGCGAAAGAAGCCAGGAGCCGATCAACGAATCCCCGGGGCAGTAGCATCCGCGAATGCGAAACATCGAGACGCTGGTGCCAGATGCAGCGCAGGCCGACGCCGCTGGCCTACGCGAGCTTGACGCCGACGTGCTCGCTCGGTACGTGGCCGACCCGGAACACCCGTGGTGGCGGCGCAGGCCTTGCGTGCTCGCGCTGGCCGGGCGGTTGCCGGAGCGGTATGTCGGTGACTTGATCGCATGTGTCTCCGACCCAGGAGACGTGGCCGAGGTTCGCATTGCGCTTCTCGACCTCCTCGCGGAGCGGGCGGAACTTCTGCCGTGGCTCAAGCACGAAGACCGGCAACAGGAACGCTCGTACGGCATGCCCGAGGTGATTCTCAAGGCACGCGGCATGCTCGGCGACCGCTCGGCCGCACGTGGGTTGGCAACGCTCGCGGCCTCTCCTTGGCCGCATTGGCGGACGGTCGGTGAGGCCGGGCTGGACGCACTGGTCACGCGGTACGGGGTCGAGGTGGTCCTGGCCGACCTCGGTGACCTGCGGCCGGAGGACCGCGTCTTCCACGTCCGGATGCGGCATCGCGCCGGTGCGGACGTGACCGACACGCTGGCGGATCCCGATCGTGGCGTCGCGTACTTGGTCCAGTCGCTGCTTTCGGACCCGGACCGACTCCGCAGTTACCTCGACGAGGCGCCGACGACCGAGGCGAAGCTCTGGGCCGCGTACGCGCTGTATCGCCTCACCGGTGACGCGGCGGAGACCCGAGCGGTATACGACGCCCTGGGGAGTCCTCGGGTCGAGGTGGCCGGTCTGGATGACGAACTTCGCAACGCGATCCTGCATCAGTATGCGAGCGACTGCGAGCCGTACAGCGATCCCCGGTGGCGCATCGAAGCTCTCTGCACCGAGCCACCCAGCCGCCCCGATCAGAACGAGCAGCTCCGCCGGGCAATGGCCGCGCTAACTGCGGCGGGCCTCGCGCCCAAGCCCCCGGTCTCTTGTGGCGAGTACAACCAGCAGGGCGGTGGGACCTACCACGTGATCGAGTTCGGCGAGAGCAAGCTGTTCATCAGCGCCCTTGGGCGGTTCGCCAGCGGTGACGACACCGACCTCATTGGCCGCCGGGCCCTCGAATCGGCCGGCTTCCGCTGGATCGACGAGACCACCGGCGCGATCCGAGTCACCGACCTCTGCGTCTACTACTTCGGCAAGCGCGAACCCCTCAGCGTCGACACCCTGCTGTTCTACTGGCAGGACTAGGGATCCTCACGAGAACGCCGCCGGCTCTGCGCTCGTCTATGGCCAGGCCAGTCGCCTTGATTCGGACGGGATTTCCAACAGGGCGGGCGGTACTGACCGGCCTTCACGAGAGACTCACGAGAGAAGGGCGTGATAAGTTTCATCGCTTCATGAAGTCCGCGCAGGTCAGCACGGCATTGGGTCGATCCTTCTGACATGGCCTCCGGAGCCGGGTGCGCTGGTTCGAATCCAGCAGGGGGCGCGCTTTTTGATCACGGAAAACCCCGGCCGACCAGCCCGAACGCTGGCAGCCGGGGTTTCGCGCATGTGCAGCCGTATGCCACCGGACGCAGCCGCATCTCCATGATCGCGCACTATCCGCGTATTCGATTTTCGGCCGTCTTCCCAGGTGAGCCACCAAAGGAAGAAGCCCCGGCGTACTCACCGGGGCTCCCACACTAGCCGACCAACGCGGCGTCGATCTTGTCGAACCATCGTTCGTCGTGGCCGTCAAGGCGGCGGCGCAAGCGCCGCCGCAGGCCGCCCGCTGCGGCACGCCCTACGGGCGTGCGGCGTGGGCGCCGGTCCCTCCGGTCGTGCCGGTCGGGCGGCCCAGCGGACGAACAACCAACCGCGGATTCTCTCCACCGACATCCGGGCGGTTCGTTCTCGCGGGACGGGCGCAGGGCCGCCGGCCGACTCGCATTCGCTCGCCCTACGGGTGCCTTTGGCATCAGACGGCAGCCCCGCTCACGTCATCACGGGAGTTGGTTGATCGAGCGCGCCCCTGGGGGCTCCTCCGCCCCCAGACCCCCGCGAGCCGGAGCACCCGCCCGCGCGAAAGGGTCTGTCACCACGTCCCGCCGTTCGCGCGGACGGGCACCCCGGACCGATGCGCTCGCATCAGGCCCCCGAACCGACCCATCCCGTCAGAACGTCAATGACCTCAGCCGCACATGTCGGGGATCAGCGTCGACAGGTATTCCGGCTGACTCCAGGAGGCACAGGATCTCATTCGCACGTCGAGTCCAGAAGTAGTAGTCGCCATCGGAGCAGCTCATGCCGACACCAGGGCCGCTGAGGAAGACCGGAGCGACGGGAAAGGCTCCGTGGATCATCCTGAACGGTACCGGTCGTGATTGTAAGACGAGCTTGAACAGACCTCGCGGGTGGAAGCTCACCCGGCGGGGACGCAGGTCCAAGCGAGCGAGAGGGCTACTGAGACTGATGCGCCCGAACCCGCCCCTCATCGGGATGTTGAAGCCGCCGATATACGAGCGGACCTCGGAATCCGAAAGGGACATAGCGACTCGACCTAGCCTTCCGGTGTTGGAACAACGATAGTTCCCTTGAGCCGACTCGTCCGCCACGATCACCTAGCAGATCAGGTCAGCTCTAGGACCAGGATGCGCTTCCGCTCTCTTCCCCGATGGCTTCATCACCTGGCCCATGTCGAAGGCCAGACCGGCGGGTGACAAAACGGTGCCCATCGTCGACAAGCACACCGGCCGGCTGACCCGTTGGCCATCACTGCCCAAAGACGTCCTGGCCGTCCAGTACTGCAACTACCTCCACGGCCGCCCGATCGAACTCGGCCCGAGCTCCAGCCAGGGTCGACGCTAACCGCGGCGCATCAGCCGGGCGACCGCCGCCATCATCTCGTCGGTCATCTCCTCGGTACGGTCCTCGGCTACTGCGTTCTTGACGCAGTGCTTCACGTGGTCGTCCAGCAGGCCGAGGGCCACCTTGTCCAAGGCCGCCTGGATGGCGGAGATCTGGGTGAGGACGTCGATGCAGTACCGATCTTCATCGACCATGCCCTGGATGCCACGGACCTGGCCCTCGACGCGGCGTAGCCGCGTCTGCAACTGGTCTTTCGTCGCGCTGTAACCGCGAGTCCTTCGGGCGGAGGCCGCCGGCGGGCGTGTCGGTGTACTCATGTCCTTGACTGTACCAAACCCCGGGGGGGTATGTTATGGTCCTCTTCGCCTACCCCAACCGGGTACGGGCATAACGAAGGGAGCCCCCATGTGCAGCTGTTCGACGAGCGCTGAGACGACCAGCCAATCCATCACGGACGGCCGTGACTACGTCGTCACCGGCATGACCTGCCAGCCGTGTGCGACGAAGGTGACGTCCGCGGTGCAGCAGGTCGACGGCGTCACCGGTGTGTCGGTCGACCTGGCGACGGGCCGGCTGACGGTGAGCGGCGACGCCGCCGACAGCGAGATCCAGGGCGCCGTGACGGGCGCCGGCTACCAGATATCCAACGTCTGACCGCTCAACGGTCATGTTCGCGGCGGGGCCGCCGATGACGGCGCCCCGCCCGGAAGGGACTCCCCCATGTCTCCCGATCCCCGACGCTGGCGGGCGCTCGCCGTGCTCGCGGGCGCCCAGTTCATGGTGATCATGGACACGTCGATCATCGGAGTGGCCCTGCCCGACATGCAGCGTGCGCTCGGCTTCAGTCAGGGCGGCCTGCAGTGGGTCTTCAACGCCTACGTGGTCGCCCTCGGCGGCCTGCTCCTGCTCGGCGGCCGCCTGTCGGACCTGTTCGGCGCCCGCCGGGTCTTCGCGGCCGGCTGGCTGGTGCTCATCGCCGGATCCGTGCTCGCCGCGGCGGCCGGCGGCCCCGGCCTCGAGATCGCCGGCCGGGCGGTGCAGGGCGCCGGCTCGGCGCTGATCGCCCCCTCCTCGATGACCCTGCTGATGGTCCTGTTCTCCGGGCAACCGAGCGAACTGCCCAAGGCGATGGCCTTCTACGGCGCGGCCGCCCCGGCCGGCGGCACCGCGGGAGTCTTCCTCGGCGGCGTCATCACCGAATGGCTGAGCTGGCCCTGGGTGTTCATCATCTACATCCCGATCGGCCTGCTGAGCCTGGCGCTCGTCCCGGCGCTCCTGCCCGCGATTCCCGGCCGCAAGACCGGCGTCGACCTGCTCGGCGCCGCGGCCGTGACCGGCGGCCTGGCCCTCGCGGTGTACGCGATCGTCCAGGCACCCGAACGAGGCTGGACCGCGACCTCCACCGTCCTCGAACTCGCCGGCGCGGTACTCCTCCTGGGTATCTTCGTGGCGATCCAGCGGGCCGTCCGTGCTCCGCTGATGCCGCTGTCGATCTGGCGGACGCCGAACCTGGCGGCGGCGAACGTCGCGATGACGCTGCTGGGCGCCGCGTGGATCCCGATGTGGTACTTCCTCAACCTGTACCTGCAGCAGGTCCTCGGCTACGGCGCCTTCCCCAGCGGCGCCGCACTGGTGCCGATGACGGCACTGATGATGCTGCTGATGGTCGGCGTCACCGGCCGGCTCATCGCCCGGTTCGGCACCAAGCCGCTCATCGTCACGGGGCTGGTCGTCCTCGCCGCCGGCCTGGGAGTCCTGTCCACCATCCATCCGCACGGCGGTTTCGTCACCGACGTGCTGCCCGGTTCGCTGATCTCCGCCGTCGGCATGGCGCTGGTGTTCATCCCGGCCACCATGGCGGCCATCGGCGGCGTGGCACCGGAGCAGGGCGGGCTGGCCTCCGGCATCGTCAACACCACCTACCAGATCGGCTCGGCCGTCGGCCTCGCCGCCATGACCGCCATCGCCACCTCCCACGGCGCCGGCCGCCTCGGCGACATGGGCGCCCTCACCCACGGGTTCCAGGCCGCCTTCATCGGCGCCGCCATCGTCGCGCTCGCCGGCGCGGCACTCGGCCTGGCCACCCTCCGCACTCCCAAGCCCGTACCGGAGCCGGAGCGGGAGAGCGTTAGCGCATAGGGCCGGCGATGTGGCAGGGCTCACATCTGCCCATCGAATACCCCCACAGGGTATTCGATGGGCAGAGTCGGTCGTAGGCACCGATCAACGACGAGCAGGGGGAGAAAGCGATGAACACCCCGCCAGGCTCGGCATCTTCAGCCTCGAGCTGGCGGCGGTGTTCGGCGCGGCACTGGGGCCGGCCCCGTCGGGGCCGAGGAGAAGCCGCACACCGCGCACGGCGGCGTGGACCACGGCAGTACCGGTCACGGCGGTCATGGAGGCGCGTTGTGGTAGCGGTAGTGCCGGTGACGCAGGTGGGCGGTCTCATGCGCGAGCAGGACGCGGCGTTCGTCTGCGTTCAGGGTGCGCAGCGTGCCGGTCGACACCGCGATGCGGCCGTGGTCTTTGCGGCCGGCGGGGACGGCGAACGCCTCGATCGCGGGCTGGTCCAGGACGACGAGGCGGCCGGTTCCCGGGCCGAGCCGGGCGCAGGCGCGCCGCGCGCGGCGAAGAGCGGCGACGCGGCGTGCGGTGATCCAGACGACGGCGGACGCCAGCGTCGCCAGGGCGAGCATCGCGAGTTTCGCGGCGACGGGCGAGACCGGGTCGGCATGGTGGAGGCGGTCGCCGGACCAGGCGCCGACGGCGGCGACCAGGGGAAGCCGTCCGATGAGCGTCGCGGACAGCAGCGCGTTTCAGGGAGTGGTGTGGGCGCCGGCGGGCGCGGCGGTCAGCGCCGGTGCCAGGACCCCGGTGCGCAGGTGGGCGACTAGGGGGGCGGTGAGGCGGCCCAGGGCCTGGCTGAGGAGGTAGGCGACCGGCAGGGCCAGGAGGGCTGCGCCGATGACATCGTGGGGGTAGTGGTCGCCGAGGTAGACGCGGGTGAAGCCCTCGAAGACGGCGAACGCGGCGGCGACGGCGGACAGGCGGCGGTCGAGCAGCCACAGCGCCGCCACCGCCGCCGCGGCGACGGTGGCATGGCCGCTCGGAAAGGCGTAGTCGGTGCGGACGGGGCAGGCGGAGACGAAGTAGTCGTGCGGCATCGAGTAGCACGGCCGCACCTCGGTGATCAGCTTCTTGGCCACCTCGGCGACGGCGAAGGCCACCGCGACGGCAACCGGCGCCGCCAAGGCCAGGGCCATGGCGTGGGTGTCGCGACGCCGGGCGTTCCACCAGCCGACCAGCATGAGCACCGCGAACACCCCGAGGCCGGCGTTGGTCCACACCTCCAGCGGCGTGTTGAGCCACCGGGTGTCGCGGGCGATGTCGGTGATCGCGGTGAACAGCGAGCCATCGATGCCGGAGCCGTCGAAGGCGAGCACGGAGTGGACTGTCATCGAGGATGATCTCCAGAAGCTGAGGAAGGCCGCAGACCGGACCAGGCGAGCCACCCAGCCGAAATCCACAGACTCGTAGAAGCTCAGGGACGGTGCCGGTTTCCGGCGGCACGCCGGCCGGGGTGTGCCACGCCCGGCCGGCGTGACAGACTCGACGGCGCACCGACTTCTACACACTCGTAGAAGTTCTACAGGACTGTAGAGGATGAATGGAGGGCGGCCAACTCGTGAACGCCCCGCACGCTCCGGGGGAGCGCAGACCGGGCGGCGCGCTGGAGGCCGAGGTCCTCGGCCTTCTGCAGTCCTCCCCCCAGCCGCTGACCCCCGGGGAGGTCCTCCAGGGCCTGGGTGAGGATCTGTCCTACAGCACGGTGGTGACCGTGCTGTCCCGGATGTTCGACAAGGGCCTGCTGCGGCGCGGCAAGCAGGGCCGGGCGTACGCGTACGCACCGGTCGCCGACGCCCACGGGCTGACCGCTCGGCGGATGCGTCAGGTGCTGGAATCCGACTCCGACCGGGAGGCGGTCCTCACCCGCTTCGTGGAAGACCTGTCCGCCCAAGACGAGCACCTGCTGCGGCAGCTCCTCGGCGACCTGCCGGATCAGGAGTGAACAACGTGCTGATGCACCTGCTGGTCTACCTGCCGCTGCTGTTCCCCGTGGCCGCCGCGCCGGCCGCCCGGCCGCTGGCCGACCGCCTGGACCCACGGCTTGCGACCTGGCTCCTGACCACGACCGCACTCGCCCTGGCCGGCTTGAGCTGCGCGGCTCTGGGCGTCTTGGCCGCAGCCGGTGTGGTGCGCCTGCCGCCGGCGGCGTACGTGGGTCACTGGTCGGCGTCCACCGTGCGCAGAGGCGACCCCGTCTCCACGGTCGAGGCGGTCGCGGCCGCCGCCGTGCTGGCCGCCGCCGCGGGAGCCGGGCTGCGGATGCTGTGGCGGCGGATGCGGGCACTGGCCGCAGCCGCGTTCGAGGCCGCGTGCCTGCCCGGACGCGGCCAACTGGTCGTCGTCGACGACGACGCCCCCGACGCCTACGCGCTGCCCGGCCTGCCCGGACGCATCGTGGTCTCCACCGGCATGCTCGACGCCCTCGGCCCCACCGACCGGGAGGCCATGATCGCGCACGAACGCGCCCATCTGGCCTGCCACCACTACGCCTTCGTCGCCGTCGCCCACTTGGCCGCCGCGGTAAACCCGCTGCTGCGGCCGGTGGCCACCGCGGTCGCCTACACCGTCGAACGCTGGGCCGATGAGCGCGCCGCCACCATCTGCGGCGACCGCCGTCAGGTCGCCCGCGCGGTCGGCAAGGCGGCCCTGGCGACCGCCCATCGCCCGGCTCGCCGACGGCTGCCCGACGCCGTTCTCGGCCTGCTGGGGCGGCGGCGCGGCCCGCTCGCCGCCGCCGGGCCCGTTCCGCGCCGCGTCGCCGCCCTCCTCGCCGAACCCACCGCCTCGTCCACACCGCTGGGCGTGCCACTGCTGCCGCTGGCCGGAGCCGCCGCCGTGGTCGGCTCCAGCGCCCTGTGCGCGTTCGCCGCCGCCCACGACCTGCACCTGCTGCTCGAACTCGCAGGCGCCTGACTGGCGCCCGCCCATCCCGCCGAAACTCCGGACCTCGGGGAGAACGCCGGTGCCGACCACCACTCCCGACCAGGGCCGCACACCGGGCCGCGCCCAGCTGTGGCCGCTGTACGCGGCCGGCTTCACCACCGCGTTCGGCGCCCACAGCGTCGCGGCCAACCTGGGTCGCTTCACCACCGGCCACCACGACTCGGCCTCGCGCTGGGTGCCTACTCCGCCGGCGCTCGGCGCAGAGAGGCACCACCGGCCGGACGACCTCTCCCGCAAGCACCTCGCCGGGTGACGTGGCGTCCTAATGTGAAGGAAGCCCCGGTGATCGATAGGTCACAATGGTGCTGGCTCAGGAAGGGAGACGGACAGGTGGCGATCGCAGGGCCGCTTGAGCGAGCAATCATGGAGGCGCTGTGGGATGCCCGGGAGCCGCTGCTCATCCGTGAGCTGATGGAGAAGGTGAACGCCGGATCGGCGAAACGATCGGCGTACACGACGGTGCAGACCGTCGCCGACCGCCTTGTCCAGAAGGGGTTCCTCGTACGGACGGCCGACCGTAACGCCTGGCGGTACGCTCCGACGCGCAGCCGTGAGGATCACGTCGCGCAGGTGATGGCCGAGGCGCTGGCCGGCACCACCGACCGCGGTCCGGTCCTGGCCCGGTTCGCGGAGACCATCGACCCACAGGACGCTCACCGGCTCCTCGTGGAGCTCGCGCAGCGTTCGGCGCCGACGGAACCACGTCTGTGAGCCCGCTCGTCGGTCTTGGAGTGGTAACGGTCGCCCTCGCCCTCGGCGCGGGCCCGTTGCTGAGCCGGAGCGCCTGGTGCCAGCGCATCCCCCGTATCGCCGCCCTCGCGTGGTTGGGTGCCCTGGCGGGCGCACTCGCCGCACTGGTCGGTGTCGTCGTGCTCGTGTCCACCGGCCAACATGGCCTGGTGCACAGGGCGGCGGAATGGGCTGCCAATTGCTGGCACCATCACGACGGATCCGGTGGACCCGCGGCGTACGCCTTGAACGTGGCCCTTCTCGTCAGCGCCGTCCTCGCCACCTGCGTGACCGTCAACAGGTATCGGCGCACCGTCGCCCAGCGCCGTCGTCACCAGGAGGCGCTGCAGTTCGTCGTACGGCTCCCCGGTGACATCGACGATGTCTGCGTCCTCGATCACCCGGTGCCGGTCGCGTACTGCGTGCCATCGCGCAAACGTCCGATCGTGGTGAGCAGCGGTGCTCTCGACCAACTGGACGACGTTCAACTCGAGGCGGTCCTGGCCCACGAACGGGCGCACCTCCGCTACCGCCATCACCTCTTCCTCACGGCTGTCGACGCACTGGCGGCGGCGCTGTTCTGGCTGCCGACCTTCCGCCACGCGCGCCGTTGCCTTCCTCTCCTGCTGGAGATGACCGCGGACGACGTCGCCGCCCGACAGTGCGGTCGCCGTACCGTCGCAATGGCTCTTCGGAAACTGACCATCGCACCGAGCCCCCTCGGTGGGCTGGCCGCCCACAGCGGCGACAGGTCGGAACTCGATCGGCGCCTTGCCCGGCTGGAGACGCCGCCTCTCGTCGTCGACGAGGCTCGTCTGCGGCGCCTTACATGGGTCACGGCGATGAGCTCGGTAGCGCTCCCGACCCTGATCTCAGCAGGCTGGCTGGCCTCGCTCCCGCTGTTCTGCTGATCGGGACACCAAGACGACGCCGCTCGCGGCGACGGTCGCACGGACGACACCGACACGGTCCGCGAAGGTGACACCTTCGGCATAGGAAGCCGCTACCTCCGACGAATCTTAGGAGACTACGGCAGCTCGCCGAGGAGCTCGGGCCGACGTTCGCGTCGAAGCGAAGGCAGGAATTCCTCGTCAACCACGGAGTTCGCCGTCGTCATCACGCGAGAGCTTCAACATCTAGGCGGCCACGTCGGTCTTAGCGCTTACCGAATCACCTCGTCAGGTAGCAGAAGATCGGTCAAACCTCCTACACTCCGTCAGAGATCGGCCGCCCCCTGCTTCACACGAGGCACGGCCGACCGCCGAATCCCGACAGGGAACCGGGGACCCGAGACTTCCGGGGCGAATCCGGACCGTACAGCGTCCGTAGGGCTACTCCGGCCCGAGCCCGACAGCTAACCCGGTAGGCGGCCAAGGAGAGGAGTTCTCACGTGGCGTTCTTCCGCCCGGTCACCAACGCGTACGCCGTAGGGCATCCACGGTGGCGTCGATCGCTTCGGCTGTGCGCGACCCTCTCGGTGACGACCGCCCTGGCTCTCACGGCGGTGCCGGCCGAGGCGAGCCCGAAACCGTCGGCCGCAGCAGCGAAGAAGGAGCTGGAGAAGCTCAACGGCCGGGTCGACAAGCTCGTTGATCAGTACAACAAGGTCAAGACAGAGCTGGACGCGGCGAAGAAGAAACTGAGTGCGCTCAATGGCCAGATGAAGGGCGAGCAGCGCGTCTACGAGAGGCTGCACTCCCGGGTCGCGCAGATCGCCTTCGATGCGTACAAGAGCGGAACCCTGGACTCGAGCGCCGCTACCCTGCTCGCATCCAAGAATCCCGACGCGGCGTTGAACCAGATGTCGGTGTTCACTCAGCTGTCGAACAACCGCGGCCAGGAGCTCGCGGCGTTCCTGGCCTCCACCCAGCGCCTGCGGCGCGAACACGCCGAGGCGCAATCGGCGTATCAGGCCGTGTCGCAGAAGGCCGCCGAGCTCAAGAAGCGCAGGTCCATCGTCGAGAAGGCCATCGCCAAGCAGAAGAGTCTGTTGCGCAAGGCCGGCGAACCCACCAGTTCACACGGTCCGGGCGGCACGTACAACGGACCCGCCTCGGGCCCGGCGCGCAAGGCGGTGGAGTACGCCTACGCCCAGCTCGGCAAGCCCTACATCTGGGGCGGCACCGGGCCGAAGGGCTATGACTGCTCCGGGTTGACGATGATGGCCTGGCGCGCCGCCGGCGTTAACCTCCCTCGCGTCGTCCCCGACCAGTACAACGCGACCCGGCACGTGGCAAGGGCCGACCTGCAGCCCGGCGACCTCGTGTACTTCCTCGGCATGGGTCACGAAGGCATTTACGTCGGCGGCGGCAACTTCATCCACGCCCCGAAGACCGGCGACTACATCAAGATCGTCAGCCTGTCGAACCCCTACTGGGTCGCCCACTACGAAGGTGCCAGCCGTCCGTAGGGGCTCGCACCCTCCGGTTTTGCATATGGCAGGAGCACACCGGAAGCCGACGCGTCTTCGGAAGGGACTCGGCCTCCTCCCCGCTCTGGTGACCGCCTGGACGTTCGGCATCGTCGGACTCGACTGGGGTGGTGCGATCATCGGGGTCGTCATCTTCGTCTGCGCAGTCATTCCCGGGTCGAAGAGCTCGCGCTAGGCGGGCTGCACCAATGCTCCCGGGCTCGGCGGCTTCGGCTCGCATCCGTACCGGCCCCTTGGCGTCCGACCTCGACCCCTGCCGTAACTCAGCGCCGCCAACGTCGTGGGCCGATGCCCTTGAGCCTCGCCACTCTCCGGGCAGCAGGGTGGAATCCTTGCCGCTCCAGAAGGGTCACATTCGTTGAGCGACGCCCCGGATCAGATGGATTCGCCGCTCCTGCTTAGGATCGCCTCACCTAATTCTTTGAGGACCGGTGAGGCGTGAATCTGACGACGCAGCTGGCGCTGGGCCTGGCAGCGGGCGGCACCATCTTTCTTGGCCTGTTGGCCGGACGCTGGCCTGTGCGTAACGCGACGCTGCGCACGGGACTGGGGATGCTGGCCGCAGGCATCCTCGTCTACCTCATGGTGGAGATCGTCGGCAACACCGCCGGGCAGGTGAGCACCAGCTGGCGTGACGCGGTCGGCGGCCATGCCAGCCACGGTCGAGCGTTCGGCCTGACGGTCCTGCTCGTTGTGGGATTCCTGATCGGCTTGGCCGGGCTCGCGTGGCTGCAGCAGCGCCTCGGCAGGCTGCTGACCCGCAACGCACAGCGCCGCGTGGAGCGCCGCGCTCGGCTCGCCGAGGCCGGCGAAGCGCCGACCGACACGACGGCTACCACGGCGGCGGCGACCCCGGGAGAGCAGCTCGCCTTGGCGATCGCCTCCGGTATCGGCCTGCACAATCTGAGCGAAGGCCTGGCCATCGGGCAGAGCGCCGCGACCGGACGCACCGCCCTCGCCGCCGGCCTGGTCATCGGATTCGCCCTCCACAACTCCACCGAGGGCTTCGGCATCGTCGGCCCACTGGTCACCGATGACACCCGTGTTCCCTGGCGCAAACTCGGCTTCTACGGCCTGCTCGGCGGCGGCCCGACGTTTCTCGGTGTGCTGCTAGGTGGGGTTTGGACCAGCCAGGCGGTCGATGTCTTCGTGCTCGCCGTCGCCGGTGGTGCCCTGCTGTACGTGATCGGCCAGCTCCTCGGCGGGTTGCGCCGGCAGGCGGCCCAGGTCGCCGCCATGACGTTCCTCGCCGCCGGCTTCGCCATCGGCTGGGGTACCGAGGTCACCGCCACGGTCGCGCTCAACGGCGGCAGCACCACCGCGGCGGCCTGTTCCGGTGGCACCACCGAAGCCGACGGCGACGTCATCGGCGGCACCTGTGCCTCAGCCTCGGCGAAGGCTCCCCAGCCGGCACTCGCCGCCGCCGACGCCAAGCGCCAGCAGCAGACCGCGGCCGACCTACTGCACGAAACCGCCCTGCGACCCACGATCGAGGCCGACGGCACCCGCCACTACACGCTGACCGCTTCACAGTTCCCCTGGCAGCTCTACCCCGGCCGCGTGGTCAACGCCTGGGGCTACAACGGCAGCGTCCCCGGACCGCTACTGCGCTTCACCGTCGGCGACAAGGTCGCCATCACCCTGGTCAACCACCTTCCACAACCGACCACCGTGCATTGGCACGGCCTCGCAGTGCCGCAGGCCGCCGACGGCGACCCGATGACCGCCCCGAGCGTCGCCCCCGGCGGCACGGCCACCTATCGCTTCACCGTCACCGACCAGATGGTGGGCACCCACTGGTACCACTCCCACGTCAACACCGACTTCCAGGTCGACGCCGGCCTGCACGGTGCCCTCATCGTCGACCCCGCCCCCCACAGCCCCGCCGCCGCGGCGACCCCGGCCACGGGCGTCGACGCGCTGGTCACCCTGTCGGCATTCAAGATCGCCGGCAGCGAGACCGAGAACGCCTTCACCATCGACGGCAAGGCCCATCCCCTCGCTCCAACCCTCACCGTCCGCCAGGGACAGCGACTGCGCCTCCGGCTGATCAACGACAGCGCCGAGCAGAGCCACGTCATGCACCTGCACGGGTACACCTGGACTCAGATCGCCCGCGACGGCAACCCGGTGACCGGGCAAGCCAACAGCAACAACATCAACCTCGGCCCCGGCGAGACCGCCGACATGCTCGTCGTCGCCAACAACCCCGGAACCTGGATGTTGCAGTGCCACATCCTCGACCACCAGATCAACCCCGGCCCCAACGGCGATGGCGACGCCACCCACATGGCCGACATGGGAGGCCTGACCACCTTCCTGACCGTCACCCGCTGAACCGGCCGCCCCACCACTGACGCCCCAGGCCACCACGACAACTCCTACACTCTGTAGGATCATGGGGCGCGGCTGGATTCAGCCTGCACACGCGCCCGGACACCGAGGGCTTCGAGAGGACGGCCATGACCACCACGCACGGGCACCCCGGTGATCACCCTGAGTCCGAGGTCGAGCATGCGGGCCACCATGACGAGCACGCGCATATGGGCGTGGTGACCTGGAGCATGGCAGCGCAGGCGACGCTGCACTGCCTGACGGGCTGTGCCATCGGTGAGGTGCTGGGCATGGTAATCGCGACCGCGCTGGATTGGCCGAACCTCCCCAGCATCCTGATCGCGATTCTGCTGGCGTTCATCTTCGGTTACGCGTTGACCATGCGCGGTGTGCTCCGGGCCGGCCTGTCGTTCCGTGCCGCCTTCGGTGTCGCGCTGGCGGCCGACACGGTTTCCATCACACTGATGGAGATCCTCGACAACAGCGTGGTGGCCTTGGTGCCGGGTGCAATGGACGCGGGGCTGAGTGACGCGCTGTTCTGGGAATCGCTGGCCGGCTCGTTGCTCGTGGCTTTCCTGCTCACCACCCCCGTTAACCGCTGGATGATCGGCCGAGGCAAAGGGCACGCAGTGGTCCACCAATACCACCACTGACTGGCGGGAACTGTCCCCCCACTGCCGAAACCGTACGGCGATCACGGTGCCACGCAGTCAAGGAGCCACCAGGCCGAGTACTCGGGCCGATTGGGTTCGCCAGCGAAAACCGGCCCGCCAAAGGTTGATCAAGGGGAACAACGACCCACGCGTGCTCGTGGGCGGTCGCGTCGCACAAGGGGTCGGAGCGGCGCTGCTGTCTCCCGCCGCGCTGTCACTGGTGGTGGGCCTGTTCGATGGGGAGGAGCGGAACAAGGCCCTGGGCATCTGGTCCGCGCTCGGCGGCGGTGGCGCCGCCCTCGGCGTACTCCTCGGCGGCCTGCTGACCGCGGGCCCTGGGTGGCCGTGGGTGTTCCGCATCAACATGCCCATCGGGCTGGTGATCGCCGTGGTGCTCACCGCCCTGCTGCCGGCGCGGCGCGCGTCCGCCGACCGGCCGCGGCTCGACGTCCTCGGCGCGATTCTGGTGACGTCCTCCTCCGCGACCTTGATCTACGCTCTCATCGCGGCCGGTGAACGCGGATGGCTGACCGCGCTGACCGGGTCGCTCGTCCTGGCGGCCACCGTGGGCTATGTGCTCTTCGTGCTGTGGCAGAGGCGGGCCCGGTCGCCCTTGATGGATGTCCGGCTGCTGGCCCGGCGGCCCGTGGCGACGGGCGTCTTCCTCATCTTCATGGCGACCGCACTGATGATCACAGTCTTCTTCGATCGGCCGGTGGGGTGTCCGAGCGCCGGCCATCGCGGGCCTGGCGATCGCGGCGATCGGCATGGCCGTCCCCGCGGTCTCCATGCACCCCGTGAGCGTCACCATCGGCGTGGCCGTCGCGGCGGCCGGCACCGGCGCGATGTACGTCCTCGCCTCGGCGACCGCCCTCGGCCAGGTAGCGCCCCATGAGGCCGGGATCGCCTCCGGCATCGTCAGCACCTTCCACGAGTTCGGCGCATCCTTCGGCGCCGCGGTCGCGTCAAGCGTCGCGGCCGCCGGCCTGGCCGGAACCACGTTGAGCGGCTTCGCCAGCGGGTTCACCGTGGCCGCAGTCGCGGCAGCCGTCGCCGCTGCCGCCGCCGCAATGGTGATACCCGGCCGCTCGAAGTGACAGGGCCAAGACCTCCGCAAGGCGTGTTTCGAAGCCTGGCCGGTGTGCGGGAGAGCGGCGGGTCGTGATCGAAAGGCAGTGAGGTCTCCGGTAGTGGGTTCAACGGCCAATAAGACGTCGTTTCATTTGGGGCGAGTGGCCTGGCGGCAGTTGCCGCCGATGTGGGGGCGTCGTGGCAGACGGTGTACCGGCGGTTCGCCGAGTGGAGTCGCGCACGGGTGTGGGCGAAGCTGTATCGGGTGATCCTGGATGAACTCGGTGCTGGTGGAGACCTGGGCTGGTCGCGGTGCGCGATCGACTCGGTCAGCGTCCGGGCCGCCAAAAAGGGGACCTGGCGGGCCCGAATCCTGTCGATCGCGGCAAGTATGGGTCGAAGATTCATGCGGCATCGAGTCCTCCCAGCGGCTGGGCCGGCACCGCTGGGTGGTCGAACGGACGATGTCGTGGCTGAACGGCTGCCGCAGACTCCACCGTCGCTACGAACGCAAGGCCGACCACTTCCTGGCGTTTGTCGGCATCGCCGCGGCTCTCATCTGCTACCGCCGACTCGCCAAATAAAACGACGTCTTAGTTGTGAGCCGTCCTCGTTCCTCAGCGCATGGAGACCCTTTGAGCACACCCCAGTACACCCCGCACGGGCTCGCCTACGAACGCACCGGTTGCAGCGGCGACGCCCCGATCGTCCTCATCCACGCCGGTATAGCCGACCGGACCATGTGGGATGCCCAATGGGAGGCCCTCACGGCCGAGTTCGACGTCGTTCGCCTCGACCTTCGCGGCTTTGGCGAGTCCAGCCGACCACCCCTTGGTCGCTGGTCCCATGCCGAGGATGCCCTGTCCGCGTTGGGCTATCTCGACATCACTCGGTGTCACCTCGTGGGAGCCTCGTTCGGCGCCGGGGTCGCGACCGAGGTCGCCCTGCTCAAACCGGAGCTGGCTCTGTCCCTGCTGCTCTGCCCGCCAGGCGGGAGTCTGTTGGCGGAGTTGACCGAGGACCTCAAGAACTTCTTCGAAGCAGAGAAGTGCGCCCTGGCCGCTTGCGATGTCGACGCAGCAGTAGCGCTACTCCTACCTCCAGCCCGCCGGCGGCATGGCCGTGGAGGGCCAGCCGATCCCGATGGGAATGCTGTCACCGGACGGCCTCGACTTCCTGCGACGCAACCCGTCGTTCGACGGCTGGGTCTACACCGCCACCCTCCAGGGCCGATACGACCGCAACGACCGCCCACTCGAGACCGAGTACCGCCACCCAGGCACCGAACGACGGCTGGCGGCGCTGACCCGCGTCGCCACTGCTCGCGGACTCCGACCGGGCCAGGTGGTGCTCGCGTGGCTGGCCTCCGGGAGCCCGGCGCTGACCCCGATCGTCAGAGCCAGCAGCGTCAAACAGATCGAGCAGGCCGTGGAAGGCGCATCCACCATCCTCACCGAGGATGAACTGGCGGCGCTGGACGGCGCATAGGCGACGACGCGAGGCCGAACGCCAGCTGCACGCTGACCTGGCGACCACGATGGCCGAGCTCGTCGCCAACCTGCGGCGTGAGCGGGACCAGCGTCAGGCAGCGGGGCAAGAGACGGCCGCGATGGAACCGTTCCTGCACGGGCTCGGGGTCGAGGAGTATTGCGGTACTACACCGCCACCGACGGTGACGGATGCTCTCCACGGAAATACGCATCAGTCGATGATGCGAGCTCCAGCACACGACCCCGTTCCAGCGCCAGCCGCGTCACGGGGAACCTCGATCCGCCCGGCACGGGCGACACCGTGGGCGAACGGCAGGGTCTTGGTGGCCGTGACATGTCGATCTTGCGTGACTGGGTTTCCTCGGTTGTCTCACCGTAATGTCATCAAGATCATTCTCGGAATCGTGGCATTCCCCAGGTGCTGCCGGTCGTGGCCGCTAGCGGCGCCGCCCGGCGGGGTTCAGCCGGATCTCGATGTCGTTGGACGTCGCCTCCGACGCCGGATCGGCGGTTGCGCGGACCCGTATCGGACGGCCGGTGTCGGCCTCGACGAAGGACAGGGGTGGGCGGCCTTCCTGCAGGTACTTGTCGCCCCATTGCATCAGTGACAGGAACACCGGCAGCAGGTCCTCGCCGGCCTCGGTCAGCCGGTACGCGTCGCGGGCCCGGCTCCCCGGCTCCCGATAGAGAACGGGCTCGACGATCTCTGCGGCCTTCAGCTGTTTGAGTGCCCGCGACACCGCGGGTGCCGAGGTCCCGATCCGCGCCACGAAGTCGTCGAACCTGGTCGTGCCGTAGAAGAATTCGCGGACCACCAGGAACACCGTCTTGGTGCTGAGCAGGTCCAGCACCCGCCCCGCCGAGCATCCGTCGCCGATCGACCACGTATCCCGGTTGCGCAGCAGTTCCTCGAACCTCATGGCCACCTCGCCATTGTAACTAATGCTTGCGTTATCCAGCGCGGCGTGATGTCATCTGACTAACGACATCGTTAGTCAGATGGAGAGGTGCTGTGGTTGCAGTAGCGGGCAGGGTGGCCGTGGTGACCGGGGGGCGGCGTGGACTAGGCGCGGCGCTGGTGGATGAGCTGCTGGCGCGCGGGGCGCGAAAGGTGTACTCCACCGCGCGCTCGGCGTACATCGACGACCGGCCAGAGGTGGTGACCGCCGAGCTGGAGGTCCGCTCGGCGGCGTCGGTCACCGCCCTCGCGGAGGTCGCCGCCGACGTCGAGATCGTGTTCAACAACGCTGGGATCCTGCTGCCGGATCCGCTGCTGACGGGTGACTTCGAGCGCGTCACCGCGACCTTCGACGTCAACGTCTTCGGGCCGCTGCGGGTAGCACGGGCATTCGCGCCGATCCTGGCCGCGAACCGTGGGGGCGCGCTGGTGAACATCCACTCCGTGCTGTCCTGGCTGGCCGGCAGCGGCGCCTACGGGGCGTCCAAGGCGGCGGCGTGGTCGGTCACCAACTCGCTCCGACTCGAACTGGCGCGCCAGAACACCCAGGTCGTTGGCGTGCACGCAGGGTTCATCGACACCGAGATGGTCTCCGCCATCGAGCTGCCGAAGGCGACGCCGGCCGAGGTGGCCGCGCGAATCCTCCACGGCCTGGAGGCCGAGGCCACGGAGGTGCTCGCCGACGACGTGACAGTCACCGCCAAGGCGGCGCTGTCCGGCCCCGTGGAGCACCTGACCTTCTCTGCCGCCCGCTGACACCACATCTGGACACTCGAGGAGTACGAAGCGCCATGCCGCTGTGGACTATTCATCACACGCCCGGAACCTTCACCGACGAGGAAAAGCACCGACTCGCCGCGCACATCGCGGACCATTACGAACAGGTCGGGCTGCCCCGGTTCTACGTGGTCACGCTGTTCCACGAGACCCGGCCAGAGGAGTTCTACGTCGGCGGGGAGCCCGCGCCGGTCGGGGTTCGCATCGCCATCGATCACATCGCCCGGCGCACCCCCGACCGGGAGAGTCGGCGCCGGACCGCCCAGTGGGTCAAGGGCATGCTGCAGCCCCACCTCGAACGGAACGCGGGGCTGCACTGGGAGTTCCACATCGACGAGACCAGCGACGAGCTCTGGATGATCAACGGGATCGCGCCGCCCCCGGCAGGATCCGACGCCGAGAAGCTCTGGGCTGAGAGCAACTCGGCGTCCCCCTACTGACCGCGCCGCCGGTACCGCGAGAATGGCTGAACATCCCGGGCAAATCTGTGTAGGCAGAGCCGGGAGCTCGGCTAGTGCCAGTCGTCGAATCGGTAGCCCTCGAAGGCTTTCCTGCCCCCAGGCGAGAGGCCCGCGATCATTATCCGCCAGGTAATCGCTTGTCCTCGCTCTGCCTGATCCCAGACCGAAAGGCAAAAGACTTATGATTTCCACGATCCTCCCGAGCAGCTACTTCGCTCCGCTGGAGAAGGTCCAAACCGGACTTGGTGCCGATGACCAGCTGGCATGCCTGAATCTGGTCGCCCGCTTCGAGTGGTGTTTCGACTCACGCAACTTCGACGCACTGAGCGAGATGCTCACCGAAGAATTCGTCCTGGATCATGTATGGGGCTACCGGGAGGGCCGGGAAGCAGCGATCGCGCTGCTGCGCGAGAAGTTGCCGATCAATGATGGACTGCGCCATGCCAGCCTCAACCCAACCGTCCACGCCGAGGAGGACGGCACCGCAACCGCGCTGTCCTACCTGCTCGGCGTGCTGGTGGGCGAGGACGGGGACGGACCACAGCGGCCCATCATCGCGGGCGAGGGCCTGCGGGTGGACCGGCTCCGCAAGGACGACGGCCTATGGCGGATGACCGCGTGCACCGTGGACCAGATGTGGGTGCACAGCTCGTTCCCCATCCCCGACACCGAACGAGCGCACTACCGTTTGGACGCCGCTTCCCGACCCCGGACCTGACCACACCACAGCCTCGAGACGCCTGGGTCACCGCGATCGTTGATCTCGACACTGACAAGGATCACAATGAATGACTCAACACCCTTGACTGTGGCCGTGCTCGGCCCCGGTGGCGTGGGCGGCCTGCTCGCCGCACTGCTCGCCCGCGCCGGACACCGAGTGATCTGCCTGGCCCGCGAGACGACCGCGGCCACGCTACTCCGCACCGGAATCAGCGTGCACAGTGCCCAGTTCGGAGACTTCACCGCAGCAGTCGAAGCCGGTGCCGAACTCACCGAACCAGTCGACCTGTGCCTGATCACCTGCAAGCAGACCGCCCTGGAGGCCGCCTTGCAGCGCGTCCCGCCGGCGACCGTCGACAACGGCGTGATCGTTCCGCTCCTCAACGGTGTCGAGCATCCGGACCTGCTGTGCCGGCGGTACCGCCCGGAGCTGGTGGCGCCGGCCGTCATCCGCGTCGAATCCACCCGGATCGCTCCCGGAGTCATCGAACATGGCAGCCCGTTCACCGACATCGACCTGGCCGGCGATGCCGTACCCGCCAAGCGCCTCGACGCCACGGCCGCGATGCTCAACGCAGCCGGCGCGCACACCAAAGTGCAGCCGGACCAGACCGCCACGCTGTGGCGCAAGATGAGCTTTCTTGCGCCGATGGCACTGCTGACAACACGCCACGGACTATCCATAGGCGAGCTACGCACCGCACGGAGGCACGAACTGCTCGAACTCGTCGAAGAGACCACAGCGATCAGCCGCGCCTTCGCAGCCGAGATCACCACCGATGCGGTGATGCGGGTGTACGACGACTTCCCACCCGAGACCAAGTCCTCAATGCAACGCGATGCCGAAGCCGGCCGCCCACTGGAACTGGACGCCATCGGCGGGGCACTGCTTCGCGCCGCAGACCGACATGCCACGCAGGCACCGATCATCAAAAGACTGGTCACAGAGTTGACAGTGCTCGCTCGTTCAGCAGCGCCCTGATCGACCGCCGAAAGTTGAAGCGTTCGGCGGCGGTGTCGGGACCCGGGTGAGCGGCCGCCGAGCCGTCGACCGCGTTGCCGCGTCCGCATGACGGTCACCTCCACGTGGGGGTGATCGGGTCTGGTGCACGCGCTACGACGCCCGGACGCGTCCTCTCCATGCCCGGCAGGGCGATCCGAAGGCCCTATCCCCGCGCCGGAAGACATATGAGGTTCCCGGAAATCGGTATGAGATCCGTGTGGCGCAAGCACCGGCCCGGCTTTCCATGTGCCGGTATGTCTTATCTGCCGCATCAGCAGCTCATACGATCCGATGAGAGCGCGACTCGGCCATCCAGCGATCAGCCTGCCGACTACCGAGGGTTCGGCGACAGCGATGTTGGCGGCCAGGCTCGCGGCACTACCGATGATGAGCAGCGTCCACGGGAGCACCCCTCTGCGCCTGCCATAGCGGGAGTCCAGCAGCAGAGACATCGACGAGACCGCGATCATCCCGTCGACCGAGACCGGAAGCAGCGCCGCAGTCCATGATGTCTCCCCATGTCGCCGGGCCAGCAGATACGCGTGCTTGTACGACACGGTCGCCGCGATGGCGGCGAGCACCACGACGCTGACGATCGTCGTCCACCGGATCGCCCGCTCAGCGCTGGAAGTCCCCTCAGCCACGGCGACCTCCCCCACGGGGAGTCCCTGGTAGGGATACGCGATCCTCGATGATCAGGAGTCGACCCGAGACCGTTCCCATGTTCTGTGTGCCCTGCAGGGGGCGCCATCAGCAGTCAGCGCGATCTAGCGGCTGACCTGGGCTAACGGCCAAAGAACGGGCCGGACCGATGTCTCACCAGGTCCGGCCCGTTCTTACTGCGGGGATGTCACTGTCCAGCCCGTCAAGGCGCACAGTCGGGCCAGCGCGCCGGAGCGAGCCGCGTCGGCCCGGGCGCGCCCTGCGGTCAGCCGGTCGCCGGGCGCCGCTGCGGCCGTATTGGCGGCGATGACCCGGCCGTCGGGGTTCACCAGCGCGCAGGGAGACCGCTCGGCGCACAGCGCGGGCATGATGCGGCGTTCCAGGTGGTCGCAGGGGACGTCCAGGGCCGCCACCCCGAGGGGCCGGGTGCCGTGGAAGACGGGAACGGACAGCGTGAAGGTGTACTCGTTCGTGCACGCGTAGTCGACGTACGGGCCGGTGACGTGCTGCTCTCCGGAACGGATCGGCACGTCGAACCACTCGTCGTTGAAGTAGTCGAAGAAGTCGGGTCCGTCCGGGTCGAGGTTGACACGCAGTGGCTCGGGAGTTCCGCCGTCCGGCCGCCACCACCATTCGAGCCAGTACGGGGCGTCGCGCAGCAGGCCGGGGGCGGCCACGATGCCGGTGCCGATGGCCAGGCCCTCGAAGGCGTCCAGGGTCTCGCGGATGCGCGGGCGCAGTGCGGCGATGTCGCCGAGCGCGTACGCGTCGGGCCGGGCCGCGAAGGAGGCCTCGAAGGCGGCGGCGGTGTCGCGCAGGGACCGCAGGATCCGCTCGATGTCGTCGGCGAGGGAGACCCAGGCCCGTTCGGAGGGTGATGTCGTCACTGCTCCGCCTCGGTACGGTAGACGCCGACGCGCCATCGGATCAGTAGTTCCACCTCGTCGGTGACCTGCTGTTCGGCGAGTCGCCGGGCTCGTTCGGGGTCTCCGGAGGCGACGGCGTCGACGAGGGCGAGCCGGCCTCGTACGGCCTCGGCGTGGTCGGCGTCGCCGAGCAGGGTCCAGGTCAGATCGCCCCACTCGGCGCGCAGGTTCGCCTCCTCCTGGGTGAGCCGGGGCGACTGGGCCGCCAGGGCGACCGCGACGCCGAACTCGGCGTCCGCCTGGCGGCGCTCGGCGGCGGTGTCCGCCGCTGCCAGCCGCGCGGTGCGCCGGCGCAACGTCTGGATCTCGGGGGCCGTCGCGCGCCGGGCGGCGAGGGCCGCTGCGGTGCCGAAGACCGCCAGCCGCAGGTCGCCGAGTTCGCGGAGTTGCCGGACGGTCAGGTCGGCGTGCCCTGGACGGCTGTGGGGGCCACCGGCCGGCCGGGCGACGAAGCTGCCGCCGGCCCTGCCCCGGCGGGTCACGACGAGGCCGCGCTCGCGCAGGGTCGCCAGCGCCTCCCGGAGCGTCAAGGTGGCGACCCCGAGTTGGTCGGACAGCGTCGCCTCGGAGGGCAGGCGCTCGCCAGGAGCGATCAGGCCGAGGCGGATGGCCTCCGCCAGCCGATCCGCGATCTGGTCGGCCCGGCCGGCCTGGCCGTTGCCCAGTGCCTGGATCGCGCGGACGGCGGCGGTGGTGAGACCGGAAACGGGTGGTGCCGGCGCCATCGCACCTTCCTCGGTTAAGTCCTGGTATCGAACCTTGACACTAAAACATTTAGGGCTAGATGATTTGCGAGCCCAACGCAACGATCATGTAGCGCAGCGTGTCAGCGCAGGTGCCCGAGCCGGGACCGGTGTGGGCGCGCGGCGAACGATCACCAGCCCCCGCCTGGTCCCGCCAGACCGGCCGACAGATCAACGAGGCCATCATGACCGACAGCACCGGCTTGTCGACCGAACATGACGAGGACGCGGCCCATCTAGCGCGCCTCGGTTACAAACAGGAACTGCACCGCGTCCTGGGACTGTTCGACAACTTCAGCGTGGCCTTCTCCTATCTGTCGCCGATGGTCGGGGTGTACTCGCTGTTCGTGCTCGGTGTGGGCACCGCCGGACCTCGCTACCTGTGGCTGATGGTGCCGGTGGTCGGCTTCATGCTGCTGGTGGCACTGGTCTTCGGGGAGCTGGCCAGCCACTACCCGATCGCCGGCGCGCTTTACCAGTACGGGAAATGGAGTGTCGGCCCGCGGTACGGCTGGTGGATCGGCTGGATCTACGGCCTCGCCCTGCTCGTCACCGTCGCCAGCGTCGACACCGGCATCGTCAGTTACCTGACCGCGCTGCTGAACAATCTGTTCGGGACGCATCTGAACGGCACCTCGCACGGCACCATCCTGGTGGTCACGGTGCTGCTCATCGCGATTCAGACCCTGATGAACACCGTGGGCGCCAAGCTGATGGGGCGGATCTCCCAGCTCGGCGTGTTCGTCGAGACCATCGGTACCTTCGGGGTCGCCATCGCGCTGGGCATCGCCGGGTTCCACCACGGGTTCGGCTTCCTGTTCTCCAGCAAGGGCGCCGAGCACGCGTCGGCCAACCCGCTCAAGGTCGACTTCGGCGGCCACTGGCTCACCGGCGCCGCGCTCGTCGCCGTGCTCGCGCACGCCTACATCTTCTACGGCTTCGAGTCCGCCGGAGACATCGCCGAGGAGACCAAGTCGGCGTCGCGTATCGTGCCCCGGGCGATGCGCTCGGCGCTGCTGTACGGCGGGGTGGCCTCGGCCGTCCTCGTCATCGGCCTGCTGCTGGCCATGCCGTCCGACCCGAAGGGCTACGCCAACGCCGCGTCGTTCGAGGGCGGGGTGCCCGCCATCCTCGGCCAGCTCCCGTCCTGGTCGCAGAACCTGTTCCTGGTGGTCGTGTGCGTGGCCTTCTTCTCCTGCGGCACCGCGGTCCAGGGCGCGGGCTCGCGGCTGATGTACTCCTACGCCCGGGACAAGGCCGTCCCGTTCAGCCACAAGCTCAGCGTGGTGTCCCCGCGGTTCCACACCCCGGTCAACGCGCTGCTGGTCGCCGGCGTCGTCCCTGTGCTGTTCACCCTGCTGGTCAATGTCAACCCGGCGCACAACGTCCACATCCTGTGGTTCGAGCTGCCCGCCGGCGTCAACGCGCTGACCCTGCTCGTCTCCTTCGGCGTGTCGGGCATCTACCTGTCCTTCCTGCTGACCGTGGTGGGTTCGATCATCGCCAGGGCCCGGGGCTGGCAGCCGGCCGGGACGTTCCGGCTCGGACGCTGGGGCTGGCCGGTCAGCATCCTGGCCGCGGCGTACCTGGCGCTGATGCTGCTCAACATCGTCTGGCCGTCCGGCCTGTCCAGCCCGCGCGGCAGCCTGTTCAACTTCGACTGGATCACCCTGATGGTGATCGTCGTGCTCCTGGTCATCGGCGCGGTGTACTTCGTGCTCGCGCGTCCCTACCAGCGCCTGTCGGTCACCGGGCAGTCCGGCGCCCCGGCGACCGACGAGGCCGCCCAGGTCGGGGAAGGCGCCCAGTGACGACGGTACCGACGGTCATCGACGGTACGCCGGACTCCGGCGACTGACGCCGCCGTGCCGGACCCGCGGACACCAGGTCTCCGCCCGCGGGTCCGGCAGAGGTTCCGCTGGGGAGGACGGTACTGATGACCGAGCTGCCGCTGTCCGGGGTCCTGGTCGCCGACTTCGGGCGGGTGCTGGCCGCGCCGTACGCCACCATGCTCCTCGCCGATCTCGGCGCCGACGTGATCAAAGTCGAGCGGCCGGAGCATGGGGACGACACCCGCGCGTGGGGGCCGCCGCACGCCTACGGCGAGGCCACCTACTTCCTTTCCGTCAACCGCAACAAGCGATCGGTCGCGCTCGACCTGCGCGACGAGACCGACCGGCGCCGGGCCCGCGAACTGATGCGCCGGGCCGACGTGCTGATCGAGAACTTCCTGCCCGGTGCCATGGAACGGTTCGGGCTCGGCTACCAGCAGGCGCACGCCTGCAACCCCGGCATCGTCTACTGCTCGGTCACCGGATTCGGCGCGGGCGCCGGGGCCGCGCTGCCCGGCTACGACCTGCTCATCCAGGCGGCCGGGGGCCTGATGAGCGTCACCGGCCCCGGTCCCGGCGAGCCGGTCAAGACCGGAGTCGCCGTGGTGGACGTCCTCACCGGGCTGCACGCGGCGGTCGGCGTCCTGGCCGCCCTGCGCCACCGCGATGCGACCGGGCGGGGACAGCACGTCCAGGTGAACCTGCTGTCCACCCTGCTGTCGAGCCTGGTGAACCAGGCGGCCGGCTACACCCTCGCCGGCGCCGTGCCCACCGCGATGGGCAACCGGCATCCGTCGATCGCGCCGTACGAGCTGTTCCCGACCCGCGATCGACCCATCGTGATCGCCGTGGGAAACGACCGGCAGTTCGCCGCGCTGTGCAGCGGACTCGGCGCACCCGAACTGGCCGACGACCCGCGCTTCACCAAGAACGCCGATCGGGTCGCCCACGTCGAGGAGCTCGCCGGCCTGCTGGCGCGACGGCTGCGCCGTGCGGGCGCCGACGACTGGTTCGCCCGCCTGACCCCCTTGGGCGTCCCCTGCGGCCCGGTGAACGACCTGGCCCAGGCATTCGAACTGGCCGAGCACCTCGGCCTCGCCCCGTACGCCGCCCTCCCCGGCGACGGGCCGGAGATGAATCTCGTGTCCGACCCGATCGGGCTGTCCGCCACCCCGGCGCGGTACTCGCTACGCCCCCCGCGTCTGGGGGAACACACCGATGAGATCACCGCCTGGCTCGACGATCCTGATCCCGGTACGGGGCCAGGAACGTGATCAGCGTGGTCGGCATCGCCTCGGGCAAGGCGGCGGCGCGAGCGCACAGGTCTCGGGAAACAACCCCGGCGAGGCCCGATCCGCCCCGCTTCGTCCCCTCCCTCAGGTAGGGCGCCCGGCGTTCACCGAGTCTTTTGCGCGGCGAGACCGTGCGCTGCACTCGTAGGCTGAAGCGCTATGGCAGGGGCGGAGCCGAGACGGGACGGGTCGGGATGCCGGAACAGGTGGTGACCTCGGCACTCGCGGTGATTCCGGGGCCGGGAGAGACGGTGACCTTCGTTCGGCAGGAACGCGGCCCGTACGCGGGCTTCTGGTTGCTGCCGGGCGGCAAAGTGGAATTCGGCGAGCCCATCTCCGAGGCGGCACGGCGCGAGGCCCTCGAGGAGTCCGGTTGCCATGTCACGGATCTGTCGCTGACCGGAGCGTACGAGATCCTCGGGCCGGACCATCACTTCGTGATCTGGGCCCACCGCAGCAAGCACGTCCTCCAGGTGCCGGAGGACTTCCAGGGGCATCATGTGACCGGTGTCCAGCAGGTGCCGTGGAACGCCGTCGAACCGCACCCGACCGACATGCCGATCCTCAACGACGCGGGGGCCGCGGCCTATGCCCGGGAGTTGATCGATGACCGGATGCGCCGTGCGGGCATCGTGATGACGAACCTGCTGAACGGAGAGACGTTCGGAGCCTCCGCCGCCGAACTGCGGTAGCGCGTCCACCAGGCAGCGGAGTCATCCCTTCGCGGCGAGAACGGGATCTGGTCCGCCGGGCGCGGTTCGGCCGGCCCCCGTCGGGACATCAGCGCCGGGAGCGGCGGGGACAGGCCTTCGCCCGGGCCAGCAGGGCGCGCATCTGCAGCACGGCGTGGGCCGGGTTCCGCGGCGGCGTGGCGAAGGGCAGGCGTACGTCGCGGTGACCGCCCTGCCGGCGAAGGCGCAGGACGACGCCGTAGCGGTCCAGCCGCAGGGGTCCACACGGGTCACGCCGAGCAGGAGCCGGGGGTCGACCAGCTGGGCCAGCAGTTCGACGGCGTCCCCGTGGGCGCCGGCGAGGTGGGTGAGCAGCTCCGCCTCGGTCGCCGCGAGCGGATCGGGCTCGACGGCGGCCAGTTCGTCCACCTCCAGCTCGAACCACCGTCCCTCGTGCTGGAGTTCGGCGGTCACCGTTTCGAAGCACAGGTCCTCCGCGCTCGCGCTCTGCTGGTCGAAGCTCAGCCAGCCGCCCAGCAGGACGCGGGCGCGGACCCGGTCGGGCAGCGGCACCGGAGCGACGTCGGTGAACTCCAGCGAGGCGGCGAGGTCGCCGCCCGGCGCCCGGGCCACCTCCGCGCCCACGTGGCTGCCGGCCGGGACCGTCAGCAGCAGGCGACCGGCGCCCGCCGGCGAGTGCAGCCCGACGAGGTCGACGCGGTGAACCTCGGTGTTCAGGGTCAAGGACCGGGCCGCCACGAGTACGGAACGGACGAGCTCGGCGGGGGTCGGTTCCGCGATCGGCGCCGCGGAGTGATCGGTAGCGGACATCCAGCCTCCCTAAGTAAGGTAAGCCTAACCTTAGTCACCGAGAGGACGGCCGTGAACAGCTCCCGCCCGAAGGCCAAACGCTCCCGCGCCCTGGGGATCCCGCTCACTCCCAAGTGCGTCCGCTACTTCGAACGCCGCCCGTACCCGCCCGGCCCGCACGGACGGGCCCGCAAGCAGACGTCGGACTACAAGACCCGGCTGCTGGAGAAGCAGCGGCTGCGCGCCCAGTACAACGTCAGCGAGAAGCAACTGCGCCGCGCCTTCGCGCGGTCCGCGCGCGGCGAGGGCCGGACCGGCGACGCGCTGCTGGCCGAGCTGGAGACGCGCCTGGACGCCCTGGTGCTGCGGGCCGGGTTCGCCCGCACGATCTACCAGGCCCGGCAGTTCGTCTCCCACCGGCACATCCTGGTGGACGGCGCGCGCGTCAACGTTCCCTCCTACCGCGTACGGCCGGGTTCGGTGATCAGCGTGGCCGAACGCAGCCGGGCGATGCCGCCCTTCCTCGAGGCCGCGGCCGGCGGGCACGCGCCGGAGCACGTCCCGGAGTACCTGCGGGCCGACCACACCGGCCTGGTGGCGCGGCTCGTACGGCCGCCGCAGCGGCACGAGATCCCGGTCCGGTGCGACGTCCAACTCGTGGTCGAGTACTACTCACGCTGACGGAACGTCTCGGGCACGAGAACGCCGGGCACCGCTCACCCGGGCCGAATGCTCGGCGAAGCACCGTCAAAGGGCGAGATTTCGTCCCGGTTCGCCGCGCTCGCGGCGCCCTTCGCCGAGCCTTTCGCCCGCCCGGTGGGCCGGCCGGAGATCCGGGGCCGTTAGCCGGCGTGTCCGTGGGCCGCGTGGGCCCAGACGTCCAGCAGCCGGCCCGCGGAACCGCCGATCGGGCCGACGGCGTCGGCCAGGGTGGCCGCGTCCGGGAGACGCGCCGCCTCGATCGCCGGTACCGCGTCCGCGGCGTCCTCGATCGTGGAGGAGCAGACCGAGAGCAGGTAGTCGGGCACGGTCAGCGCGGGATCGACGCACCCGACGACCGGGGTGCCGACGGCGGTGATCAGCGGGAACACCGTACCGGGGATCCCGACGGCCGCCTCGGCGCGCGCCGAGGCCTCCAGCGTCGGCACCGCGCTGATCTCGTACTGCGTCCAGAGGCTGCGGTCCTCCCGGGGGTGGAGGCCGACCAGGATCGATTTCCCCGACGCCCGCAGCCGCTCCGCGGCCGCCAGCAGCAACTCGGTGCCGGGCGCCGCGCCGCCGGTCCCGTCGGGGTGGGTCACGCTGGTGACGACCAGCACCAGTCCCGGCTCCGGCTTGCGCACCGGCAGCGCGTCGGTCTGCGGCGAGCCGACGACGCGTACGGGACGCCGGGTTCCGAGATAGCCGGCGAACGCGCGGCCCTCCGCCGGAGACGACGAGGTGATGGCGCGCAGCCGCCCTCGGAGCCGCCGGGCTCCGAGGGCCTCGGCGGGACCGAGGTAGGCCAGCGAACTCGCGACCGCCGGCAGCCGCCGGAAACGCGCCGCGCACTCCAGCGGCCAGTCGCCCGCGCCGGTCACCACCAGCAGGTCGGCGGGCGGCGCGTCGGCCGGTGTCGCGACCGGCACCGGGTCGCCCGCCGCGATCTGCGACAGGTCCGGCACCAGTTGGGTCAGCCGCCAGCCGCGCCGCGCGGCCTCGGCCAGCAGCGGTTTGACGTGATAGGTCCCCCACGGTTCGTTCGTCGCGATCAGCACGCGGAGCGGGCGTGGCCGTGGCGAGGCCCACGCCGGGCCGCCCAGGCCGACCACCCCCGCGGCACCGACCCCGGCGATGCCTCCGAGCACGGCCCGGCGCGACACCGCGGCGGCGTGTGATCGTTTTTCGTTGCTCATGCGTGGCACCGTAGGAGTCCGGTCCGGCCGGCCGGTTAACGGCCCGGGAACCAGCGGTGATCACACGGCTTTGCTCACCTGGTCACCATCATCCAGATCAGGCCGGCGGCTACCTCGCCGCGGCGAGGCAGGCCGTGCCTCGGACCGTTGAACACGCCCTCGGTAGGCTGGAACGCGGCAGTGGACGTTGTCGGCGGGGGGTGCATGCACGCGGAGCGAAGGTTGGGAACGGACGGCGGCCTCGAGCAGGCGATGTCCGCCTTCCTGGAGTCACGCCCACGTCTGTTCGGCATCGCGTACCGCATGCTCGGAAGCGTGGCCGAGGCCGAGGACGTCCTCCAGGAGGTCTGGCTGCGCTGGCAGCGGACCGACCGCACCGTCGTCGTCGACCCGCCCGCGTTCCTCGCCCAGATCACCACCCGCTTGGCCATCAACGTCGCCCAGTCCGCCAGGACGCGACGTGAGACGTACATCGGGCCCTGGCTGCCCGAACCCGTCGACACCAGCGTCGACCCGGCCGTGGGCGCGGAACGCGGAGAGGCGCTGGAGTTGGCCCTCCTGTTCCTCCTGGAGAAGCTCAGCCCGACCGAACGCGCGGCGTACATCCTCCGCGAGGCCTTCGACTACCCCTACGGCGAGATCGCCGGCATCCTCCAGCTCAGCGCGGTCAACACCCGCCAGATCGTCAGCCGCGCCCGCAAGCGCCTGTCCGCCGAGCGGCGCGGCCCCGTCGACAGCGCCCAGCACCGGCGGCTCCTCGACGCGTTCCTCGCCGCCGCCCGGACGGGCGACGTCGCCGCCCTCGAGGACCTCTTCGCCACGGACGTCGTCAGCTACACCGACGGCAACGGCATCAGAGGTGCGTCGAAGTTCCCCGTGGCCGGCCGCACCCGCGTGGCGAGATTCATCGTCGCCTTCGGTCCGCGTTTCTGGCCGGGCGCGGACCTGGAATGGGTGCAGACGAACGGGCGCCCGGGCCTTCTGATCTCCCACGGCGGCACCGCCGTCGCACTGCTGAGCATCGACGCCCTGCCCCAGGGCATCAACACGCTGCTGTGGGTGATGAACCCGGCGAAGCTCGAGGCGTTCGCACGCTCGCGTGGCCGCCTGAGCGTCGGCGACATCCCGTCGGAGGATCCTCCCCGACCCTGAACCCTGGCGGATCATCCAGTGCCGACGCCGAAGCACTGTGCGAAGGTCCATGGCAGGGTGAGCTGCCACCGGGGTTTACTGACGCCCATGAATTCGACGAGGCGTCGTACCGTGGTGCCCGCTCGAGACGCACGCGCGGTCCGGCTCGCGGCCGGTGACCGTGTCCGTGTGGTCGACCTCGAGGGCCGGCAGGTGGGCGATGTGTTCTGCTTCGCCGCCGAGGACCCGTCCGAACACCTCAGCGCCGCGCATACCCGGACCCAGCTCGGCCGGCTGTTCCCGGCGCTGCGGGAGTCGTTCGTCACCGACCGGCGGCGGCCGATCCTGACGCTGGTGGACGACACCTCCCCCGGCGTGCACGACATGCTCATCGCCGCCTGCGATCCGGCGCGCTACCAGGCCCTCGGCGTCGAGGGCCGGCACGCGTCATGCGCGGAGAACCTGCACCGTGCCCTCGGGGAGGTGGGCCTGCGGACCGCCGTCGTTCCCCAGCCGGTCAACGTCTTCATGCGGATCTCGATCGAGGAGGACGGCGGTCTGACCTGGCTGCCCGCGCTGAGCGGGCCGGGAGACAGCGTGACCTTCGAGGCGGCGATGGACTGCGTGCTGGTGGTCTCCGCCTGCCCGCAGGACGTCGTCGGCATCAACGGGGGGAACGAGCCGACGGCGCTGGCCCTCGACCTGTTGCCCGCCCATGAGCCCACCGAGCGGGTCCCCGCTCTTCATCACACAGGAGATGAGCAGTGACCACCATCGACTCCGGAGCCGCCCACCCGGCTCTGAAACCCCTGCACGCCGCCGGGCTGGACCTGCGGAACCGGCTCGCGGTCGCGCCGATGACGCGCGTCTCCGCCGCGCCCGACGGCACGCCGACCCGGCAGATGGCCGAGTACTACGCCGCGTTCGCCCGCGGTGGCTTCGGCCTCGTGATCACGGAGGGCACCTACACCGACGACCGGTACAGCCAGGGGTACTTCAACCAGCCGGGCATCGTGACCGACGGGCACGTGGCGGCCTGGCGGGAGGTCACCGAACGGGTCCACGCGGCCGGTGCCCGCACCGTGCAGCAGTTGATGCACGCCGGAGCGCTGTCCCAGGGCAACCCGTACCGGCCGGGGACCATCGGCCCGTCGGCGGTCGCGCCACTGCGCGAGATGATGCCGGAGTACGGCGGGAGCGGGCCGTGGCCCGTCCCCCGCGAGATGACCGCCGCCGACATCGACGAGGCCGTGGCCGGGTTCGTCGCCGCCGCCGGGAACTCCCTGCGCGCCGGGTTCGACGGCGTGGAGGTTCACGCCGCCAACGGCTACCTGCTCGACCAGTTCCTGACCGACTACACCAACCGGCGGACCGACGGCTACGGCGGCGCGCTCCTCGACCGTCTGCGGCTGACCGCCGAGGTGGTCAAGGCGGTTCGCGCCGGTCTGGGCCCGGACGCGGTCATCGGCGTGCGCCTGTCCCAGGGCAAGGTGAACGACTTCACCTACCGCTGGCCCGGCGGCGCGCGCGACGCCGAGGTCATCTTCGGTGCGCTCGCCGAGGCCGGGGCGTCGTACCTGCACATCGCCAGCGAGGGGCGCGCCTGGGTCGAGAGCGCCACGCTCGACGGCGGGGCCACCATCACGGCGCTCGCGCGCAGGGTGACCGGTCTCCCCGTCATCGCCAACGGCGGCATGCACGACCCCGCCCAGGCCGCGGAGGTGCTCGAGGACGGGCACGCCGACCTGCTGTCCCTCGGACACGGCGCCCTCGCCAACCCCGACCTGCCCCGGCGGCTGGAGAGCGGAGCCGCGCTGGCAGAATTCGACCGCCGGCTGCTGGAGCCGATGGCGACGCTGGACAATGCCGAGCGCCACCGCCGTGAGCGGGCCGGCGCGGTGTCGTGAGTCCGGCTCCGGCCGGAGTGGACGGGGATGACGCGATGGACGAGTCGGGCTGGCGGGCCGGGGCCCGGTGCGTGTTCACGCTGACGTTCGACGTGGACGCCGAGGCGGCCGTCCTCGCGCACGGGCGGCGGTTCGCCGACCACGCGATGACGATGTCGCACCAGGCGTACGGCCCGGAGGTCGGCGTGCCACGGCTGCTGGAACTACTGGCCGACCTCGGCGTGCCGGCGACGTTCTTCGTGCCGGGCTGGGTCGCCGAGCGGCGGCCCGGCCTGGCGGCCGTCATCGCGGAGGCCGGGCACGAGGTCGCGCACCACTCGTACAGTCACCGTCCGCCGACCGGGATGAGCGCCGCCGAGGAGCGCGCCGACTTCGAGCGGGCGCTGGAGGTCTTCGCCGACCAGGGCATCGAGATCGCCGGGCACCGCGCCGCAGGCTGGGAGGCGACATGGCGCACCCCCGAACTGATCGCCGAGCACGGGCTGCGGTACGACTCCTCCCTGATGGGCGATGACCGTCCGTACCTGCTGACGACGTCCGGCGCCGACGTCGTGGAGCTGCCCGTGCACTGGTCGCTGGACGACTGGGAGCAGTACGCCTTCCTGCCCGACCCGCACGTCGGCTCGGTCATCGAGTCCCCGGCGAAGGCGCTGGAGATGTGGCGGGCGGAGCTGGACGCCATGCGGCACTACGGGTGCCTGTTCAACCTCACCAACCACCCGTTCCTGACCGGCCGGCCCGGCCGGGCCGTCGCGCTGCGCACGCTGGTGGAGTACGCGCTGGAGTGCGGCGACGTCCGGTTCGACCGGTGCCGGGACGTCGCCGAGCGCGTTCGCGCGGACCGGACGCTGCCCCGCCGCGACCCGGAGCCGCCCGTCGTCGACCCGGCGGTCTACCCGGTCGACTGACCCCGGATCCAGGCCGGGCCGGCGGGACCTTCGCCGTGGCCCCTTCACCTGGGGCTTTCGTCGCGGCCCGTCGCCCCGGTCAGGGGAGCTGCCGGAGCGTGTCGGCCCGTAGCGCGAGGAACAGGTCGACCAGGTCCTCGGTCCGGTTGACGTCCCGTCCGGTCAGCTCGGCGATCCGCGCCATGCGGTTCCGCAGCGTGTTGACGTGCACGTGCAGCGCCGCGGCGGTGGCCGCCCAGTGACGGTCGTTGTCCAGGAACGCTCGCAGACTGGTCTCCAGTCCCCCGCCGCGCGCGCCGTCGTGGACCCGCAGCGGGCCCAGTACGGCCGAGGAGAAACGCCGCAGCGTCTCAGGGTCGTGCCGGCCGAGCAGCAGCAGGTGGGTGTTGAGGTCGGCGTACGCCATCACCGCCGGGCCGCCGCCGCTCCGGCGGCGGAGTACGCGGCAGGCCTCCCGCGCCTCCAGCACCGGACGGCGCAGGCCGGCCGCGTCCGGAACGGTCCCACCGAGCCCGGCGACCAGGCGGCTGCCGCCGAACCGCGGTGCCAGGTCGGTCACCAGGCGCCGGGCGAGAGCGGCGAACTCCGCCTCCGCGCCGCGCCAGGACACGATGACGACGACGTCCTGGCTGGCGGCCGCGGTCACCACGGGAACGCCCTGGGTCAGGAAGAACCCGGTCACCGCGTCGCCCAGGCCGGTCGTGCCGGGGCCGTCGTCGTCGGCGAACGCCAGTGCGCACACCGCGAGCGGGTGGTTCGCGTCGATCCCGAACGCCCGCAGGCGGCCCGGCAGCTCCGCCTGCCGCCCCGGTCCGGACAGCACCATGTCCAGCAGCTCGCCCGCGAACCGCATCTCGATCGCGTGCACGGCCTGCCGCTTGGCGACCTCGAGGCTGAGGAACGACGCCGCCTGCCCCATGGCGTCCTGCTCGGCCGGGCTCAGCTCGGCCATCGGACGCAGGCACACCAGGCCCGCGTCCACCTCACCGAGCGCCGCGATCAGGAAGATCGACGCGCACCCGCCCGAGCCGAGGTCGAGTTCCAACGGCGGCGGGCGCCGGGCCAGGGCCTCGGCGACGAGACGCGCCTGCCCGGCGTCCAGGTCGGCGCCGGCCGCCGCGACGACCCTCGCCGTACGGTCGATCACGGCCAGCGGCAGGTCGTGGTCGCGGCGCAGCACCCGCAGGATGCCGGACGCACCGGCTCCTCGTGCCATCACGTCGGTGAGCGCGTCGCTCCGCCGGATGCGCCCCAGCAGTTCCCGCTGGCGCTCCTCGGCGTACGCGGTGGCCATGGCATGGGAGAGAGCGGTGAACGGAACGTCCTTCGACAACTCGATGAGCGGGAGGCCCGCCCGACGGCAGGCGGCGACCAGCTCCTCCGGGACCCGGCGGACGCTCTCCCGCAGGCCGAACACGACCCCGCCCGCACCCGCGCCCGCGACGCGCGCCACGAACGCCTCGGCGTCATCGGGGCCGGCGCACCACAGGCCGTTCGTCAGGACCAGCTCCCGTTCCCGCAGGTAGGGGGACGGATCGGGCAGCTCGGTGGTGTGCACCCAGCGCATCTCCGCGTCCAGCGCACCGGCGGCACCGGGCTCCAGCACCCGCAGTTCCAGAGTGGGGTCGGCGACCAGCCGCCGGATCGTGACCATTCCTGGAAGTTAACACAGTGTCCAGCAGACGGGAGTGGATGTTCATCCACTCTTCAGCGGGCTGACCTGCGTGCTTTTGTAACCCCACGAGAGCACGCCGCGCGGCATCATCGAGGCGCGGCCCGAGGAGGTTCCCATGTCCGCCGAAACCATCGCCTCCGGGCACGCAGAGACGGCGCGTTTCGACGCGCACGGCATCGAGCCGATCCCCGAGCACGGCCGGGACTCGACACCGCTGGAACAGTTCTGGATCTGGGCGGGCGCGAACATCGCGCCGATCAACTGGGTGCTCGGCGCGCTCGGCGTCACGCTGGGGCTGACCGTGGTGGAGACCCTGGTCGTCGTCGCGGTCGGCAACCTCTTCGGCTGCGCGGCGTTCGGGTTGTTCAACCTGATGGGGCAGCGCACCGGCGTCAACCAGATGCTGCTCGGCCGCGCGACGTTCGGCCGCCACGGCGCCGCCGTTCCCGGCCTGATCCAGGGACTGCTCGCGATGGGCTGGGTCGGGGTGAACACCTGGGTGGTCCTCGACCTGGTGCTGGGCATCCTCGCCCGCCTCGGTGTGCACGGCGGCTCCGGCACGAAGTACCTGATCGGCGGCCTGATCATGGCGGCGCAGCTGGGCCTGGCGCTGCTGGGCTTCTACGCGATCCGAACGTTCGAGAAGTACACCGTCCCGCTGACCGTGGTGGTGATGGCGGTGATGACGGTGCTGGCCGTCGCCCGCGCGCACCCGCACTGGTCCACCCCGACGCATCCCCTCGGCGACGGCGGGAAGGCGACGGCCATCACCCAGCTGCTGACCGCGATCGGCGTCGGGTGGGGTATCTCCTGGCTGCCCTACTCCGGCGACTACAGCCGATTCGTCCGCCGGGACACCGGCGAGCGCGCGACCGTCCTGGCCACCGCCGCCGGGGTCTACCTGCCCAGTGTGTGGCTCGCGGCGCTGGGCGCGGTGCTCGCCGGGTCCGGCGGCGGCGGCGACCCGGCCGACCTGGTCGCCCGGACGTTCGGCGTGATGGCCGTCCCGGTGCTGCTACTGATCATGCACGGCCCGATCGCGACGAACATCCTCAACCTGTACTCCTGTTCCCTCGCGGCGCTGACCGTCGGCGTCCGCGCCGCCCGCTGGAAGGTCACGCTGTTCGCCGGCGTGATCGCTTCGGCGGTGCTCGTCGTGTTCATCCGCTCCGACAGCTTCGCCGGCGCCTTCGACAACTGGATGAGCTCGATCCTGGTGTGGATCAGTCCCTGGGCGGCGGTGGTCGTCGTCGACTTCTTCGTCCGGCACCGGGGCCGGCCGGACGTCGCCGCGCTGTACCACGACGATCCCGGCGAGCCGGCGTTCAACCGGCCGGCGCTGGTGAGCCTCGCGCTGGGCATCGTGGCGGCGTGGAGCTGGCAGTACGGCCTGGTCCCGGTGATGCGCGGGCCGCTCGCCCGCCTGCTGGCGCACACCGACTTCTCGTGGCTGGCCGGGATCGTGGTGGCGGGCGGTCTGTACTACGCGCTCGGCCGCCGCGATCTCGCTCCCCGGCCCGCACGATGACGCGGCCGCCGCTGCGGCGTGCCTTCCCTATCGGTCGGAGGGGGTACGCCGCAGGACGAGGAGCGCGACGTCGTCCTGCATCGGTTCCCGGCCGATGAGCGCGGCCATCACCGCCGCGCAGACCTTCTCGGGAGCGTCGGGGCGCACGGCGTCGCACAGTCTGCCGATGCCGGTGTCGAGGGAGACGCGCCGCCGCTCGACGAGCCCGTCGGTGTAAGCGCAGAACAGACCGCCAGGCGGGATCTCCACCGTGGAGGTGTGCCGCTTGGTCGCGACATCGGCGCCGATCACCAGGTCGTGGCTGATCCGCGGTTCCAGGGAGACGGTCGGCTCTCCCGGACGGGCGAGGACCGGGGGCAGGTGACCGGCCGAGGACACCCGCACCCGCGCCAGATCCGGGTCGCAGACCGCGTACAGGACGGTCGCCATGGCTCCCGGCTCGAAGTGCTGCATCTTGTAGTCCAGCTTGCGCAGCACTTCGGCCGGGTCGTCCGACTCGAGGGCGTAGGAGCGGAGGGCGCTGCGCATCCGGCCCATGATGACCGCCGCCTGCAGACCATGGCCGGCGACGTCTCCCATCACCACACCCAGCTCACCGGACGGCAGCTCGAAGACGTCGTACCAGTCACCGCCCACGCTCGCCAGGCCCGGACTGTACCGCGCGGCCATCTCGACCCCTTCGAGGTCCGGCAGGGCGGTCGGGACCAGGCTGCGCTGCAGCTCACGGGCTGCCGTCCGCTCGGTCTCGGACAGCAGGGAACGCGCCGCCAGCGCGACGCGGTCGGCCGCCATCCGCAGGAACGTGACCTCCTCGTCGGTGAACCGGTGGGGACGCATGGTCCCCACGTGCAGGACGCCCAGCGGCGCGCCGTCGCTCACCAGCGGAACGCCGAGCAGCGACTGCAGTCCCTTGTCCACGAGAAGCGGGTTGACGATGTCCGCCGTACGGACGTCGTCGATGATCGACGGCTCCAGGTTCGCGGCGACGCGTCCGGCGAAGCCTTTCCCCACCGGCACCCTGACGGCCTGGTAGACCTCCTCCTCGATGCCCTGGGCGGCGGTCGCGACGAGGTGCCGGCCGGACTGGTCGAGCAGCAGGACGACCGCGGTGTCGGCCTTGAGGATCTCCCGCACCCGAGCCAGCAACTCGTCCAGAACGTCGTCGACGTTCATGTGCGCGAGCGCCGCGTCGGTGATCGCCCGGAGATGGGCGAGCTCGACCTCGGCGGCGGCCGACGGGGCTTCAGGGCGGGGGGCCATGCCGCCAGGGTAGTCGTGGTCACCGGTTGGAACGCACCGGCCTGGACGGGGTCCGGCTGCCGGGATCGGTCTTCGATTCCGTACTCGTCGTACGGCCCGACCTGCGACGACGGATTCGCCGTCGAGTGCGTTTCACCGTCCGTAGCCGGGGCAGTGGGCTAGGTACGCCGTCGCGCGAGCGACTTCCGAGGTACCGGGATGAACCGATCCGACGATCTGTGCCACGTCCTGACAGAGGACCATCACGCGCTGCGGCAGCTCCTCGTCGAGCTGAAGCACCTGACCGTCTCCGAACCCTTGTGGCGATCGTTGGCCGACCTGCTGATCGCCGAGATGACCCGGCACTCGGTCACTGAGGATTCCTACCTGTATCCGGTGGTCCGTGACCGTCTGCCCGGTGGAGGCCGGCTCGTCGATGAGTACCTCGCCGAGCACGAGAAGCTCGAGCGGATGGGAGAGATCCTGGAGAGGAACGATCTGCCCGGCGCGGAGCTCTCCCGCCTCCTGGCGCGGTTGGACACCGAGGTGCGCGCTCACATGCGGGCCGAAGAGGAAGAGCTGTTCCCGATGCTGATCGAGCATCTCGGCGCGGAGGAGCTCGCCGGCCTCGGGCGGAAGGCCGCGGCGGCGAAGCAGGAGGCGTCGATCCGGCAACGCCTGCCGGACCGTCCCGTGCTGAACGCGATCATCGCCACTGGTGCGGGACTGGTCGAACGGGTCCGTGGCCATCTGCGCGGCCGGGCGTATCCGCGCTGACCGGTTCGCCGGGCGGGGCCGCCGTCAACGGCCCGGGCCCTTGACGGCGCACGGCCGTGACCCACGCGCGGAGGCGTCGGTCACGGCCGTGGATCACGGGTCGGGGGTCAGCCCTTCGGCCGGAGCCGGACGACCTGCGGATCGTGGTCGCTGGTCTGGCCGGCGAACTCCGCGTTGATGTGCACCACGTCGTAGTCGGCGCCGCCGCTCACGCGCGGGCTGGTCAGGATGTGGTCCAGCACCTGCGAGTTGCCGTCGTAGACGTAGCTGTACCGCTCGGCGAGCGGCAGGTCGGCGATCAGGTCGTGCAGCACGCCGCCGGCGGTCAGCGTCTGCAGCGCCGGGGAGAACTGGTAGTCGTTGAAATCGCCCACGACCACCACGTTCGCGTTGTGGTCGGTCTTCAGCAGGTTCTCGAGGAAGCCGTGCACCACCGTGGCCTGCTGCTTCCGCTGGACCTCGGACGACCGGGCGGGCGGCTGGAATCGGCTGTGCAGGCTCTGGTCCCCGCCCTTGGAGTTGAAGTGGTCGGCGACCACGATCACCCGGTGCCCGTGGAACTCGAACATGCCGGCCAGGGGCTTGCGGCTGTCGGTCCAGGCCGCGTTCCCCGGGTCGACGCGCCCGGGCGACACCGACAGCCCGGCCTTGCCGTGGTCCTTGACGACCTGGACCGCGGTGGTCGAGTTCCCGCCGGAACGGTCGATGAAGGACACCCGGTCCGGGTTGAACAGGAACGCCACCCGGATGTTGCCGCCCGGCTGGCCGCCGTCGGCGTCGTTGACCGGGTCGATCTCCCGCCACTGGTAACGGGGACCGCCCGCGGCGACGACCGCGTCGACGAACTTGCGCAGCGTGACGTCCGCCGCGACCGTGCCGTCGTCGACCGCGCCGCTGTTGTCCTGGATCTCCTCCAGCGCGACGATGTCGGGCGTCGCCAGGTTGTGCACCACTCCGCCGGCCAGCCGGTCGAATTTGGACTGGGCGTCGCTCGGCGCGAGGTTCTCCACGTTGTACGTGGCGACCGCGAGTTCCTTGTGCTTCTGCTCGCGCGTGACCTCGGGCGTGAGGCCGCCGTCGTGCAGCGTGCCCAGGCTCGTGGCCTGCAGCTCGTACCCGCCGTAGCTGACGTAGTCCAGCGGGCCCTCGGTCGTGCCGGTCAGCACGTCACCGACGTTCGCCTTCGGGAAGGGGTGCGCCGAGTCGGGGAGCAGCGTGGTGACCTCGATACGGCCGCTGTTCGGGTCGGCGTAGGAGGAGTAGATCACCCCGCCGTGCGCGCTGCGGTGGTCCGCCGGCCTGGTGGTGACCCACAGCTCGTCGTACTCGTTGGCCGGCGCGATCACCGGCGCGTCGTCGACCCGTACGCGCATGCCCTCCAGCGACTCGAACAGGTCCAGCGCGTACGTGGACGGCTGCAGCGCCGACGACTCGATGCTGCCGCCGGCGGCGTCCGGCGCGTAGGCGGACGGAACGGTGTCCGGGCCGAGCGTGAACGCGGCCGGCAGCGCGTTCCCCGAAGAGAGCACGGTCCACTTCGGCTTGGTCAGCTCGGTGACGGACTGGTTGCCGCTCGCTGCACCGCCCGGGTAGTACTCGCTGACCGTGCCGGAGACCAGCACCGAGTCACCCGGCTGCACGGCCGGCGTGCTGGATCCGGTGAAGACGAAGAGGCCCTCGCTCGTACGGGGGTCGTCGTCCGGCTGCGGGTCCTGGAACCAGAACCCGCGCGACGAGCCGGTCGCCCGGACACCGGTGACGATCCCGGGGACGTTCGTGACGGACTTCGCGCCGTCCGGGGAGATCCGCGTCGTGCCCTGGATGTCGTGGATCCGTACGCTGCCCGGCGTCGGCGTCTCGGTGGGGGTGGGCGTCGGGGTCGGCGTCGGATCGCCGGACCCTCCGCCGCTGCCGGTGGGCGTCGGCGCGGCCGCGGTGAAGTCGGCCCCGTTGTCGTCGGTGTCCGCGAGGCCGGCCCCGCGGTTCACCGAGGTCGTGTTGGTCGCGGCCGGGGCGGAGGTGCCCTCGCGGACCACGGCGCCGCCGAAGCCGACCAGGTCGCGGACCCGCGGGTCGGCCGCGCAGTCGGCGGCGGTCAGGCAGGTGAGAGCGTCGGAGCCGGTGACCAGGGCGACGGTGCCCGCCGTCGCGGACATGCTGATCGTGCCCGTGGCGTCCGGCGTGGGAAGGGCGACCGTGCCGCCGCTGCCCTTCGCCTCGGCGACCAGGTAACGCGAACCGGCGGCGATGCCGCCGGTCAGCTTCGTCACCTGCCACTTAGAGGTCGGCCCGGGCGAGGCGGACAGGTACTGCACGCTCCAGCCGTCCACGGACACCGGCTGGGAGCCGCGGTTGGCCAACTCGACGAAGTCCTGGGTGAGGGTCGCGCCGGAGTTACCGCCGCCCCCGTACACCTCGGCGATCAGCGCGTCGGACGAGGGGGCGGCACCGGCGACCCGTGGGATGACCAGGGCGCCGAACGCCAGCGTGGCGGCCACTGCGCCGAGCACACCCACGTGGCGAAGAGGGACAGAAGACACCTCGGTCCTCTCGGAGAAGAAAGGTCGGACGCAGGCATCCTCGCGGTGGTCAATTAAGACAGGCAGGCGACTTGGTCACGTCTGGATTGCGTAATGATGTGCGCTTTGCCCTTCTCGGGGAGCGCAGGGCCTTCACGGGGCCTCTCTTGAGGTGCCGTCGACGGCCATCGCGGCGTCCCACGGCCGCCGCGTCTCCGCGGCGTGCCTCGCCCCGCCGGACCCGTGGCGGGCCACTCGCCGTAGGACGGCACAATGTTCTCTTCTAGGAACGGTCGACAGGAAGGGATCGCGCATGGAATGCCCGGCGTGCGGGACCGATGTGCCCTCAGGCCGGTCCGCCTGTCCGCAGTGCGGAACGCCGCTCCCGTCGGCGGGAGAACGCCCCGGCCCGAGCCCGTACTCCGCCGATGGAGCGCCGAAGGGCCCCCAGGCCGGGTCGTCCAACCCGCGGACCGAGCCGCTTCCCCTCCCGGCATGGGACGCGGACGAGGAGCGGCCCTGGAGCGCGCCGCCGGACCTCCCGCCGGCCGCCGGTGCGGGCGAGACGCCGCCCGACTCCGGCAACGCCACGCAGATCCTGGGCCCTCCGGGCGCGGACCCGATGCCGCCCGGGCCGCCTCCCGCCCCCTGGAATCTCGGCGCCCCGGCGGCGGACCCCATGCCGCCCCCCGCTCCCTGGAACCTCGGCGCTCCGGCGGCGGACCCGATGCCGCCCGAGCCGCCCTCGACCGGCTGGGACCCCGGCCCGCCGGGAGCGGGCCCGATGCCGTTCGAGGCTCCCCCGGCCTCCTGGAGCCCCGGCCCTGCGGGGACCGGTCCGACGCCGCACAAGTCGCCCGTCGGACAGGCCGCCGGACAGCCCTTCGGCGGTCCGGCGCCGGGCCTCGCGCCGCCCGGATACCAGCCGAACGGCTGGGATCAGGGCATTCCACCGGCCGCCGGGGAGACCACGGGGGCATCGACCGACGCCGACAGGAAGAAGAAGCGGACGATACTGCTGGCCGGCGGGATCGCCGCGGCGGTCGTGGTCGTCGGCGGTCTCGTCTACGTCCTGACCCAGGGATCCTCGGGAGGCGGAACGCCGGCCTCCCAGGCGACGGCGAACACCGACACGGCCGCGCGGCAGGCCGCCGCCGTCGACAAGATCCTGGGGTCCGGTCAGGTGGCCCGCGGGCACCTGCCGTCCCGCCTGCGGACGTGCGACGACGTCTCCGCGGGCGTCGCCGGATTCCAGCAGGTCGTACGGGACCGGCAGCAGGAGGTCGCCCAGACGAAGGCGCTCAAGGTCGACCGGCTGCCGAACGGCTCCCGTCTCCGCCAATCGATGCTCGCGGCCTACCAGAACTCACTCGAGGCCGATCAGGCGTACCTCGGGTGGGCGCGGAAGGTCCGGGCACGGAACTGCGGCGGCAAAATCGCCCCGCTCACGGCGCCGTACCAGGACGCCATCGCCGCCAACGACAAGGCCGGCCCCGCCAAGCGCAGGGTGGTCGCCCTGTGGAAGCCCATCGCCTCCGCCCACGGCCTGCCCGCCTACGCGTGGAACCGCCTCTGACCGGCCGTCCCACGGACGCGAAGAGTCCCGGGCATCGGGAGCCTCATGATGCCCGGGACTCGTGATCACGGCGATGGGCCATGACCGGTCGGCTCGCGACCTATCGGTCCAGGATCGCGATCCTGTGCTGCCGCGAGGGCATGAGCCCCATGCGGAAGGCGGCCGTGCCGAGGTCGATCGGCGCTCCGCAGGTGAACGCCGGGTTGTTCCTGCAGGAGGACTGGAGGACGTCACCGTTGGTGCCGCGGACGGTGACGTGCACGTTGTTACCCATGGTCGTCACCGTCACGCAACTCGGCACGAAGCCCGGATGCCCGGTGGTGAACACGGTGGTGAAGTTCGCCCAGGCGCCGGGCGTGGGTGTCGGCGTCAGGTCGACCTGCTGAATGAAGAGCTGCCCGTTCTGGGTCTGCGCGACGGTCTTCGTGTTGCCCTGGACCGTCGAGTCGATGCAGGGACCAGAGGCGCCCGCGGGACCGGTCGGGCCCGTGGGACCCGTCGGACCGGTTCTACCGTTTTCGCCGTTTTCACCGCGCGGACCGGTCGGGCCCGTGGGACCCGTCGGACCGGTTCTACCGTTTTCGCCGCGAGGACCAGTCGGGCCCGTGGCGCCGCGATTGCCCTTACGACCCTTGTGGCCCCGGAGTCCACGCGGACCTTCGGGGCCTTCCGCGCCTCGGAGGCCGGGCTGCCCTTCGCCGCCCTTGACTACCGCCTTCGCTCCCCCTCTCCCCGAACCTCCGCCGAGAGCGTTGCCGAAGTTCTCCCAGCAGCTGATGTCTGAGTCCTCGCAGAAGTCGAAGGCCGAGAGATTCGCCGACCGCATGGAGGACGTTCCCTGCATGATGCGCTCGGCATCGGCCGACGCCGGCAACGCCACTGCGACGCCCAGGCCACCGACTGCCGCGGCGGCCGCCAGAGGTACGACACGCGACCGCGTCTTGCCGCGAGCCGCGCCGTGTTTCCCGTAACGAGTCAATTTGGACACCTATAACAAGTCGAGAAGGCTGGATTTCGGATTGACCGAAGATTGCGCGATGTGAATACCCCGCAGCTCATCACCTGACGCGCTTCGTGGTTAATGATCGAGCAAGGCTCATTCCTCACAGAACGGCGATCGCGGCCTTTGGCTCAGGGCCGCACGAATTACGGCTTAGGCGGCGCGTAACGGATGACACCGGCCTAAGCCAGGTCGTTCCCGTTCACCCCGACTTCAGCACGGGACGCCCGTCAACGACAAACCGGAAACGTTCGCCGTCAATACCCTGAACAATGCAGTTCCGCTCCATCGTCACAGGCGGCGCCAGGCGACCCAGCTTCCGGAATCGGTCCAATGCACCGAGATCGGCGCGAAGCCCGGCGGAGCGGCGGGCCAACTGGCCCGCGGTGACTGGTGAGGGTCCCAGGGCACGATGACCAGCGTCAGGCCCTGCGGTAGCGTTCGAGCATCACGGCGGTCGATGGGTTGCAGGTGGCTTTGCACCTGGAATGCCTGAGAGATCCAGACGCGCCAGCTCATATCCCGGTAGTCGATCCCGACGCGGTCATCGGGGCGGAGCGCGGCACCGGCCAGGCTGCTCGCCTTGTCAAGGGTGTCCGCCCAATGACGGGCGTCCCGGCCGACGACCACGGCCACCGCCGCCAGGTCCGCGGCGACGGCGAGGGCGACCAGGGCCCGCACGGCCTTGCGCCCCTTGGCGAGGACGAGGATCAGCAGCGACAGGAGTACGACCACCGTGACCCACCAGAACCTCAGGCGGTCCCAGCTCCACGTCAGCGCGCTCATCTCCGGGAAGTCCAGGGACAGGAAGAAGCCGTGCGTGAGGCGGCCGCCCGCGTGCAGCAACACCACCAGCGCACTGGCCAGCGTCAGACCGGCCGTGGCCAGCGCCGCCTTCGCGACGCCGATCCGGGTGGCGCGTACGACGAGGGCGGCCCCGGCCAGGAACAACGCGGGCGCCAGGCAGCCGAGATACCGGCCGTAGGCCAGGTTCGCGACGGTCCCCTCGTCCGGCGTCGCGGCCGAGGTCGCCAGCGCGATCCCGGCCGCCGTCACCAGGGTCAGCACCGCCGTCGCCCGCATCGCGAGTGGTGTGCTCTGGCGGAGTGCGGCCAGTGCGGCGGCCACCAGGCCGACACCGGCCAGGCCCCAGGTCGACGCGACGAGATACCAGATCTTTCCCGCCGCCAGCGCGAACGTCCAGCCCAGGCCGCTCGAGGTGGTCAGCCGCTCGACCAGCAACGAACCCAGGGGCAGGGCGCCACCGGGATAGATCTCCGCACGCACCCAGGTGTTCAGCGCCCAGCCGGCCATCACGCCGGCGACCAGTACCGCCGCGGCCGCGCCCACCTCGCGTCCGGGGAGCCGGCGGCGCGCGAGCATGACGGCCAGCAGCCCCGCGTGCGCGATGACCACGATGAGGCCGCGGGTGTGCGCGCTGGAGCAGTAGGCAGCGAGCGCGCTCGCGGCCACCCCCCATCCCGGCCCCCTCCGCGCGATCCACGAGTGGACGCACAGCAGCCAGGTGAGCAGCGCCAACGGGAGCACCGCATCACTCATCGCGTACTGCCCGTAATAGACCACCGACGGCAGGGACGCCGTCACCATCGCCAGCAGGTAGGCCCGTCCCCGCGAGAGCCCGAGCCGGCGCAGCGCCACATGAGCGGGCGCCAGCAGAGTCGCGCCGATGAGCGCGTTGATCACCAGGACGATCCGGTAGATCGTCAGCGGGTCGTTGCTCAACCAGTACGCCGGACTGATCAGCAGCGGATAGCCGGCCTGATAGAACGTCCGCCCGGACAGGTCGCTCGACGCGCCACCGGCCAGCAGCCGCGCCGCCAGTAGATATCCCCACTCATCCGGTACCACAATTGGAAAGCCGTGGAAAGCGGCCAAAATTATCCGGACCGCCACCTGTGCCAGCCAGCCGCCGCACACCACGGCCGGCCACCAGCGCATCCGACTTCTGACCAGAATCGCCGGTGCGTGCACTGATTCTTGCGGTTTCGTCCTCCCGAGCAAGCCCATGTCGTCTCCCCCGAAAAACCGACCTGTCGCATATTCCGACCCGGCCGACGAGCCTGCGGCAATAGATCAACGACAAACGTTAACCGGGCTGCGTCGCGCCCTCACCGGCGAGACGTGAAAAACCCGTGCACGCACGAAGCAAAGAAGTCTCCGTCCGGGCCACTGTCAATGGACACGCCCCGGCGCCCGCCCATCAGCGGATCCGCAACTCCGCCCGTACGGTCGTCTCGTCGATCTCGCTCGTGCGGATGGTCACGGACAGCCGCCAGGGACCGGCCGCGGGCAGGGGCGGCCAGCTCGCCGCGAACCGGCCGGTTCCGGTGCGGGTGAGCCGTGCCGGGAGCGGGCCGATGGCCAGGCGCGGCAGCGTCCAGGAGGCCGTGATCTGCGGGACGTCGCGGGCGCGCCTGTCCGGCGCGCGGACCGTGAGGTCGCCGCGGCCCAGCCCCCGCGCGGCGTTCGGGAGACGGACCGTCAGCCGGCCGGAGTCGCCGCCGGCCTGGAAGCGCACCGATCGGGTCGCCGGGCGGGCCGCGTACGCCTGCGCGGCGGGCGGGGACTGCACCAGGACCGCGGTGAGCGCCAGCACGGACGCCGCGCCCGCGGTCTCGACGGCGAGCATCCGCCCCGGCCTCCGCCCGTCCGCGCCGCGCAGCCGGGCCCGTACCCGCCGGGCGGCCAGGAGCACGAGGCCGAGCACCGCGACCTTCGCGGCCAGGAGCCGCCCGTACGCCGTCGTGAACACGGCCGCCGGAGTCTCCACCCGCAGCCACGCCTGGACCAGGCCGGTTGCCACCAGGACCAGGACACAGCCGACCGCGACGCGGGAGAACCGGCCGGCCGTCGCCCGCCCGAGTTCCGGATGCCGGAGCAGGACCGGCAGCGCGACCAGCCCGCCCACCCACAGCGCCGCCGCCAGGAGGTGCGGGACGTCGGCCGTCATCGCGATCGCGTCGTGGGCTCCCGCGCCGGCATGGCCCGCGACGCTCCAGGTGGCGGCCAGTCCGGCCGCGATCAGGCCGCCCGAGACGGCCGCGAGGACCCACCGGAGTCCGGGACGGCCGGCGATCCGTTCGCGCCGCGCACCCGTCGCGGGTGTACCCGCCGCCCAGACCAGCACGGCCGGCACGATCCCCAGCAGCACCGTCCGCGCGGCCAGCGCGGCGCCGTACCGGTCGTGCAGCGTCTGCCGGACCAGACCGGCGTCGAACACCCCCGCCAGATCCCGGCCGGCCGCGTACGGTCCGGCCAGCAGCATCGCCGCGCCGGTGGCGACGGCCGACACCGCCCAGGCCGCGACGAGCAGCCGGCGGATCCCTCCTCGCGCCGCGACCCATGAGCCGCCGTAACCGCAGAGCGCCGCCGCACCGACCAGCACGATGAACCCCGCGAACCCGGCGAAGCGGGTCAGGCCGAACGCGAGGCCCAGCGCGCGGCTCGCCCGCGCGGGCCGGACGTGCGCCACGCGGCTCGGGGCACCGATCGAGAAGGTGAACGCGCCGCCCACCGGGTGCGAGTCGGCCGAGATGACGCGCCAGGTCACCGTGTAGGTCCCGCCTCGCGCTCGTACCCGCAGCCCCGGCAGGCGCATCGCCAGCACCGCGGCGCCCGCCCGCCGCACCACCCCGTCGTCGGCCCGGTCGCCGTCCGGGCCGATCACGGCGACGCCTTCGGGTGCGGCCCGTACCGGCTCGCCGAAGGTCAGCGTCACCTCGGTCGGCGCGGCCGTCAGCACGGTCCCGTCGGCCGGCGTCGAGGAGACCAATGCGGCATGCGCGGCAGCCGGGGACGCCGCGAGCACGAGGACCGTGAACGCGGCGGCGCAGACCGCGAGCGTCGCGGCCGCGAGCCGCCGGCGACACGCCGCCGTGCCGTCAACCATCGGGCGGCCGATCGCCGGGCGCGAGGACGGGAGCGCCGACCGAGATCGGATCGGACCGGGAGAACAGCAACGTCAACCGCACCCGCTCCCCGACGCGGACGGCGCGTCTCGGCTGCATGATCATGACGTGCAGCCCGCTCGGAGTGAGTGACACGGTCCGACGCGCCGGCAGGGGCACCGAGTCGACCGCGACCATCGCGTTCTCGAGGCCGCGGTGCATCATGACGATCGGCGACAGGTCCGTGCGCACGGCGATCAGCCGATCCGCGCCTCCGCCGGTGTTCCGCGCGGTGAGGTACGCCGAGACCTCCGTCGACGCGGAGACCCGGACCGCGTAGGCGCCCGTCACCCGCAGGCGCGGCCGGGCGCCGGCGTCCGAGGCGGCCGGACCGCGGCCCAGCGCCCACATCCACAGCCCCAGGCCGAGCACGGCGACGCCGCCGGCCACGTAGAGCGCCTCGCCACGGCGGGGAGCGATCACGCCCTCATTCAGCCGCGAACCGGTCGGACCGGGCAACGGTTCGCCGCCGGAGGTGCGGTCGGACGGCTCCTGCCTCGGAGAACGCGTGCAAGCCGATGAAAACCGGCCGGGCACATCACCGGCCGACGGCGCGGCTGCCCCCGGGGGGGGGGTTGGGGGCGGACCAGGACCTGGCCCCCCGCGCCCACCCACAAAACCCCCGCCCGCCAAAACCCCCCGCCCCCGGCCCGCCCCCCCCTCGGCCGGTGGTTCGGCGCGGTCGTCAGGGGGTGGCCCGGTCCACCGCCTCCCGTGCGCCCAGCCGCTCGATGCGCCGCCGCGCGCGCTCGATGTTCTCCGGTGTGGGGTCCCGGCCCTCGGCCATCGCCAGGTCCTCGGGGTCCACCGGCGTCTCAGAGCCCGTCCGCAGGTCGGGGCGGCGCCGTTCGGGCCCCTCGGTGCGGCGGCGTGGTTCGGCCCCCTCGGTGCGCTCGGACATCGTCGTCTCCTCTCAGCCGTCTCCCGTGTCAGCTCTTCGAGCGGGCCTTCGCCGTCTTGCGGTCGTTGGCCTTCTCCAGCGCGTCGACGAGTTCCTTCTTGCTCATGTTCGAGCGGCCGGAGATGTCCATCCTCTTGGCGAGGTCGTACAGGTGCTCCTTGGACGCGTTCATGTCGACGCCGCCGGCGCTCTTGCGCGACGTGTCGCGGCCGCCCTCGGACTGCGGGTCGGAGGGCCCCTTGGCGCCCTTGTTCTTCGGCTCCCAGTGGTCGCCCACCTTCTCGTGGGTGTGCTTCAGCGCGCCGTACGCGACCCGGTGCGCGCGCTCTCCCTCGCCGTACTCCTCGACGGCCGAGTCGTGGGCCTTGGCGAAGGTGCGCTGCGCCTTGGCGTCCGAACGCTTGATGGTGTCGGGCAACTCGCTCTTCTTGGCCGTTCCCTTCTTGGTCGTCTTGGGCATCTCTCGCTCCTCCCGGTACGAAGGTCGGACGCCATCGGCCATACCCCGAGGTACGCCGTCACACCTGCCGACGGGTGCGTCGCCGCTCACGCGTGCCGCGTACGACCGGCCCCGCCGGGCCGCATCAGCCTGCTTTCCCCTCAAAGGCCGATGGAACGGAGGCTGGTAGGCGGCGGCCGCTCTGGGTAGGCACCTCACCTGGACATCGAGGGATCACGAACGGAGGAGTGACGGGTGCGGAGGCTGCGCCGGGTCGACGAGCGCGTGATGCGGGCGATGACGTCCCTGGGCTGCGGGGCACTGGACGAGGTCATGCCGCGGGCCTCGCGCGCCGCCGACCAACTGCTCGTGTGGTGGCTGATCGCCGCCGCGCTGCGGGCCGGCGGCGACCGGCGGTCACGGCGCGCCGCCGTACGCGCGGCGCTGGCGATGTCCGTGGCGGGGACGCTCGCCAACGGGGTACGGATCTTCGTCTTCGACCGGGAGCGCCCTCCGAAGACGCTGGGCGGCCGGCGGCCGGGGCGGGTCCCCGACTCGCCGGGGTTCCCGTCGGGGCACAGCGCGGGCGCGGCGGCCTTCGCCACGGTGCTGGTGTGCGAGGCGCCGTGGCGCGTGAGTGTTCCGGTCGCGGCGCTGGCCTCCCTGGTCGCCTACTCGCGCGTCTACATCGGCGCGCACTATCCCGGGGACGTGGCGGCCGGGGCCGCCACGGGGGTCGCGGTCGCCCTGGCCGTGCGCGGCCTCCCCATCGCCGGCGACTCGTGATGGCGCCTCCCGCGTGACGGCCGCCGGTGGGGTGAGAATGAGCGCATGGGCAGGGTCGCGTACGGCACCGCACTGGTCGTCCTCACCGCCGCGACGGCGTGCGGTTCCGGCGGCGAGTCCCGGGCGGACAGCCCCTCACCCCCTCCCGGCGGACCCGCCGCGACCTCCTCCGCCCCCGTACGTACGGCCGGGTCGTGGCCGACGTACCACGGCGCGAACGACCGGTCGGGGTTCGCCGCCGGTTTCCCCGCGCCGAGCGCGCTCGGCGACGCGTGGACGGCGAGGCTCGACGGGGCGGTGTACGGACAGCCGATCGTCGTGGACGGCACGGCGTACGTCGGCACGGAGAACGACACCGTCTACGCGCTGGACCTCGCGACGGGGCGGCGGGTCTGGCAGCGGCGCCTCGGCACGCCCGTGCCCCGGTCGGCGCTCCCGTGCGGGAACATCGACCCGCTCGGCATAACGGGGACCCCGGCGTACGACCCGGGCACCCGCACGGTGTTCGTCGCCACCGAGACGACCGGTGGGTGGCACACCCTCGTCGCGCTGAACGCCGCGGACGGACGCGTGCGGTTCACGCGGGGCCTCGACGTCGTGGCCGGCCGGGACCCCACGGCGGAGCAGCAGCGCGGCGCGCTCGCGGTCGCGGGCGGCCGGGTGTACGTCCCGTTCGGCGGGCTCGCCGGCGACTGCGGGAACTACGTCGGCTACGTCGCCGCCGCGCGCACCGACGGCGGGAGGGAGGTCGCGTCCTACGTGGTCCCGACCCGCCGGATGGGGGGCATGTGGGCGCCGTCCGGCCCGGCCATCGTCCCGTCCGGCGACGTCTACGTCGCCGTCGGGAACGGCGCGAGCCTGAGCGGAGCCTACGATGGCAGCGACTCGGTGCTGCGGCTCTCCGCCGACCTGTCCCGCCGCCTGTCGTACTTCGCGCCGAAGAACTGGGGCTCGGAGAACAGCGAGGACCAGGACCTCGGCTCGACCGGCCCGCTGCCGCTGCCCGGCGGCCGGGTGCTGATCGCGGGGAAGACCGGCGACATCTACCTGCTCGACGGCCGTGACCTCGGCGGCGTCGGCGGCCAGCGCGCTTCCCTGCACGGGTGCGTCTCCTTCGGCGGCATGGCCCGGAACGGATCTTCGGTCTACCTGCCCTGCGAGGAGGGCCTGCAGCGCGTGGACGTCACCGGGGGCAGCGGGCTGCGCCGCGTCTGGCGGGCGCCGGGCGACGTCAAGGGCTCACCGGTGGTCGGCGGCGGCGCGGTGTGGACCCTCGACACCGGCGCCGGTGTGCTGCACGCCCTGTCCGAGTCCGACGGGCGTTCGCTCGCGGCGCGGCGGATCGGGGAGGTCAGCCGGTTCGCCTCGCCGACCCTGGCCGGGTCGCTGGTCCTCGTCCCCACGATGCGGGGCGTCACCGCCATCAGCGTCCGCTGATCCGCCGTCACGGATCAAACCTTGGTCCAGACCGGTGCCGTAACCGTCATTTCGGCACCGCATGAATCAGACGAAACGCTTCGCTCGGCGACAAGCCGGGTAATCAAGCGATCATGCGCACCGCCATCTTGGACGTCGGGTCCAATGCCGCCCATCTCAAGGTCGTCGACCTCGTCCCCGGCGGGCCCATACGCACGGTCGTCTCCGTCAAGGAGCCGACGCGACTGGCCAGGGCGGTCCTGGCCGACGGCCGGCTCGGGCGCGCGGAGACCGACCGGGTGGTGGCATCGGTGGCGGCGACCGCCGATGAAGCCGCGCGGATGGGCGCGGCCGAGTTGATCCCCTTCGTGACGTCCGCGATCCGCGACGCGCCCAACCGGGAGGAGGTCCTCGACCGGGTCGCCGCGGAGACGGGCGTGGAACTGGGCTTCCTGGCCGGCTCCGACGAGGCCCGCCTGACCTTCCTGGCCGTGCGCGCGTGGTACGGCTGGTCCGTCGGACCGGTCGTGCTGGCCGACATCGGCGGCGGCTCCATGGAGATCGCCACGGGCGACGGCGCGGAGGCCGACGCGGCGCTGTCGATGCCGCTCGGCGCCGGCCGGCTGACCCGTGAGCACCTGACCGGCGACCCGCCGGACCGGCGGCAGCTCGAACGGCTCCGCGCGCACGTCGCGGACCGGCTGGCCGCGTACGGCGTCGACCGGCTGACCGACGGGTCCTCCGGCCATCACGCGGTGGCCACCTCGAAGATCTTCACCCAGCTCGCCAAGCTCTCCGGAGGCCGGAGCGCGGACGGCCGCCGGGTCCTGGAGCGTACGGCCCTGCGGCGGCGGATCGCCGGCCTGGCGGCGCTGACCGCCGAGGAGCGCGCGCGGCTCAGAGGCGTCTCCCGCGCCCGTGCCCGCCACATCCTGGCCGGCGCCGTCGTCGCCGACGAGATCATGACCGCCCTCGGGGTACGCCGCCTGGAGATCTGCCCCTGGGCGCTGCGGGAGGGAATCGCGCTGCGCAGGATGCGATGGCTCGAGGCGGAGGCCGGCCAGGCGAACGACATCGAGCACCTCGTACGACCGCTGCCCGGGGACCGGCTGAGAGCGGGCCCTGGGCGGGACAAGGACGAGGGCCCCTCCGGGACGTCGCCCGGTGGGGCCCTCGATGTGTGCACCGGTGTGCGGGTCGCCTCTCGGCGAAAGGCACAACGCGGCTCCAGCCGAACGGTATTCCGCGAAGGCGATAGGTGAGGCCCGGGGACACCAGGCACACCGGCCACGACAGGTGTAACAGAAGCCGGGGGACGGGTTGTTCCCGCCCGCGCCATGAACTTTTCCGCGCGACGGATCAGGGCTCGACCCGGCATACCCGACTGACGGCGCCTGATCGGAGCGCGCCACGGACCGGACACGGCCTGGTCGGGTGGACGCCGCGGGTGGTCGCGCGCCGCTCAGCCGCGGCCGGGCCGGCGGCCGAGCAAGCGCTCCATCTCCCGGCGGTCCCGCTTGGTGGGCCGCCCGGCACCGCGTTCGCGGCGTGCGATCGGGAGCAGCGCCGACGGCGGAGGCGGCGGCGGGCTGTGGTCGGTATAGCACTCGACGGCGACCGGCGCGCCGACCCGTTTGCGCACGACGCGGCGCACCACGACGACGCGCTCGCGTCCGGCCAGACGCACCCGCACCTGGTCTCCGGGTCTCACGGCCGCGGCGGGCTTGACACGCTCGTCGTTCACCCGGACATGGCCGGCCCGGCAGGCGGCCGTGGCCAGCGAGCGGGTCTTGACGAGCCGCACCGACCAGATCCACACATCGACTCGTACGGTCTCCTGATCCGCCGCCATGGATAGACCTTAATCCAGGCCGAAGCCGTGACCGTCGCGCGGGAGTCGCACGGCCCATCTCCGTCGAAGGTGCGCCAAAGCCCACCAGGCGAAGGAATCCCCTGCTTCGGCGACCTGTCTCAGACGACAGGGGTACATAGAACGGACAATGTGCGGGCAAAGTGGTCGCCATGGGTGATCTGCCATCGCTGGTGTTGCTCGTCTTGTTCCTGCTCAGTGCCGGGATCATCTGGTACGCCGGGATACGGCTGTCCGACACGACCGACGTCCTGTCCGAACGCCTGCACCTGGGCAGCGCGCTCGGCGGGGTGATCCTGCTCGCGGTCGCGACCAACCTCCCGGAGGCGGCGATCACCGTGAGCGCCGCGCTCTCCCACCACCTCGACGTCGCGGTCGGCAACATCCTCGGCGGCATCGCCGCGCAGACGGTCGTCCTGGTCATCCTGGACGTCGCCGGGACCGGCGGCGCGCCGCTGACCTATGTCGCGGCGAGCCTCAGCCTCGTCCTGGAGGGCGCGCTGGTGGTCGCGGTGCTGGCGGTGGTCGTCATGGGCACGCAGCTGCCCGGCGACCTGGAGTTCGCCCGGCTCGACCCCGCCTCCGTCCTGATCGCGGTCGTCTGGATGGCCGGCCTGCTGCTGCTCAGGCGGGCGGGGCGGGGACTGCCCTGGCACGAGGGCGGCGACGCCCCCGACACCCAGCCCGAGCCGAAGGGGCACTCCAGGACCAAGAAGGAGGCGCGGGCGACCTCGTCGGGGATCGGCACCCGCCGCGCGGCGCTGGTGTTCGGCGTCGCGGCGGTCGTCACACTCGTCGCCGGCGTGGTCATCGAGCGCAGCGGCGAGGAACTCTTCGGCCGGCTCGGCATGAGCGGTGTGGCCTTCGGCGCGACCGTGCTCGCGGCGGCCACCGCGCTCCCGGAGATCAGCACCGGGCTGACCTCCGTCCGGATGGGCGACCACCAGCTCGCGATCAGCGACATCTTCGGCGGGAACGCCTTCCTGCCGGTGCTGTTCCTCGCCGCGTCGCTGATCTCGGGCCGGCCGGTGCTGCCCGACGCGCACCGGTCGGACATCTACCTCACCGCGCTCGGCTCCCTCCTCACGCTGGTCTACATGGCGGGCCTGATCTTCCGGCCCCGGCTCCAGCGGCTTCGGATGGGAGTCGACAGCCGCGCGGTGCTCGCGCTGTACGCGCTGGGGATCGCCGGCCTCCTCGCCGTCGGCGGTTGAACCCGCCGGCCCCGGCGCGTTCCACCAGCTCTTTCGGGGGTAGCCCTGGCCGCATGACGGGGAACCAGAGTCTGCGGGAGATCGCCGGCGCGCGGCTCGGCCTCGCCGAGCTGCGGCCCGCGCAGGAGGAGGCCGCGGCCGAGCTGGTGAAGGGCCGCGACTGCCTCGTGGTCATGCCCAGCGGGGCGGGGAAGTCCGCGATCTACCAGCTCGCGGCCGTCGCCCTCGGCGGACCGGCGGTCGTCGTGTCGCCCCTGCTGTCCCTGCAGCGGGACCAGGCCCAGAAGCTGCGGGAGCGCGGCCTCACCGCCATCAGCGTCAACGCGGCCGTCGGCGAGAAACGCCGCGACCAGGCGTACGCCCTGCTCCGCGCGGGAGCGACGGGCTTCGTCTTCCTGGCACCCGAGCAGCTCGCCCGGCCCGACGTGCGGGCGGTGCTGGCCGAGGCGCCGCCCGCGCTGATCGCGATCGACGAGGCGCACTGCGTCTCCGCCTGGGGCCATGACTTCCGCCCGGACTATCTCCGCCTCGGCGGCGTCGTCGAGGGCCTGCCGCGCCGGCCGGTGGTCGCCGCGCTCACCGCGACGGCGGCTCCACCCGTGCGGGAGGAGATCGTCGAGCGGCTGCGGCTCCGCGACCCGGCGCGGGTCATCCGCGGCTTCGACCGGCCCGAGATCCGCCTGTCGGTCGCGATGTTCCACGACGCGGACGAGAAGGAGGCCGCCGTCGTGGACGCGGCGCGGCGGCTGCCCGGCTCCGGCATCGTGTACGCCGCGACCCGCCGGGAGACCGAGGAGTACGCCGAACGGCTCGGGGTCCGGGCCTACCACGCCGGGCTGCGCAAGACCGAGCGGACCGCGACCCAGGCGGCGTTCATGGACGGGGAGACCATCGTCGCGACGAGCGCCTTCGGGATGGGCATCGACCGGCCCGACGTGCGCTTCGTCGTCCACGCCTCCGTCCCGGGGTCCCTCGACGAGTACTACCAGGAGATCGGCCGGGCCGGGCGGGACGGCGAACCGGCGGAGGCGATCTGCCACTATCGCCCGGAGGACGTGGGGCTGCGCCGCTTCTTCGCCGGGGGCCTGCCCGACGAGGAACTCCTCGCCCGCGTCGCCGCGGCGGTCGACGGGCCGATCTCCCGCCGCGACCTGGCCCGCCGCGTGGACGTGTCGGACCGGCGCGTCACCGCGCTGCTCAACCTGCTCGAGACCGCCGGCGCGCTGCGCCTGCGCCGCCGCGTCGAGCCGCTCCCCGACGCGCCGCCCCCGCAGGAGGCCGCCGCGATCGCCCGGGAGATCGCCGAGAAGCACCGCTCGGTGGAGCGCTCCCGCGTCGAGATGATGCGCCGGTACGCCGAGCTGACCGACTGCCGCCGCCGCTTCCTGCTGCGCTACTTCGGCGAGGTGATCGAGGACCCCTGCGGGAACTGCGACAACTGCCGGGCGGGCACCGCCACCCCCGCCGACGCCGAGCGTCCGGCGTTCGCGTCCGGCGCCCGGGTCGAGCACCAGGACTGGGGCGGCGGCATCGTCCTCGGTGCCAAGGAGGGCCGTCTCACGGTGGTCTTCGACGAGGTCGGCTACAAGGAACTGCTCGCCGAGACGGTGCTGGAGGAGGGCCTGCTCGCCCCGAGCGACCGGTGAGCACACCGGCGACCGATCGGAATGGCGGCCGGGCCGCTGGGTAGGGGCGGCGCATGGACCGACCGGAAGCACCCGTCTCAATGACCGGATACCCGCGCATCGCCGTGATCACCGGCACCGACTCCGGGATCGGCAAGGCGACCGCGGTCACCCTGGCTGAGCGCGGTTACGACGTCGGCATCACCTTCCACTGCGACGAGGACGGCGCGAAGGGAACCGCCGAGGAGGTCCGGGGGCTCGGCCGGAACTGCGCCGTACGCCGCCACGACCTCACCGATCCGGTCACCGCGGCCCGGGTGGTGGACGAGCTGGCCGACGAGCTCGGCGGCGTCGGCGTGCTGGTGAACAACGCCGGGACCGGCAGCAGCCGCCCCGTCCTGGAGATGGACTACGACGAGTGGCGCTCCGTCGTCTCGGTGGACCTCGACGGGGCGTTCCTGTGCTCGCAGCGCGCCGCCCGCCGGATGATCGCCCAGGGCGGCGGCGGCCGGATCGTCAACGTCACGAGCGTCCACGAGGAGTACCCGCGCGTGGGATCCGGCCCGTACTGCGCCGCCAAGGGCGGGCTGAAGATGCTGACCCGCGTCCTGGCGCTGGAGCTGTCGGCATACGGGATCACCGCCAACACGATCGCGCCGGGCGAGATCGCCACGCCGATGACCGGGCAGGCGGACCAGCCGCCCGAGCCCGGCAGCCGGCCCGGCTACCCGCTCGGCCGGCCGGGTCACGCGCGGGAGGTCGCCGCCGCGATCGCCTTCCTCGCCGACCCGTCGGCCTCGTACGTCACCGGCGCGTCACTGTTCGTCGACGGCGCCCTGGGCCTGATGGGCCCGCAGGCCGCGGGTGCCCTGCCGTCCGCGGACTGGCGCGAGGGCTGAGCGTACGGGAGCGGCCGGTGCGCGGTGGTCGCGCCGCTCACCGGCCGGACCGGGGCGTCAGAGCTCGATGAGCGTTCCGCGCTGCACGACCTGCACCTTGTCCTGGAGGCCGCGCCGACGCACCTCGGCGTCGAAGTCCGACAGCGGGGACTTCATCACCGTGTAGTCGTTGTGGTGGATCGGGAGGACGCGGGAGGCGTTCACCAGCTCCACCCAGTCCGCGCCCTGCTTGCCGTCCATGGTGACGAGCAGGGCATTGAGGATCTTCGTGCCGCCGAGGTGGACGACGCCGACGTCGATGTCCGGGTAACGGCGCGGGATCTCGGCCAGGTCGTCGTACATCAGGGTGTCGCCGCTGATGTACATCCGAAGGTCGACCCGCCCGCCCCGGGAGCCGAACTCCAGGATGCTGCCCATCACCGGCGGCAGCATCATCTGGAACGCCCCCGGCGCGTGCCGCCCGGGGGCCGAGATGACCCGCAGGACCCGGTCGCCGCTGACGAACTCGTGGTCCTCCCAGGTGCGCAGGCCGTGGGAGTTGCCGAAGCCCTGCGGCTTGAGCCGCCGTGCCGCATGGGGCGTGGTGACGATCGGCAGCTCCTTGTCGAGGTTCCGCCGCGCCACCCGGTCCCAGTGATCACCGTGCAGGTGAGACAGGACGATGCCGTCCAGCGGCGGCAGCCGGTCCACGGGAACCGCCGGATCCAGGAGCCGGGTGGTCATGACGCCCCAACCCAGGTGGACCTTCTGGCCCCGGCGGATGAAGTTCGGATCGGTCAGCAGCGTGAACCCGCCGTACCGGATCACGGTGGTGGCGTTCCCGATGAAGAACAGCCCATCGGACTTCGGAATCAGGTCCTCTTCGGTCATCACGATCCCCCAGTCGATGTCGTACCCCTCGGGCCCATGATCGAGCGGCGCTGAGGTCATCGACGCTCCGGAAGCCGCCCGCCGACCGCGGCACGCGGGTAAAACGTGCTCGCGAGCCGTGAGGACGCATTTCCGCCGGGTAGTGCTCTCCCGCACTGAGGGGAGGCGCCATTGAGAAGCATCGAGAAGCTGAGCGAGCTGACGGAGCTGGTGAGCGGGCGGGAGGGGCTGTACCTGCGGCACTCGGGCGGGCCCGAGTCGGACGCCGACGGGACGAGCCGTGACTACGAGAGCGGACTGGAGTTGCCCGGCCTCTCGGTCGTCCCGCTGAGGTCGCCGCAGTGGTGGAGCCGCCCGTTGGAGGATTGGATCGCCCGCCAGATCCGGAAATATGCGCACTTGGCGGAGGAGGGGGACGACCGGCATGCCTGGATCCTGGCCGGCGAGGTCTGCGACTTCGGCCCGGACCATGAGCCCCTCGTCGCCGACTTCGAGCCCGTCGCCGCCCTGAGTGACGACCTGCTGAAGGAGGCTGAGGAGCGCTACCACGAACGCTTCGAGGTCGGCCGCGACTCGCTCCAGTGAGTTCCCCGGCCCCGTACGCCCAAGTGGGGCCCACGGCGCCGGTCAGTCGTCCTGTTGGGCGCGGCGTTCGGCGCCGGTCTCCTCGGCGTAGCCGACGTCCTGGCCCTGTACCCGGCCGACGAACGTCTCGTTCGGTGTCGTCCCGGTGGTGGTGCCCTGGTCCGGTGCTTCCGGGTCGGGCTCGCCGCCGACGTCGCGGCTGTTCGCCACGCCCTCGTCGAGCGGCACGTCCCGCTCCGGCTTCTTCACGCCCATCTCCCTGCTCCCTTCCGGTCGGTCAGCGGTTCGCGCGGAGGCCCCGGTAGGTGGCGGCCGTGACGACCCCGTACGCCAGGTGCGGCACGACGTCCGAGATCCACCCGGCGGCCCCCCACGTACGCGGGTCGGTGAGGCCCAGCGCGACGGCCGGTCCCTCGCTCGCCACGGACGCCGCCGCCCCGAGGGCCAGCGCGTCGGGCAGGGTCCTCCCGCGCGAGCGGATCAGGCCGTACGCGACGCCGACCCCGATGCCCACGCCGAATCCCAGCAGGGCGCCGAGGGCCTGGCGGCGGTTGTCGGCGGTCTCGTCCTCGCCGAGCGACACGCCGGCGCGCTCGGTCATCTTCTCGACCATCTGTTCCGGGACCTGGCTGCCCGGCCGTCCTCGCAGGGCCATGTCGGCGTACGTGACCGCGTTCAGCGCGGCCGTACCCGCCGCGCCCGCCAACGCTCCGCAGAGCGGACCGTTCACGATGAGCCCCCTCGTCGCTCTTCCCGTCGTGAAGAGCCCCTTTCCCGGGACAGGAGAGTTATGCCGGTCTGCCGGAATGCCTGCTCGCCGGGAGGGTAGACGGGGGTCGTGACGATGACCGCCGTGGAACTCTCGCGCAGCGATCTCGGGTGCGCGGGCATCCGGCGGATCCGCTGCGGCCGGGGCTTCCGCTACGTCGACCCGGACGGCGAGCCGGTGCGCGACCCGGAGACGCTCGCCCGGGTCAAGGCCCTGGTAATCCCCCCGGCCTGGGAGAACGTCTGGATCTGTCCCAACTCCGACGGGCACATCCAGGCGGTCGGTACGGACACGGCGGGCCGTCGCCAGTACCGCTACCACGACCTGTGGCGCGAGCAGCGGGACCGGGAGAAGCACGACCGGGTGCTGGAGTTCGGCCGGGTGCTGCCCCGCCTCCGCGAACGGGTCGAACGCGACCTCGGAGGGAGGGGGCTGACCCGGGATCGCGTGCTCGCCGCCGCAGTCCGCCTCATCGACCTGGGGTTCTTCCGCCCGGGCGGTGAGGAGTACGCGGCGGAGAACGGCACCTATGGTCTCGCGACGATCCGCAAGGAGCACGTCAGCCTGAGCGGCGGCCAGATCATCTTCGACTACGTCGCCAAGGGTTCGAAACAGCGCGAACAGGCCGTCGCCGACGACGACGTCTGCGCGGTCGTCCGCAGCCTCAAACGGCGCCGGAGCGGCGGGCAGGAGCTCCTCGCCTACCGGAGCGGACCCCGCTGGCACGACGTCACCTCGGCCGACATCAACGACCATCTGCGGGAGCTGTCCGGCGGGGAGTTCTCCGCCAAGGACTTCCGCACGTGGCACGCCACCGTCCTGGCCGCCGTCGGCCTCGCGGTGTCCGAGCGGGCCGCCGCGGCGAACGGCACCCGCAAGCGGGCCGTCGCCCGTGTCGTCCGGGAGGTCGCGGACTACCTCGGCAACACCCCCGCCGTCGCCCGCGCGTCGTACATCGACCCCCGGGTGATCGAGCTGTACGAACGCGGCGTCACGATCGCCCCCATCCTCGGCCGGCTCGGCGAGAACGGCGACTTCGGCGACCTCGCCACGCGCGGCCCCGCCGAACGCGCCGTCCTCAAGCTGCTGACCGAGCACGGCTGACCGAGCACGGCCGACCGGGCGGCGGGGCCGGCCGGCGATTTCCGGAGGGACCGTTCACGCGAGGGCGGCGCGGTCGACCTCGGGGATCCACACGCGGTCGTCAGCCGGGTCGGGGACGGATGGGACGGGCAGCGCGGCGAGCAGCCTGCGCAAGCGGGGATCCCGGTTCTCGCGGCGCCAGGTGACGGACCACAGGTGCATCACCACCGGCTCGATGATCGGGATCCGCCGCATCCGCGGGTCCTCCAGGTCCGTACCGGCCTCGCTGAGCATGACGGCGCGCCGCTCGCGCCGCAGCTGCCTCCCGTAGTCGCGGACGCCGATCGCGGGCTCGGTGAACCGGACCGGAACGCCGAGTTCGTCGCGGAGGCGGCTCAGGTAGCCGCGCCATTCCTCGGCGCCGCCGGGATCCGGCATCGCGATCCCCGCCGTCCGGAGGTCGGGCAGCCGCAGCACCGGCCGGTCGGCGAGGGGGTGCGCCTCGTCGACGAAGGCGTGCAGCGGCTCGAGGTGCACGGGCCGGTGGTCGAGGTCGGCGGGCCAGGGGCCGCCGAGGTCGTGCACGCGGCCGAACGCCGCGTCCAGTTCGCCGGTCCGCACCGCCGGCAGCGCGGTCGCCAGGCCCTGGCGCATCGTCGGCTCCACCCGGAGGTCCGGCGTACGCCCGGCGGCCTCCCGCAGGACCCGCAGCGGCGTGAAGCGCTCAGCGAACACCTCGACGCGCAGCGGGGCCGCCGTCTCGCGGACGGCGGCGACCGCGGTGTCGTACGCGGCGACGGCGTCCCGGGCGAGCGGCAGGAACCGCCGGCCGGCCGGGGTGAGCTCCACCCGGCGCGTGGTGCGGTCGAACAACGGCACTGCCAGGGCGTTCTCCAGTCGGCGGATGCGCTTGGACAGCGCCTGCTGGGTGAGGAAGAGCCGAGCGGCGGCCCGGCCGAAGTGCAGTTCGTCGGCGAGGAGGACGAACGCCCGCATGCCCTGGAGATCGGGTTCCACCCGAAAGACTCTCGATTGACAACCGCCGGATGTCAAACGGCCGCAGAAGTTGTTGGACACGGTTTCTGAGCCGCCGGTTTCCTGACGCCATGACCGTTTCCCCGGAGACAATCCTCGAACCGACCCTTCGTACCGCCGAGGCTCCCGCCCCGCCCGCGACCGAGCAGGTGTTCCAGCGGCTGCTGCGCGAGCGCATCATCGTGCTCGGCCAGGAGGTGGACGACGAGATCGCGAACCGGATCTGCGCCGAGATGCTGCTGCTGTCGGCCGAGGACCGGAGCCGCGACATCCACCTGTACATCAACTCGCCCGGCGGCTCGGTGACGGCCGGTATGGCGATCTACGACATCATGCAGTTCATCCCCAACGACGTGGCCACCCTGTCCCTGGGCTTCACCGCCTCGATGGGACAGTTCCTGCTGTGCGCCGGGGCGCCGGGCAAGCGGTACGCCCTCCCGCACACCAGCATCCTCATGCACCAGCCGCTCGGCGGGATCCGCGGCGCGGCCGCCGACATCGCGATTCAGGCCGAGCACATGCGCATGGTGAAACGCCTCTTGTTCCAGCGCATCGCCCTGCACACCGGACAGCCCGTCGAGCGGATCGAGGCCGACGCCGACCGCGACCGCTACTTCACCGCCGAGGAGGCCCGCGCGTACGGCTTCGTCGACCACGTGGTGCACTCCGCCGACCAGGTGCTCTCCCAATGAGCGGCGCGCCGCCGGTGGTGACGAGGCCGGTCGGGTACCGGCACGGTTCCGACACGCTCGAAGGCGTGCTGATGACCAGTGAGGCGATCCCGGCCCCGGCGCCCACGGTCCTGATCCTCCACGGCGCGGAGGGCTTCAGCGACGCCCTGATCGAGATCGGCAGGGAGCGCGTCCTGCCGCAGGGCTACCACGCGTTCGCCGTGGACCTGTTCGGCAAGGGCGTGAGCGCCTCCACGCCGGAGGAGTTCGACGCGCGCATGGGGCCGTTCCTGGCGGACCGCGCGATGCTCGCGGACCGGCTGGCCACCGTGATCTCCGTCGCCGCCGGGCTGCCCGAGGTCGACGCCTCGCGCCTGGCCGCCATCGGGTTCTGCTTCGGTGGGCTGTGCGTGCTCGACATGGCCCGGGCCGGCCTGCCCGTCAGAGGGGTCGCCGCCTTCCACGGCGTGCTGACGCCTCCGCCCGACCGGCCCGTACGGCCGATCGACTGCGCGGTCGCCGTCTACCACGGCTGGGATGACCCGTTCGCGCCGCCGGAGGACGTCGTGGCGCTCGCCGGCGAGCTGACCGAGGCCGGCGCCGACTGGCGGCTCGAGGCGTTCGGCCACGCGAAGCACGCCTTCATGGCCCCGGTCGTGAACATGCCCGAGCGTGGGATCCAGTACGACGCCCGTACCGCCCGGCGCGCCTGGTCGGCACTGGAGGGCTTCCTCGCCGAGTGCCTCTCCTGAACGGGACCGTGTGGAGGTACGGCTCCGTCACAGGTAGAGGCCGAACTCCTCGGGCTCGGCCGCCGGGCGGGACGGCAGGTCCTCGGCGCGCAGGGTGACCAGGTCCGTTCGCGCGGGCCGGTCGAGGCCGGTGACGCGCTGCGCCTGGCGTGCGATGGCGCCGTCGAGCAGGTTGCGCATGAACCGTCCGTTGCCGAACGACGGGCCGCGCGCCGTCCGACGGAGCATCGCCCGCAGCGCGTCGCCGACCTCGGGCGCGAGGACGAAACCGTCGTCCGCGGCCAGCCGCTCGAACACCGCGCACAGCTCGTCGTCGGTGTAGTCGTCGAAGTGCAACTGCTTGGCGAACCGCGAGTCGAGGCCCGGATTAGCGAGCAGGAAGTCCGCCATCTCCTGTTCGTAGCCGGCGACGATGACGACGAGGTCGTCCCGGTGATCCTCCATGAGCTTCACCAGCTCCGCGACGGCCTCGAGACCGAAGTCGCTCTTGAACGACGGCTGCGTGAGCGTGTACGCCTCGTCGATGAAGAGCACCCCGCCCATCGCCCGCTCGACCAGCCGGCGGGTCCGCGGGGCGGTCTGGCCGATGTACTCCCCCACGAGGTGCGCCCGGGACGCCTCGACCAGGTGGCCCGAGGACAGCGTCCCGAGCTGCTTGTAGATCCGGGCCAGCAGCCGGGCCACCATGGTCTTGCCGGTGCCGGGGTTGCCGGTGAACACCATGTGCCGCGCCGGGGTGGTGCCCGGCAGTCCCTGCTCCCGGCGCAACCCCTCCGCGCGCGTCATCGCGATGAGGAGGCCGGTCTCCCGCTTGATCGTCTCCAGCCCGGTCAGGGCCTCCAGCTCGGCGAGGGGGTCGTCCTCGACACCGGAGGAGCCGAACACGCGGGGCACGTCGGCGCGTTTGACGATGAGCTCGGCGTCCGGCTCCGTACGGCTCCGCGCGGCCGCCAGCGCACGGTCCGCCAGCTGGGAGACGAGGCGGGCGTTGCGGAGGGTCAGCGTCGGCGGCGTCGCCGCGAGCAGCTCACCGGCGGCGTCGCGAGCGCGTTTGTACGTCCGCACGCCCCGCCGGCGCACCTCGCGGTCGAACAGCTCGGCGTACTCCTCGACGGTGAACGGCCGGGTGCGGGCGACCCGGAACCGGTCCAGCAGGGCCGGATCGGCCTCGCGGATCCGCTCGATCCCGTCCTCGCCGCACAGCGCGACCAGGTGGAGGTCCGGGTGGACGGTCAGGAGGCGGTGCAGCTCGCCGATCATCTCCTGGCCGTTGCCGACCTCGCCGGCGAACTCGTCCAGGCCGTCGATCACCAGCAGCCGTTCCCCGGCGGCGTCGCGGACCTCGGCGTGCAGTCTGGCGGCCGCCTCGTACAGGGGCCGGCCCGCGAACACGGTGTGGGTCAGCCAGACCGGCTCGCGGGGCAGCCGCAGCACCGTGGCCAGTTCGCCGACGGCGAGGCGCCGGCCGGTGCCCTCCGGCCCGGCCAGGAGCACGCGCACGGTCTCGCCGTCCTCGGTGACCTCCTGGAGCAGTTCGACGACCTCGGGCTGGCCCACGAGCCCGGTGGCCACGTCGGCGGACGCGGCGCTCTCGGCCCGGGCCGCGGGCCGGTCCTCCCGGCCGGTCGCGAGCTTGGCCGCGAGCGGGTTGACGACGCGGCGGCGCGGGGCGTACAGGCGACGCAGGTCGCGCTGGAACTCGTCGATCGGCGTGTGGTCCCGGCTCCCGCTGCGCTGCGGCTCGCCGGGCAGGCCCTGCGCGCACGCCACCATCCGGGTCGCCATGTCGAGCCAGGCCCGGCAGGCGTCGGCGGCGCCCTCGACCAGCGCCTCGGCCAGCCACAGCCGGATCTCCTCCTGCCACGCGGTGGCCCGGAACCCGCTCCGCTCTCGCCGGAACCGCGCGGACACCTCCTTGTACAGGTCGTCGTCGAGTACGGCGGCCAGCTCGACGGGCACCCGGTCCAGGCCGCACTGCAACAGCAGCCGGCTCAGCTGGGTACCGATGAGCCGGCTGCGCGGCACCACCCCGGCCAGGTGGTCGGTCGCCGCGCGGAACCCGGACCACACCCACTCCAGGTAGCCGACCGGCCCGGCCAGCTCGGGGACCTCCGCGAGGATCTCGTCGTCGGCGTGCGCGGCCCACCGCGCGCGGAGTTCGCTCTTCGTCAGGTCCGCGTCGCAGTCGGGCGGCGCGTCGTACAGCCGCAGCAACGCGCGCCGTCTGCCCTCGAGCGGCTCGATCCCCTCCAGCACGGCCAGGCAGTCACGGGCGAGCCGGAACGCGAGGTCCCGGTCCGGCACCTCGATCAGCCAGTCGATCGGCGGCCGCCAGAGGTTGGTCGAGGTGTTCCACCAGGTGTTCGAGGTGGTGAGCCGGGCCGGGTCACTGAGGTGCCGGCGGAGCAGGCGGTCGGTCAACTGGCAGTGGGAGCCCCCGCGGATCGCGCTCACGCCGGGCAGGAAGCCGATGATCTGGTACAGGTCCGCGGCGACCAGTGAGGCGGGCAGTGTCAGCAGCTTGTGATCGTCGGTCGTCAGGTCCGCGCAGCGCGGATCGGCCAGCAGCGCGTCGATCCGATCGGAGATCTCCGCGAAGAGCCCGTCGGGCACCCGCCACGGGCCGTAGGCGTAGACGTCAAGGACCGGCTCGTCCGTGAGCAGCAGCTCCAGATGCTCCGGCAGCCCCACCGCGTTCCCCCCATCACCCGTACGAATCGGACATCAGCCTACGGCGAGTGGATCATCGGTGGGGTCGATGTCGGATGCCGGGTGCAGGATGGCCCCATGTGCAGAAGCATCAAGACGCTGCGGCCACCCGCCATCGAAGAGGTCACCGACGACGACATCCGGGCGGCGGCGCTGCAGTACGTCCGCAAGGTGTCGGGTTTCCGGCGCCCGGCAGCGCACAACCAGGCCGTCTTCGACCGGGCGGTCGAAGAGGTGACCCGGGCGACCGCCGCCCTGCTGGCCGACCTCGAGGTCCGGGGCAGCCGGTCGGGCAGCTGACCTGGCCCTTCGCGGTCCCCAGGGAATTCTGTCAGGACTCGTGCGGTCGGGCGATACGCAGCCGCCGCTCGGTCATGATCACGTTACCTGACCGCAAATCGCCGGAAACGGAGAACTGGCTATATTTAGGAGGGTTATGGACTGACCAGAAATCAGGTATCAAACGTGCATGTACTGCTCGTGGGTCCCGCTTCCTCCGGACAGCTGTATCCCCAGGCCGCGCGGCGGCTGGGGATGCGCGTCACCGTCATCACGACCGGTCGCGACGTCTACGCGCTGCCGGACGACGTCCGGGAGTTCATCGACGACATCCGGTTCGTCGGCACGCTGTCCCCGGCCGAGCTCCGGGCCACGTCCCGGCAGGTCCACCGGGAACGCCCGGTCCACGCCGTGGTGGCCGGGGACGAGTTCACCGTCCCGGCCACGGCCACGATCGCGGCGGATCTCGGAGTCGACGGCATCGACCCGGCCGACGCCCAGGTGGTCCGCGACAAGTCGGCCATGCGGGCGCGGCTGCACGCGGCCGGGGTGCGGGCACCGGCCTTCGTCGTCGCCTCCTCCCCGGCGGAGGCCGCCGACGCGGGCGAGACGGTCGGATTCCCCTGTGTCATCAAGCCGTCCGGGATGGTGGGCACCATCGGCGTCCGGCGGGCCGACAGCCGGGAGGATCTGATCGACGGCTATCGGCGGATCGCGGACGAGACGCTGCCGGTGGCCGGGCGGCTCCCCGACTCGACCGTCGTCGTCGAGCAGTACCTCCGCGGCCAGGAGTTCTCCGCGGAGGGATACGTCCGGCAGGGACAGGCCACCATCCTCGCCATCACCGAGAAGTGCCTCGGGCCGGAGCCGTACTTCCAGCAGCAGGGCCACATCGTCCGTCCCGCGCAGGACGTGCCGGGCCACGAGGCCGTGGCCGACCACCTGGAGCAGGTCACCAAGGCCCTCGGCCTCACGACGGGCGCGTTCCACGCCGAGTACCGGGTCACCGACGAGGGGCCGACCCTCATCGAGATCGGGGCTCGCATGGCCGGGGACCACATCGCCGAGATGGTGGAGACCGTCACCGGCCTGTCCCTCGCGCAGGCGTCGCTCGCCGCGGCGGCCGGTGTGCCGTGCCCCGCTCCGGCGACCCCCACGGCGGCTGTAGCCGGCATCCACTTCGTCACCGAACCGCGCCTCGCCGGAGGCAGCCACACCGGGCTTCGCGGCTGGGAGGAGGCGCTGCGCCTGCCGGGGGTGCACGACGCGCGGATCGCCATCCCCGCCGGGCGGCCCATCCCCGATCGCCAGGACATGCGGTCGCGGATCGGCCACCTGATGTTCACCGCCGCCACCTACGACGACGCCGTACGACTGCGGCGGACGCTCGCCGATCGGATCAGCGTTGTCGGCTGAGCCCGGCGGAACGATGACGGCCTCGGACGTGCACGTCCCGGCGCCGGCCGACGGGACCGAGGGGGCCGGGGCGTCGCCACGGGCGCTGTACGGATCCATCATCGTGCGCGCCGCGAACCGCCTCGCCACGGAGACGCTCTCCTACGCGATCCCCTTGCTGATCTTCGACGCCACCCACAGCATGGCCTGGTCCGGGCTGGTGCTGGCCCTCGAATGGACGCCGCGCCTGATCGGCATTCCGATCGCGGGCCCGCTGGTGGACCGCTTCGGATCGCGCGCCTGCCTCCTCACCGCGGAGGCCGCCCGGACCGCCCTGCTGACCTGCGCGCTCGTCGGCCTCCTCGCCGGTTCGACCGCCTGGGCCCTTCTCGTCGTCGTCGCCTTCGCCGCCGGTACCTTCGGCCAGGCCTCCTACATCGCCGTCGAAAAGCTCGGCGTGGAGATCAACGGCTCGAAGTCGCTGGCGTGGACGCAATCCGCGCAGGCCGGGATCGACCAGACGGCGCTCATCGCGGGCCCGTTCGTCGCCGGAGCCCTCGTGGGTCTCGGCGACGTCTGGGTGCTGACGGGCGTGCTGGCGCTGGTGTTGATCAGCATGGCGCTGTGCCGTGGGCTTCCCGAGCGGCCGCCGGGCGAGCGGGTCCGGCGTTCGGCGTGGGCCGAGCTGACCGCCGGCCTGCGCGGGGTGGCGCGCCACCGGGCGCTGATCCCCATCGTCGCCGCCACCGCGGCCTTCAACCTCCTCGCCGCGACGATCCTCGGGATGACACCGGCGATCGTGGAGGACCGCTTCGGCCGGCCGGCCTCGTACGCCGGCGCCGTCTGGACGCTGGGGGCCGCGGCGTCCCTGGTCGTGATCGTGATCATGACCAGGGTCGCCTCCCGGACGGGGATCCGGAAGATCGGGCTCGTCAGCGGCCTGATCGCGTGCGCGGCGGCCGCGGGCGCCGGGTCGGCGTCCGGCTACGCCGCTTACCTCACGTGGGCGTGCCTGTTCCTGGCGGCCGAAGGAGCGTTCGCCTGTTTCCTGCGGATAGCCCGGGCCCGGGTCATTCCGGTGGAGGAGTTCGGCGTCACCGTCTCGGCGGTCGTCCTCCTCATCCTGATCCCCTATCCCGTGGCCGGGGTCCTCGTCGCGGTGACCCCACTGCGGAACGCGCCCGAAGTCCTCGCTCTCTGCGCCGTCGGCTGCCTCGCGGTCACCGTCCTCAGCTTCTCCCGGCTGCGCCGCCACTCTCTGTGAGGCGGACGGCCGCTCGGCTCAGCCGTAGAGGCGCTTGGCGTAATCCGGGCCGTAGTAACGCTCGAGCTCCTCGAACGTCTCCTCGGTGTGCTGGACGTCCTTGATGAGCCGCGCGTGCGACGGGAGGACGTCCGGGTCCCAGGTCTCGGGCTTCCACAGCGCCGAGCGGAGGAGCGCCTTGGGACAGTGGAAGAAGATCTGCTCGATCTCCACGACGAGAGCCAGCTGGGGCCGGTGGCCCTTGACGACCATCTCGTCGAAGAAGGGGGCCTCGCGCACCACCCGGGCGCGGCCGTTGATGCGCAGCGTCTCGCGCCGGCCGGGGATGATGTAGACGAGGCCGGCGTGCGGGTTGGCCAGGACGTTGCGGAACCCGTCCACGCGCCGGTTCCCGGGCCGGTCCGGGATGGCGATCGTCACATCGTCGATGACGTGGGTGAAGCCGGGCGGGTCGCCCTTCGGGGAGACGTCGCAGGCTCCGGTCGCGTCGGCGGTCGCGATGAGACAGAAGGGCGAGGCCGCCAGCCACTCCCGGTCCCGCTGGTGCAGCCGGACGCGCTCCTTGGACACCGCGCGCGGCATCGGCTCGCCGAGCAGCTCCCGCAGTTCCTCCTCGGAGGTGACCTCCGTGAACGCCATCAGATCCGCCATACCGCCTCCCCTGAACGATCAAGAGGACTCTCAGCCTAGACCCGGCCACTCGCCCGGTCCATGCGCTTTTTCGCCGGTCGGAACCACTGCCGTGTCCGGCGGGCGGCGCGACAACGGCGCCGGATGCCTGCACAATGCTTCCCGAAGCTCAGTGAGAGGTCGGGTCAGAGATCGTGTCGACGACGATTCACCAGAAGATCGCCGAAGAGCTCGGCGTGCGCGAGCGGCAGGTTCAGGTCGCCGTCGAGCTGCTCGACGGCGGTGCCACCGTGCCGTTCATCGCTCGGTACCGAAAGGAGGCGACCGGCACGCTCGACGACGAACAGTTGCGCACGCTCGAAGAGCGGCTGCGCTACCTGCGGGAGCTGGACGAGCGGCGCGCGGCGATCCTGGAGTCGATCGAGTCGCAGGGCAAGCTCGACGACGCCCTCCGCGTGCAGATCATGGCCGCCGAGACCAAGGCCCGGCTCGAGGACATCTACCTCCCCTACAAGCCGAAGCGGCGGACGAAGGCGCAGATCGCCCGTGAGGCGGGGCTCGAGCCGCTCGCCGACGCGCTGCTCGCCGATCCGAGCCTCGACCCGCAGGCGGAGGCGGCGTCGTACACCAACGCGGACCTCGACGTCGCCGCGGCGCTGGACGGCGCCCGCGCGATCCTCGTCGAGCGGTTCGCCGAGGACGCCGACCTCATCGGCGACCTGCGCGAGCGCGTCTGGTCGCGCGGCCGCATGGTCGCGAAGGTACGCCAGGGCAAGGAGGAGGCCGGCGCGAAGTTCTCCGACTACTTCGACTTCGCCGAGCCGCTGTCGGAGCTGCCCTCGCACCGGGTCCTGGCGCTGCTCCGTGGAGAGAAGGAGGACGTCCTCGACCTCACGATGGAGCCCGACGCCGAGGAGCCCGACCCCGCGCGGCCGAACCCGTACGAGCTGGCCATCGCGCACCGTTTCGAGGTTCCGACGAGCGCCCGGTGGCTGATGGACACCGTCCGCTGGGCCTGGCGGACCCGCATCCTCGTCCACCTCGACCTGGATCTGCGACTGCGGCTGCGTCAGGAGGCCGAGGACGAGGCGGTCCGGGTGTTCGCCACGAACCTGCGCGACCTGCTGCTGGCCGCGCCCGCCGGCAGCCGTACGACGATGGGCCTGGACCCGGGGTTCCGTACGGGGGTGAAGGTCGCGGTCGTCGACAACACCGGCAAGGTGGTCGCGACCGACACCATCTACCCGCACAAGCCGCACGGCCGCTGGAAGGACGCCCTCGACAGCCTGGGACGCCTCGTCGCGAAGCACAACGTCGACCTGGTCGCGATCGGCAACGGCACCGCCTCCCGCGAGACCGACCAGCTCGCGGCCGACCTGATCAAGCAGCACCCCAAGGTCACCAAGATCGTGGTCTCCGAGGCGGGCGCGTCGGTCTACTCGGCCTCGCCGTACGCCTCGCGCGAGCTGCCCGACCTGGACGTCTCGCTGCGCGGCGCGGTCTCGATCGCCCGCAGGCTCCAGGACCCGCTCGCCGAGCTCGTCAAGATCGACCCCAAGTCGATCGGCGTGGGCCAGTACCAGCACGACGTCTCCGAGGTGAAGCTGTCCCGGTCGCTCGACGCGGTCGTCGAGGACTGTGTGAACGCCGTCGGCGTCGACGTCAACACCGCGTCGGTCCCGCTGCTGACCCGCGTGTCGGGCATCGGCTCCGGGCTCGCCGAGAACATCGTGACCCACCGCGACGCCAACGGCCCGTTCCGCACCCGTGACGCGCTCAAGAGCGTCCCCCGGCTCGGCCCGAAGGCGTTCGAGCAGTGCGCGGGCTTCCTGCGCATCCAGGACGGCGACGACCCGCTGGACAGCTCCGCCGTGCACCCGGAGGCGTACCCGGTCGTGCGGCGCATCCTGAGCAGGAGCGGCGGCGACCTCAAGTCGCTGATCGGCAACAGCACCGCCCTGCGATCGCTGAGGCCGCAGGACTTCGTCGACGACACGTTCGGCCTGCCGACGGTCACCGACATCCTCAAGGAGCTGGACAAACCGGGCCGCGACCCGCGCCCGGCATTCAAGACGGCGACGTTCAAGGAGGGCGTCGACAAGGTCGCCGACCTCCAGCCCGGCATGATCCTCGAGGGCGTCGTCACGAACGTCGCGGCCTTCGGGGCGTTCGTCGACATCGGCGTCCACCAGGACGGTCTCGTCCACGTGTCCGCGATGTCCCGGACGTTCGTCAAGGACCCGCGCGACGTGGTCAAGTCCGGCGACGTCGTACGCGTGAAGGTCCTCGACATCGACATCCCGCGCAACCGGATCTCGCTCACCCTCCGCCTCGAGGACGACGCCGAGCGCCGCCCGCAGGGCGGCGGTCGCCGGGAGGGCGGAAACCGCGAGGGCGGAAACCGGCAGGGCGGCCGCCGCGAGGGCGGTGACCGCACGGGCGGCCGGCAGCGCCGCGACCGCGGTGGCTCCGGCGGAGGCGGTGGAGGCGGCGGCGCGATGGCCGACGCGTTGCGCCGCGCGGGCCTCGACAAGGGCCTGAACGGCCGCTGAGCCGGCCCCCAAGCCAAGATCCCTGGCGGTCACCGCGCTCTTGCAGCGGTGACCGCCAGGGGTCACAACGCACTCACGCTCGGCGTTCGTCACCAGGCGAGAAGGCCCCAGTACACCGCCCACGGGATGAAGATCGCTCCTGCCGTCACCACCATGGCGACGCGAACCCGGCCGCCGGCCGCCGGCGTACGCCGGTTCCGCCAGGCGGAGACGGCGGTGACGACCGTGGCGACGGCGACGATGACGGCGAGGAGCTGGAGGACCAGCCAGGAGAGCGGGCGACCGGTGAGGACCGGGTCGCCCAGCCGCCCGCTGGTCGCGAAGACCGCGAGCGTGAACAGGAGGGTTCCGGCGACGGTCACCAGACCCGTCGCCGCGAGCAGGCGGGCCGGCCGGCGGGCCGGGACCGCCGCGGTGCGTCCGAGGATCCGGCGCACGATCCCGGTGACCGGGTATCCGGCGAACGCCAGCAGAAAGAACGCGATCGCGGCCCATTGAAGGCCGTTGGCCTCGTACCAGGCGCCGTTCGACGGGGCACGGCTGGTGAGCGCCTGCCGTGGGGGTGCGGCGGCGCTGGACAGCGGCGGGTGACCGGCGGCGACCTGGTGGATCCACGCCGTCATCGTGTCCGCGTAGCCGGGCGCGAGGGCGCCCAGCGGGTGACCGCCCAGCAGCGGGCCGCCGAGATTCTCGAACCCGTCGCTCGTACGGTGGCCGTTGTGGCCGGCGCCGGCGACGAACCGGATGGTCACGTGGTCGTTCCCCGCGCGGGCGAGGACGCGTTGGAAGATCTGCGCGCTCTCCCGTGGCGGCACTTGGGTGTCATGCTCGCCCCACAGCGCGAGCACCGGCTGCCGCAGGCGCTGGAGCACGGGCACCGGGTCGTACCCACCCGCCGGGAACAGGCCCGCCCCGTCGACGAGGTGCGCCGCCGGCCCCATGATCGTGTCGAGGAGTGATCCGGAGACGTGGTCATGCCGCAGATGCACGGCGAGGTACCAGGTCTGCGTGCGAAGCGGCGTATAGCCGGGGCCGCCGATCGTGATCAGGAACGCGACGTCCGAGGACCGTGACGCGGCCAGCGGCAATACCCAGCCGCCCTCACTGAACCCCCACAACCCGACCTTCGCCGGGTCGACGCCGGGACTGGCCTGGAGCGTCCGTACGCCGGCGAGCGCGTCGGCGGCCAGGAGGGAGAAGTCGCGGTGCATCTTGGAATAGCCGATGGTCCGCTTGTCGTAGACGAGCGTGGCGACCCCGCCACGGGCGAACGCCTCGGCCTCCTGCGCGTACTCCTGCCGGGGCCCTGGACCCGAGCCGCCCACCAGGACGATGCCCGGAACGCGGCTCGTGGTCCTGCTCGGCGCGATGACCGTCCCGTGCAGGACCAGGCCGTCGCCGCCGCGAAAGGAGACGTCGGTGCGGGTCAGACCGTCGCGGGCGGCGCGCGATGCGGCGGCGTACGCGGCGTGGGTCGGCGTCACCGGCGACGGCGCGAGCGCGAGCAACGACGGCACCAGCAGGCCGATCGCCCACCCGACCGCGCGGGCGCGGCGGGATTTGAATGAGAGCAGCATGACGTGCTCTCCTTTCTCTGGGATTCGTGTACGCGAAGACACGCCCACGTGGGCGTGGTGACACGGAGTCCGCACACCGGGTCGCCGAGTTGCCGCTCGGCGACCCGGGTCATTCCGCGGAGCCCGCCTCGGGTTCGGTGGCGGCCGCCTCGGGGATGCCGAGCAGCCGGAGATGCACCGCGCGTGCGCCGGGGGGCGTCTCCTCCGCCGGCCGGGAGAAGCGGTAGACCAGCGCGATGTACTCCTCGAAGAACTCCTTCACCTCATCGAGCGTGAGACGAACGGTGGCGCGGGAGAACAGGAACGCGTCCGCCCACTCGCCCAGCGCCTCATGGTCGTCCGCGAAGCGCGAGAACAACTCGACGAACTCCGCGACGTTGTGCCGCACCATCTCCGAGAGCGCCACGCGCATCTCCGGCGTCTGGCGGCTGTAGGGCGGGAACCGGCGGTCGCCGGGCACGGCACGCCACCAGCGTTCCCTTCCCTTGGACAGCTCGGGAACCTCCTCGATGAACCCGTGCTTGGCGAGCTGCCTGAGGTGGTAACTGGTCGCCCCGGTGCTCTCGCCTAGCGCCTGGGCGAGGGTCGTGGAGTTCACCGGCCCGTCACGCAGGCACTGCTCGATCTTTCGCCGCAGCGGGTGCGCGAGCAGCCGGAGCGCCGCCACGTCGCTGATCTCCTGAGCCGAAGGACGATCTGCCACCCTCAGATCATAAACAGTTGCAAAGACCCTTTGCAAAGGTTCTTTGCAACCCAAACCCAAGATCACGGACAGTCACCGCGTTCTATGAGCAGTGACTACCAGCGATCACCCATTGAGGCGCTTCCAGAGGCCGGTCAGGTGCGCGTCCAGGACGTCGGTGGCGTTCTCCGCGGTGAGGTGACCGATCAGCACGTGGGTGGTGAGGCCGTCCGCGAGGGCGAGCAGGGCACGGGCCTCGCGATGCGGGTCGACCGGCGCACTGCCGCCGTCGCCGGGCGGGTCGCTCTCGCCGGCCTCCGCGATGAGGCGGGCGAACAGATCCTGGAGGGCCGTGTAACTGATCCTCAGGGTGGTCGCGAGCGGTGCGCTCACGGCGGCCTGGGCGACGAACGCCAGCCACACCCGCGCCTCGGCGCGGTGGTCCCTGTGCAGTAGCGCGATCTCGGTCGCCGCGTGCCCCAGGGCGGTCGCGGCCGACTGCGCCGGGCTGCTGTTCAGGCGGGTCCGCACGCGTTCGGTGATCCGCTCGCCGATGTGGCCGACCGCGAACCGGAGCATCTCCTCCTTGTTGCGGAAGCAGCGCTGAACGGCGCCCATGGAGACCTGCGCCCGGTCGGCGACGTCGCGCAGGGTCACACCCTCCAGTCCGAGTTCGTCCGCGAGGCCGCAGACGGCCTCGGCGATGCGACGTCGCCGGCTCTCGTGATCCACCTGCCTGGGCATCCGGCCATCCCTTTTCCGATGCGCTCGTATCGGTTCCAGGCTACAGTTCCGATGCGAGCGCATCGGAACGTGGAGAGGAACGGAAGAGCCGTGCAGGACGCCGTATGGAAGATGACAGCCGCCGAGCAGGCGGCGGCGGTTCGCGACGGGGACGTGTCGGCGGTCGAACTGATCGACGGTCACCTGGCGCGCATCGCCGAGATCAACCCGCGCGTCAACGCGGTGACGCAGCTCCTGGCCGAGCGTGCCCGCGAGGCCGCGACGCGGGTCGACCGGCGGCGCGCCGCGGGTGAAGAGGTGGGTCCCCTGGCGGGCGTGCCGTTCACGGTGAAGGAGACCACCGCCATCGAGGGCGTGCCGACCACGTTCGGAACGCCGCGTTTCCGGGATCTGATCGCACCCGCCGACGCGCCTCCCGTGGCGCGGCTGCGCGCGGCCGGAGCCATCCCGATCGGGCACAGCAACGTACCCACCATGATCCTCGCGGGGATGCACACCCGCAGCGAACTGTTCGGCGACACTGTCAACCCGTGGGACCCCGGCCGCACCCCGGGAGGCTCGAGCGGGGGCGACGGGGTGGCCGTCGCCACCGGAATGGCCGCCCTCGGCCTCGGCAACGACTCCGGTGGATCGGTGCGTATTCCGGCCTCCTTCTGCGGCGTGGCAGCGCTGAAGCCGACCACCGGGCGATTCCCGGCCGACCACCGCGTCATCGGCCCGGACGACCCCGGACCGGCCTCCCAGATGCTGGTCACCGACGGGCCCCTGGCCCGCAGGATCATCGACCTGCGGCTGGCGTACGAGGTCCTGGCCGGGACCGATCCGCGGGACCCCCGAGCCGTGCCCGCGCCTCTTTACGGTGAGCCCCTTCGGGCGCCGATCAAGGTCGCGGTCGTCGCCGATCCCGGCGGGCACGGCGTGCACCCCACGGTCCGCGGGGCCGTCACGGCCGCCGCCGACGCGCTGCGGGACGCCGGATACGACGTACGGGAGGTGACGGACGTACCGCGCCTGGACGAGGCGCTCGAGGCGTACGGCCGGATCACCGTGACCGAGTTCGCCCCCACCTGGCCGTCGGTGCGGACCCTGCTCGGCGAAGGCGGAGACCGCTACATCGAGATGGCGATGGAGCGGACTCCGCCCGCGAGTGCCGCGGAATTGGTGAAACTGATGGGTTCCTGGCTGAACATCCGCCGGTCCTGGTTCGAATTCCTCCACGAGTACCCGCTGGTGGTCGGGCCGGTGTTCACCGAGCCGCCCGTCGAGCCGGGCCTGGAGTCACGCGACCGGGCAGGACGCGATCGGGTCGGGGCGGGTATGCGCCTGTGCACGGTGACCAGCTTCGTGGGCGTGCCCGGGGTCGCCGTACCGACCGGAGTGACCGACGGGCTCCCGTCGGGCGTGCAGATCGTCGGCCGGGCGTTCCGTGAGGACCTGTGCCTGGCCGCCGCCCAGGAGATCGAGGACCGCCTCGGAGTGCTCACGCCGATCGACCCGCGACCATGAGCCCGTGCGCGCGCCGCCAAGCCAAGATCCCTGGCGGCCACTGAGTTCTATCCGCGGCGATCGCCAGTGATCACTGCGCTCCTCATGCGGGAAGCCTCGGCACGCCGGTGAGCCCCACGACCTATCCGTGATCATGCCGACGATCCATCGCCGGTGCGCCCCCGTGGCCGCTGTGGGTCAGCGGTCGGTGAAGTCCTGGGGGACCATGACGCGCAGGGCGTTGGGGCGGACGTGGATGCGGACCGGGGTACGGCCGCGGATCTCGCCGTCCACGTCGAGCGGCAGGACGGGGTCGGTCTCCAGGTGCAGGTCGCCGGCGGTGAGGAACGGCTCGTCGTCCACGCTGAGGTACGACCCGGTGAGGGCGTGCCGGACCGCGGAGCCGACCAGGTGCAGGCGGCTGCCCGCGCCGAAGCGGTAGGCCAGCAGCAGCCGGTCGTCGATGTCGGCGTCACGGGCGATGCGGCGACCGCCGTGGAACGCGCCGTTCGCGATGTTGAGCTGGTGGGTCTCGAACTCCAGCTTCGTGTCGCCGGCGATGATGCGGGCCTGGAAGGGCCGGTGGCCGCGGAGCGCGGCCAGCGCGGTCAGCGGGTAGGCGCTGCGGCCGAGGTGCCGTTTGAGGCGGTGCGGCACCCGGCCCGCGACCTGCACGGACACGCCCAGGCTGACCATGTTCGTGAAGGCGTCCGGGCCGGCCTGGCCGAGGTCGACGTCGGCGACCTTGCCGGCTCCGAGCGTCGCGAGCGCGCCGTCGAGGTCGCCGGACCAGCCGACGCTGCGGGCGAAGTTGTTGGTGGTGCCGACGGGCAGCACGCCGAGCGCCAGGTCGAGACCTGCCACGCGCTTGCCGGCGGTGCTCAGCGTGCCGTCGCCGCCGGCGGCGATGAGCAGGTCCGGCCCCTCGGCGATCGCCTCGTCCAGGGCCCGCGCCAGGCGCTCCGGCCGCCGTACGTTGATCACCCGGGCCACCGCGATGCCCTGCTCGGCCAGCCGCCGTGGGGCGCGCTCGAGCAGGGCCGCCCCGGTGCGGGCCCGGGTGTTGATGACGAGGACGGCCGGGCCGCCGCTCCTGATGGCGGCGGTCAGGTCGGCTTTGCTGCGCATGCTCCTCGTGATACCAATCGCTGGCCGTTTTTAACGTTTCTTTACGCTGGTCAGTCCTCGGCGGCCCGCAGCCGGGCCGGGGCGCGCCGCCGGGCGTACAGGCTCGTCGCGGTCACCGTCAGCAGCGCTCCGACGATGACGGCGAGAGACAGCGGCGTGGGGACCTCCGGGACCTGCGGCCAGGGGCCGTGCGCCCAGTGCAGCACGAGCTTGACGCCGATGAACGCCAGGATGACGGCGAGCCCGTAGCCCAGGTGGACGAGCTTGCTCAGCGTGCTCTGCAGGACGAAGTACAGCGCCCGCAGCCCGAACAGGGAGAAGGCGTTCGCGGTGAAGACGAGGTACGGGTCCTGGGTGATGCCGTAGACGGCGGGGATGGAGTCGACGGCGAACACCACGTCGGCGGCGAACACGGCCACGACGACGAGGGCGAACGGGGTCAGCGCCCGCCGGCCGCCCTGCCGGGCGAACATCCGCGGCCCCTGGTAGTCGTCGGTCACCGGCATCAAGCGGCGCAGGAGGCGGACCGAGCGCAGCGAGGACACCTCGACGCCGTGGTCCGTGCCCTTGACCGCGTCCTTGAGGATCTTCCCCGCGGTGACCAGCAGCACCGCGCCGAACAGCAGGAACGCCCAGTCGACCGCCTGCAGCGCCGCCGCCCCGATCGCGATGAAGATCGCACGCAGCACGAGGGCGCCCGCGATGCCGTAGAGCAGGACGCGCTGGGTCAGCACCGTCGGCACCGCGAAGGCGGCGAGGAGCAGCATGAACACGAACAGGTTGTCCACGGACAGCGACTTCTCGACCAGGTAGCCGGTGAAGTACTCCGTCCCGGTCGGCGCTCCGAACCACTTCCAGGCGAAGACACCGAACAGGAAGGGCAGCGCGATGTAGAAGCACGACCACGCCAGCGACTCGCGTAGTGAAGGAGTATGCGGGCGGCGGGTCATGATCAGGTCGACCGCGAACAACGCGATGACCCCGGCGATGGTGATCGCCCACAGCAGCGGCGATGCGACGGATTCGGACATAGGGACTCCCGGCACGTCGGTACGGCCGAGGTCTCCTTCACCCGCCGTCGCGCGGCGGGCCGCCGCCCGGGGACCTCATGGGAGGTCCGTCCTGACCGGGTGGGCGCTGGGAAGTACTCCCCTCGAACTCCACCATAGCCAGTCAGACCACCCCAAGGCCATCACCCCGGGATGTCAGAGCGCCACTGGAGGAAGTCGGCGACCGCGGTGGCGATCGGCTGGGGCGCCTGAAGGTTCAGCAGGTGGTTCACGCCGGGGATGTCGGCGTCGGCGCACCGGGTGAAGCGCTGATGCAGGAGCTGCCGACCTTCCTCGAAGAAGGGCCCGCTCTGGGTGCCCACCACCGACAGCACCGGGCCCTGCACGGCGGCGGCGCGTGTCTCATCCAGCGTCCAGGTGGTAAGGGACGGCGCCTCGGCCCGGTAGAAGAGCTCGGTGTCGCGCACTGCCAGGTCAAGGGCGTCCGGCCCGGCGGTCGAGACCAGTTCCTCCCAGTCCGGACCCCCGAGGCCCGCGAATGTCGCCCTCGCGGCGCCGGCCATGTCACCGGCGGCGTAGAGGCTCATGATCGGTTCCATGCCCGCCCTGAACGTGGTCCACGATGGCACCTCGGTCAGGATCGGTTCGAGCAGTGCCAGGCTTCGCACGCGAGCGGGCGCCGACAGCGCGGCCTCAATCGCGATCACGCCACCGTAGGAGTAGCCCAGCAGGTGCGCGGACGGCAGGCCGAGGGCGTCGAGCAGGCCGAGGGCGTCGGCGGCCTGCTGCCCGACGCTGATGGGCCGGCCTCGTCCGCCGCTGCCCGCCATCCCACGCCGGTGGTATCGCACGAGTTGCAGGTACGGGGCCTGGGCGGCCAGCGCTGCCGCCAGCGGGGCGAGCCCCGTGGCGAGGTTTGAACCGTGGATGAGCAGCAGCGGCTCACCGTGGCCGATCAGCTCGTACTCGATCTCGATGTCGTTGACAGGTGCTGTCTGCATGATGTCTCCCCAGGGCGGGTTCGATCTCGTGCGGTCTCCTGCCGCGCGCCGGCTCAGGGCGCGGCGCGCGGCAGGCGGTCATCGGTCGCCGTGTCCGGTCACTCGCCGGGGAGCTTGGCGGTGATGACGTCGACGTGCTCGATGGAGGGCGACCCGGCGAACAGCTCCGCATTGCGCAGCGCATCGCCGTGGGCGTCCAGGTGAGCCTGGCGGTCGGCCTCGTCGACGAAGGCGTCGAAGACGGCGAACGTCGTGGGCCCGAGGCGCAGCGCGGACCAGATGACCGCCAGCCCCTCCTGCCGCACATGATCCACGGCCGACTTCAGCAGAGCCTCGACCTCCGGCACCTTGTCCGGCTTGGCCTCGACGCGGATGAGCAGTCCTGTAGTGACCATCTGTGGCTCCTCCTACTTTTGTAGCGATCGTTCGATAAGTACCGTAACGCACATCTCTAACGATCGCTATAGAATGGAGGGTATGAAAACGGGACGGCCCCGGTCGTTCGACCGCGACAAAGCCCTCGAGGGCGCCATCGCCGTGTTCTGGGAGCACGGCTACGACGCGACCTCGATCGCCATGCTCACCAAAGCGCTCGGCATCGGTGCGCCCAGCCTCTACGCGGCCTTCGGCGACAAGCGGGCCCTGTTCCTCGAGGCGCTCGACGGCTACATCCGCACCTACGGCGCCTTCACCGAACGCGCGCTGGCCGAGGAACCGGACGCCCACGATGCCGTCGAACGCCTGCTACGCGAGGCGGCGGCCGCCTACACCAGGCCCGACCGCCCGCGCGGCTGCCTCCTGATCAGCGCGGCGACCAACTGTGCACCCCAGTCCGCCGACATCGCGGCCCGGCTACGCGACCTCCGTGCCATGGGTGTCCGCGCGCTCGAAGCCAAGATCGACGCCGCCACCCGCTCGGGCAGACTTCCCGCCCACACCGACGCTCATGTGCTGGCGACCTTCTACTCGGCCGTCCTCCAGGGCATGTCCGCCCAAGCGCGTGACGGCGCCACGACGAGCGACCTGGAGCAGGTCGCCGAGGCGGCCCTCCGGGCCTGGCCGTCGGCCGCCGACCAGAGGGCCGGCGACAGTGGCCTCACGGCGCCGAAATGAAGGCCCCCGCCTTCATCCGGTACGCAGGGAAACGGCCGGAAACAGCGCCGCCCGCGCCGGCTGAAGTCTCGGCGCGGGCGGCATGGGGGTCAGTTGGAGCTGCGGATCCAGCCTGAAGCGGTGAAGAGGGCGGCGTCGGCGGGGCGCTCGCCGTTGAACACGACGCGGCCGTCGGCGTCCGAGGCCCGTACGCCGTCGACGTAGACGCCGCGGCCCTGGTACGCCGGGTCGGAGGTGTAGCGCCAGCGGACCGAGGTGGTACCGGCCGGGAGCGTCGCGGTGGCCTTGGCCCAGCGCCGCCCGGCGAAGCCGGAGAACGCCCCGTTCACCGTCCACGCGTTGCGCCCGGACCGCAGGGACAGCGGGGCGGGCGTCCAGGTCTTACCGTCCGAGGAGGTCTCCAGCACGCCGAGGTCGGTCTCCTCGGTGTCGTACCAGAGGTCGAAGGAGAGCTTGGTGGCCCCCGCCGGCATCGGCGCGGTCAGCGTCGCGGTCTTGCCGTCCGCCATCTGGGAGAACCACGCGTCCCGTCCCTCGGCGGGCCGTACGGGGACGGCGCGGCCCAGGTCGCGCGCCACGGCGCGGCGCGCCGGGTTGATGCTGGGCCCGTTGCGGGTCGGGTGGACCCGGTTGGTGAGCAGGATCACGAACGACCGGGAGATCGGGTCGATCACGATGCTGGTGCCGGTGTAGCCGGTGTGCCCGATCGTGACCGGCGAGGTCATCGCGTCCTCGTACCAGCGCAGCCCGATCTCGAAGCCGAGGCCGTGCGCGTTGCCGGGGAACGCCGTGTTGAAGTCGGTGAACAGCAGCCGGACGGAGTCCTCGTCCAGGACGCGCGCGTGACCGTACCGCCCGCCGTCCAGGATCATCTGGGCGAAGATCCCGATGTCGTGGGCGGTGGAGAACACCCCGGCGTGGCCGGCGACGCCGCCGAGGGCGTAGGAGTTCTCGTCGTGGACCTGACCCCAGACGAGTCCGCGGTCCAGGGCGGCGTACGGCTTGTGCTCGTACTCCGTCGCGGCGATCCGCGGCTTCTCCGACGCCGGCGGGTTGTAGCCGGTGTCGCGCATGCCGAGCGGCCGGGTGATGCCGTCCCGTACGAGCACGTCGAGGGTCTTGCCGGTCACCTTCTCCAGCACGAACTGCATCGTGATCATGTTCAGGTCGGAGTAGATGTACGCGGTGCCGGGCTTGGCCTGCGGGGTGTCCGCGAACAGCGCCGCCTCCTGCGCGGCACGGCCGGAATAGTTGTAGAAGGGCAGGTCCGGCCGCAGACCGCTCGTGTGGGTGAGCAGCTCCCGGATGGTGATCGTGTCCTTGCCGTTCTGCCCGAAGCCGGGCAGGTACGACGCGACGGTGGCGTTCAGGTCGACGCGGCCCCGCTCGATCTGCTGGATCGCCGCGACGGTCGTGAACAGCTTCGACATCGACGCCAGGTCGAAGATCGTGTCCTTGCGCATCGGGATCCACTGGTCCCGCGGCAGCTCGGTGGGCTTGTCGTCGGCGTACCGCAGCGCGTAGCCCATCGCGTCCTGCGCCGCGACCACGCCGTTCCGGGCGGCGAGCACGACGGCGCCCGGGTAGTACGGCGTCGGCGCGGAATTCATGTAGCTCGCGGCGTCCGTGCCGATCGCCGCGACCGCGTCGGGCGACAGGCCCGCCTGCTGCGGGGTGCCGTCCCGAAGCACGCGGCCGGGGGTGAACCGCAGGTCGGCGGCGGTGACGGTCGGTGGCCCGGCGGTGGTCGTACGCGCGGGGGCCGACAGTCCCTTCACCGGCGGGGCCGGTGGCGGGGCGGCCTGGGCGACCGCGGCCGGCGCGCACAGGCCCGCGACGGCGAGAAGGATCGGCAGGGCACGGCGCATCGTCTCTCCTGGGGGATGCGGAGGATGGGGAGGATTCAGCGGTACAGCGGAGGGTGGGGCGGACTCAGCGGTACAGCAGGTAGCGCTTCCGCTGCGCGCGAAAGCGCGCCAGGTCGGCCTGCCAGCCGGCGACGACCTGGTCGACGTTCGCGCCGCCGTCGATCGCGGTGCGGACCTGGTCGGATCCGGTGAGGAGGTCGATCCAGTACGGCGACTTGCTCTCTCGCCAGGCGAAGTCCTTCGGGTAGAGCCGGCGGGCACTGATGATCATGGCGAGCGCGGTGCGGATCGGGTCGAAGCGCCGGCGGTCGGTGACGAACAGCTGCGCGCCCCCGCAGTTCTGGTTCACCCACTTGTTGAACGTGGGCGCGAAGTACGCCTCGCGGAACCGCACTCCGGGCAGGCCCAGGCCGTTCAGGTCGTCGGCCCAGTGCCAGTCGACGTACGGCGCGCCGACCATCTCGAACGGCACGGTCGTGCCGCGCCCCTCCGAGAGGTTCACCGCCTCGAACAGCCCCATGCCCGGATAGGCCACCGCCGTGTTGATCGTCGGCATGTTCGGCGAGGGCAGCACCCAGGGCAGGCCCGTCTCCTCCCAGGTCATGCCGCGCCGCCAGCCGCGCATCTGGACGACCTGCGGCTTCGCCTTGCCCTCCAGGAACTCCCCGTCGAACAGGCGGGCGAGCTCGCCGACGGTCATACCGTGCTGCTGGGCGATCGGCTCGCGGCCCACGCCCGAGGCGTACTCCGGGTGGAGCACGGGCCCGGTCGCCTCCACGCCGCCGAGCGGGTTCGGCCGGTCGAGCACGACGAAGCGCTTGCCCGCCTGGATCGCCGCCCGCATGCAGTCGAACATCGTCCAGACGTAGGTGTAGAAGCGCGCGCCGACGTCCTGGATGTCGAAGACCACGGTGTCGATGCCGGACTTGGTGAAGTAGTCGGCGATCTGCTGCGGGGTCTTGGCGTAGGCGTCGTAGACGGCGATCCCGGTGCGCGGGTCCTTGTAGGACCCCTCCGAGCCGCCGGCCTGCGCCGAGCCCCGGAACCCGTGCTCCGGGCCGAACACCGCGGCCAGGTCCACGCCGGAGGCCGCGTGCATGACGTCCACCTCGTGGCTCAGGTCACGGATCACCGCGGTCGGGTTGGCCACCATCCCGATCTTCTGGCCGCGTAGTTCCCGGTAGCCCCCGGCGCGCAGCACCTCGAAGCCCGTACGGACCCCGCCGTTCCGGGACGCCGCCTGGTCTGCATGGGCGGCCGGCGTGCCGAGCGCGGCGATCGGGACGGCCGCGCCGCCGGCGGCGATGCCACGGAGCACTCCACGTCGTGTCGTCATCAGCGGATCCCCTTCAGGTCGGCCACGACGGGCCGGTGGTCGGAGGCGAGCGTGTCCGGCACGAACGCGCGGGTGACGCGCGGGCCCGGCGTGAAGGTGATGTAGTCGATGCGCGTCACCGGCACGTCGGCCGGGAACGTGGGCGTCGTACGCTGCCCGGCGACCGTCAGCGCGTCGCTCAGCCGCGTCCAGAGCGGCGCGAGCTCGGGCGCGTCCGGCTCGGCGTTGAAGTCCCCAAGCAGCAGCTTAGGACCGTGTCGTCGGTCCATGATGGCCGCCATGTCGGCGACCTGCGCCCGGCGTACGGAGGGGTCGGAGCGGTAGTCGAGGTGGGTGTCGTACACCCAGATCCGCGTGCCCCGCGCCTTGATCAGCACCTCGGGGAAGCCGGGGGCCGGGGCCGGTACGGGGTTCGGCACCTGCGTGGACAGCCGCGTGATCTCGTGGTTCTCCGCCTGGAGGATCGGGAACCGGGACAGCACCGCGACGCCGAACTCCCGGTCGGGCGCACCGGCCCGGTCCGGCGGAAGCGTGTAGATCGGGGCGAAGAACACCCGCATGTGCAGCCGCCGCGCCAGCCACGACGCCTCGTCGACGTAGTCGCTGCGCGTACCCCAGTTGACGTCGACCTCCTCCAGCCCGACGACGTCGGGATGCTGGGCCTCGATCGTGCGGGCCTGGCGCTCGAGGTCGAAGACGTGGTCGACGCCCGCACCGGCCTGCAGGTTGTAGGTCATCACCCGAAGTGACGCGCCTTTGGCACCGGCCGCGTGCGCCGGCGGGCCGACGACGAGCGCGGCGAGGAAGAGGGCGAGCCCGGTGACGGCCCGGGGACGCGTACGGACGGACCGGCGGACGAGCGAGGACATGGACTCTCCTGCCGCGTTTGCGAAGGTTTGTAAAGAATCAACGGGCGGATTCGGACGTATGAAAATTAGATACGGATGATCCCCAACGTCAATAGCCTCGCCGAAGCGTCTCCGGGAGCACGGCGATGCGAGGATGGAGGGGTCATGCCCAGCGATCCGGTGTTCCGCCTGCCCCGCGCGCTGATCTTCGCGGCCGTGTGCACGGCTCTTGCCGTGGCCGGACATTCGGTGAGCTCACATGAACCCGTTCCGCCCGCCGCGGTCGGCGCGGGGCTCGTCGGGCTGGCCGTCGTCGGCGCCGTCCTCGCGGGCACCGAGCGGTCCCTGGGCACGATCCTGGCCGGGCTGCTCGGCGGGCAGTTCATGCTGCACGTGCTGTTCGCCGCGGCGCAGCACGGCCCGCACCTGGCCCACCATCCCACGGCCGTGGGCGCTCACGGCCACGGTGCGATGACGCTCGCGCACGTGACCGCGGCCGTCGTCTCGGCCTGGTGGCTCCGGCGCGGCGAACGCGCCGTCTGGCGGCTCGCCAGGAGGGCCGCGGACGCCGCCGTCCGGCCGCTGCGGGCGCTCCTGTCGACGTCCGCTCCCCCGCCGGTGCCGTACCGGCGGCACGGGTTCGCCGACCCGGCCGGCCGCCCGCCGGAACGGACCCTGCGGCACGTCCTCACCCGGCGCGGGCCGCCCGCTCCGTTCCCGGCGTTCCGCTGAACGCCTCGTTCGCACACACCTTGCCGCACCGGATCCGGCGGATCCGGTCACCCGCACGCTCAGCGAGCCTCACGATCGGAGAAACCCCATGTACACCCCGCGACTCCCCCGGCCGCCCCGGGCCGTCCGGCGGCCCTTCACCCGACTCGCGGCGGCGATCGCCGCCACGGCCGTCGGCTGCCTCCTCACGGCGCCCCCCGCGTCCGCGCACACCACGCTCGTCGCCGCCCAGCCGGCCAAGGGCGCCAAGGTGTCGTCGCCCGCCCAGATCAAGCTGACCTTCGCCGAGGCGGTGCGGTTCCCCGGGGTCGTCGTGCTCGACGCCAAGGGCGGCCACCACGAGTCCGGCAAGGCGCACGCGGCGGGCGCCACGGTGACCGAGCAGGTGGCAGGCGTCCTGCCCCCCGGCGTGTACACGGTCGGCTGGCGGGTCGTCTCCGAGGACGGACACCCGGTGACGGGCGACTACAAGTTCACGGTCGTGGGCGGGTCGTCGTCGGCGCCCGCCTCGGTCGGGCCGACGCCCGCCCCCGCCGGGTCGGCGGACGGCAGCGCGGCCCCGGCGGCGGCCACGCCGTCGAGCACCCCGGCCGCGCAGAAGTCCGCGAGCACCTCCAGCGCGAGCTGGTTGTGGGTCGGTCTGGGCGCCCTCCTCGTCGTCGCGGCGGTCGGCGGCGCCGAACTCACCCGCAGGCGCCGCTCGTCGCGGACCTGACCGCCCGCGCCCCTCGTCGAGGCGGGGGGCGCGGCCGTCAGCGGCGTACGGCGGTGAACGCGGCGCGCCGGCCCGGTTCGCCCGCCGGACGCCGGACGCCGTTCACGTCCACCTGGACCGCCCCGGCGTCGCTCAGCACGACGTTGAGACGAGCGTCGCCGAACCGAAGGGTCTGCCCGCGCACGAGGGTGCGGTTGACCAGGATGTCGCCGCCGGGGACGCCGACGAAGACCTGGCACCTCGGGCCGGTGACGGTCAGCGTCAGGGTCGCGGCGGGGGCGGCCGCGGCCGGCCGCCGCGTCGGCGCCGGCTCACGGACCCGCGCCCAGATGGAGTAGCCGGCGAAGGCCAGCACGCCGGCCAGCACGACGATCCCGATGAGGGCGACGATCGTCACCCGGCGGAGCGACCGCCTGTGCTGCGGCGAGACATGACGTCCCACGGCGAAGAGTCTAGTCAGCCGTTATAACCCGCAACAGTCACCCTATTTGTTTATGTCCGGAAACGGTCGCAGTCGCGGGTTTGGCGAGCCATCGTGCGACGTCCGGGACGCCTGTGGCGTAGGGGATGCGACCTGTCGACCACACCCAGTCGGAATGTCCGGAAGTAGGCGTTATTCGCCGATGCTAACTGGATAATTTTCCCGACGGGTGACGGGAAGCCGTCAAATGAGCGGACGGACACCGCCGATGCCTTATTCTCGCCGCGCCACCGGGACGAAGGCACTGGGACACGCCCTGGGCACGCTGCTGGTCCTGCTGCCGACCCTCGCCGCGTGCGCGCTCGGCTCCGGCCCGAGCCGATGCGCCGGCCGGGCGATCACCGTCGCGGTCGCGCCGTCGATCGCCCCGGCGATCGAGCAGGCCGCGCGCCGGTACGAGTCCGCGGGCGGGTGCCGCGTCACCGTGAGCCGCCAGCGGCCCTCCGACGTCGCGGCGGCCCTGTCCGGGCAGGGTTCCAACCCGGGTGTGGCCCGCCCCGACGCGTGGATCCCCGACTCGTCCCTCTGGCTGCCGATCGCCCGCCGCACCGACACGGGCGCCGCCGCCGTACGGGCGTCCGGCGCGTCGGTCGCGATGTCACCCCTGGTCCTCGCGGTCCCGCGCGGGCACGCGCCGGGCACCGCGACGTGGCGGCTCCTGCTGTCCACCCGGCTGCCCGGGACCGGCGGCCCGTCGCCCGCCCTCCGGATCCGGTTCCTCGACCCCGCCGGCGACGCCGCCGGCCTGGGCGCGCTGCTGCTCGCCCAGCACGCCGCCGGTCCCGGCCGGAACGGGCTGTCCTCCTTCGCCGTCACGCTCTACTCCGACCTCGGCAGCGCGCTCCCCGACGAGCGGGCCGCGTACACCCGGATCGCCAAGGATGAGGCAGCCCGGCCGCCGACCGCGGTGGTCCTGTCCGAACAGTCGGTCTGGCGGCACGCGCACGCCGGCGACGTCCCGCTCGTCACCGCCCTGTACCCGAAGGGCCCCACCCTCGCGCTCGACTTCCCGTACGTGTCCACCACGACCGACCGCGGGCGCTCCGGGACGGTCGAGGACTTCCAGGCCACGCTCGCCCAGTCCCAGACCCGCGTCGCGCTGCAGGGGCTCGGGCTGCGCACTCCCGACGGCGTGGCCGGGACGGGCTTCGACGAGCGGTACGGCGTCACGGCCCGCGCCCCGGACCGGCTCCCGGCCCCCGACCCCGTGAACGTCGGCCGGGTCCTGCAGATGTGGCAGCGTACGGTGCTCGGCGCGCGCATGCTGATCCTCCTCGACGTCTCACCGTCCATGGGCGACCCGGTCCCCCGGACGCAGGACACGCGCATGCAGGCCACCGCGAAGGTCGCCGTCGGCGGGATGAAGATCCTCAGCGACAACTCGCAGGTGGCGCTCTGGGAGTTCTCCACCGCGCTGGACGGCGCCCGCGACTACCGCCAGATCGTGCCGTTCCGTACGCTCAGCGACAAGATCGGCGCGGGTACGCAGCGCGACCTGGTCGAACGGTCCTTCGCCGCGGCGGCGCCGGTGCCGGGCAGCCGCACCGGTCTGTACGACTCGGTGCTCGCCGCCTACCAGGAGGCCGTCCGGACCTACCAGCCCGACCACAACAACGTCGTGGTCGTGCTGACCGACGGGATGAACTACGACCCGGGCCGCACGATCTCCCTGCAGACCCTCCTGAAGGAGCTCGCCCGGGCCGGTGATCCGATGCGCCCCGTCGCGGTCGTGCCCATCGCGTTCGGGCCCGACATCGATCCGGGGCCGCTGCAGCGGATCGCCGCGGCGACGGGCGGGCAGGCCTTCGTGACCCTCGACCCGCGGCAGGTGCAGCAGGTGTTCCTGCAGATGTTGATCCGCCTCACATGCGGGGAGACCTGCCCCACGTCGTGAGATGTCCAGGTAAGGTCACGGTGCTGTGAGGTCACTCGAGTGGCTGGGCATGGCCAGGCATGGCGAGAGCACGGGGAACGTCGCCGCGCACGACGCGGCGGCCCGCGGGCTGGACGCGGTCGACATGACCCTGCGCGACGCCGACGTCCCCCTGTCGCAGCTCGGGCGGGAGCAGGCGATCGCGCTCGGTCGCCGGCTGGCCGAGCTTTCCCCGGACGAGCGCCCGACGGCGGTCGTGTGCTCGCCGTACCTGCGGGCGAGGGACACCGCGCGCCTCGCCCTGGAGCAGCTGGCCGATCCGCCGCCGATCGTCCTCGACGAGCGGTTCCGTGACCGCGAGCTCGGCGAGTTCTACCTCCTCACGCAGCGCGGCGTCCAGGCGCGTCACCCGGAGGAGGCCGAGCGCAAGCGCAGGCTCGGGAAGTTCTACTACCGGCCGCCCGCCGGCGAGTCCTGGGCCGACGTGGCGCTGCGGCTGCGGAGCGTCCTCGGCGACCTGGACCGGGAGCATCCCGGCGGCCGGGTCCTGGTCGTCGCGCACGACGCGATCGTCGTCCTGACGCGGTACATCGTCGAGCGCCTCTCCGAGGAGGAGCTGCTCGACGTCGAGCGCACGGTCGTCGCGAACGCCTCGCTCACCGTCTGGGCCCGTGAGGACGACGAGCTGCGGCTCGTCACGTTCAACGACACGAGCCACCTCAAGAACGCCGGCCTCCTCTGAGGGCTCAGTCCTCCTTGTCGTCGTGCACGAAGAGGTTGAGCAGCCAGCTGACCAGGCCGACGACGATCGCGCCCCAGAACGCCGCCCAGAACCCCGACACGTGGAACGGCAGATTCAGCTTGTCCGCCGCCCAGCTCGCCAGCCACAGCAGCAGCCCGTTGACGACGAGCGCGAACAGCCCCAGCGTCAGGACGTAGAACAGGCAGCCCAGGGTCTTGACGATCGGCTTGATGAACTGGTTGATGAGGCCGAAGACCACCGCTACGGCGACGAGCGTGCCGATCTTGCGCGGTGTGGTCGCGGCCGTGAGGTCGATGCCGTGGACCACCAGAGTCGCCACCCAAAGGGCGACAGCGGTGATGACCACTCGAATCAGGATCTTCACGACACGATCGTCGCACGCGGCGGGCCTCGGTTCGACGGTCAGGACGCCTTCTCCAGGGTTGCGATCTCGGGAGCGGGGGCGCGGCGGGCGGTGAGGACCCTGATCGCCGGCGGGCCCGCCAGCGCGACGAAGACGGCGAGGACGCCCGGGAGGACCAGCGCCGTCCGCAGTGAGGTCGCCTCGGCGAGGTGGCCGATGACGGCCGGGCCGGCCAGCAGCCCGCCGTAGCCGAAGCTGGTCAGCAGGGCGATCGTCCGCCCGGCCGAGGCCGAGTCCGCCCCGGCGGAGCTGAACCCCACCGGCACGATCGTCGCCAGGCCGATTCCCACGAGGACCCATCCCACCCAGGCGCACCCCAGGGCGGCGCCGCCGATGGAAGGGGCGAGCAGCACGAGCGCGTAGCCGGTGGCGGCCACGGTGCCCGCCAGCCGCAGGGTGCGGCCGCCGCCGAGGCGGCCGCGCAGCCGGTCGCCGAGGAACCGCATGGTGGTCATCGCCACCGAGTAGACCGTGTAGGACAGCGGTGCCAGGTCGGCCGAGACGTGCAGCACGCGGCGGGCGTGCATCGCCGCCCAGTCCATCGCGCCGCCCTCGCAGATCGCGCCGGCGAGCATCACCACGCCGAGCAGCACGATCACCTTCGGGATCCGGCCGCGGCCCGGGCGCGCCGCCTCTGGCGACGCCTCCGCCGTCTCCCGTGCCGTGGGGCCGGGGAGGAGGAGACGAGCCGGGAGAAGGAAGAGCACCGCCATGATGAGCGCCGTGCCGACGAGGAGGGCCTGGACGCCGAGGCCGCCCCGCATCGCGGCGGCCGTGACGAGGCCGGCGACCGCGCCGCCGAGACTCCACAGGCCGTGGAACGCCGACATGATCGGCCGGTCGTAGCGGACCTCGACCTCGACGGCGTGGGCGTTCATGCCGACCTCGAGCAGCCCGAAGCCGAGGCCGAAGACGACCGCGCCGACCAAGAGCGCGGAGTAGGACCCCGCGAACGCCGGTCCGAGCAGGAGCAGGGCGTGCAGGGGCCCGGCGACCCAGGTGAGCCGGCGGCTCGACCAGCGGTCCGCCATCCGTCCCGCGGCCTGCATCGAGACGAGCGCGGAGAGGGAGATCAGAAGCAGCGTGGTGCCGGTCCGCCCGGCGGTCAGGTCGAGCCGGTCCGCGAGGGCGGGCAGGCTCGCGGCCCAGATGCCGATGGTCATGCCGCACAGCCCGAAGTAGCCGAAGACGCCGACGCGCGCGCGCCTGGCCACGGAATCGAACACAGCCCCTCCTAATTTGCTCTTGCCGAGAACATAATCGAAGAGGGAGGGCTGACACAATCGACGGGTGCGTACGGTGACCGGAGCGACGACCAGCGGCGAGCTGCGCCCGCACAACCTCGTCCGCCTGCTACGGGCCGCGCACGACGGCGCGGGCCGGGCCACCCGCTCGGAGCTCACCCGCGATCTCGGGCTGGCCCGCGGAACGGCCGCCGTCCTGGTCGCCGACCTGACCGAGGCCCGGCTGGCCGAGGAACGGCCCGCGCCGCAGCGGGCCCGCGGCCGCCCCACCGCGATCGTCGGCCCGCACCCCGAAGGCCCCCTCGCCCTGGCCGTCGACCTGCGGGAGGACGCCTGGACGACGGCCACCGCCGAGATCGGCGGCGGCCTGACGGTGCGCGAGGAGCGGCCGCACCCCGGGAACCCGCCGGAGGCCGTCCTGGGCGACCTGGCCACGGCGATCGACCGGTGGCTCACCGAGCTCGGTCCCCGGGTCGTCAGCGTCGGTGTCGCGCTGCCCGGCCCCATCCGCGACGGCCGCGTCGTGGACATCCCGCACCTGTCCTGGCACGACGTTCCGGCGGCGGAGATCCTGCGCGCCGGCGCGACGCCGGTCGCGCTGGGCAACGACGCGACGCTCGCCGGCCTGGCGGAGGCGCGGCGCGGCGCGCTCCGCGGCGTCGGCGTCGGCCTGCACTTCCACGTCGACTTCGACCTGGGCGGCACGCTGCTCGTCGACGGCAGTCCGCTGCACGGCGCGCGGGGGACGACCGGGGAGTTCGGGCACATGCCGCTGGGCGGCTCGGACCTGCCGTGCGACTGCGGCGCCGTCGGCTGCTGGTCGCTCCAGGTCGGCGCGAACGCGCTGCTGCGCGCGAGGGGGGTCCCCGTCGAGCCGGCGCGCGGACGGGCGGACGCCCTGCGGATCTTCGCCGGCGCCGCCGAAGGCGATCCCCGCTGCGCCGCCGCGCTCGAGGAGGTCGCCCGCGCGTTCGGGACCGGCACCGCGGCCCTCGTCAACGCGCTCGACCCGCAGCGGGTCACGCTGTCCGGTCTGGGCGTCCGGCTCCACGAGCAGGCGACGGGCGCGTTCACGGCCGCCTACGAGAACGGCCTCATGGCCTTCCGCCGCGAGGAGCCGCCCCAGGTCGTCCCGGCCGCGCTGGGCGGGGACGCGACCCTCGTCGGAGCGTCGGAGCTGGCCTTCGACGCCTTCCTCACGCCGGAGGGCCTCACCGCCTGGCAGGCCGCCCGCTGAGCCCCGGCCAGCGGCGGCGTGAGGTTTCGGAGAAGACCCTCCGCGTGGGCCGCGCATCACCACGAACCGCGCGCTGGCCAGGATCTTCGCCGAGCCCTCCGTACGCCGGAACGTCAGGGAGCGGCGTTCATCGCGGCGGCGACGCGGTCCGGGGTGAGGTCCTCGAGGTCCTCGGCGACGTACGCGGCCAGGGCGAGGGCGTCCGGGGCCGGCGGGTAACGCGGGTGCGGTACGGCGATCACGCGCATCCCGGCGGCGTGCGCGGACCGCAGGCCGTTGCTGGAGTCCTCCACGGCGGCGCAGCCGACCGGATCGACCCCGAGCCTGCGGGCGGCGAGGAGGTACCCGTCGGGGGCGGGCTTGCCCCGGGCGACCTCCTCGGTCGAGACGGTCGCCCGGAACGACTCCGCGAGCCCCGTACGGTCGAGGACGACGTCGATGAGCGCGCGCGGCGAGGAACTGGCCAGTCCGAGGGGCCAGCGGGACGCCAGCCGCCGTACGGCCTCGACCGCGCCCGGCATCAGCGGGACGCCGTCCTCGTAGCGGCGGGCCATCTGCTCGACGACGCCACGGGCGACCTCGTCGGCCGGCATCCGGACGCCGAGTTCGCCGCTCAGGTAGGCGGCCCACTCGGAGGTGCTCATGCCCATCAGGCGCTGCTGGGTGTCGGGCTGCCACCGCCCGCCGTGGTCGGCGACGAACGCGCGCCGCACCTCCTCCCAGACCGGTTCGGAGTCGACGAGCACGCCATCGAGGTCGAAGACCACAGCATTCACGCCGATAACTCTGCCAGCAGGGGAAGAGTGAGCACGAAGCAGGCACCCTTGTCACTGTCGGTCAGCGTGAGCGTGCCGCCGTGCGCGTGGGCGATCTCGCGGGAGATCGCCAGGCCGAGGCCGCTGCCGCCCGGGTCGCGCTGCCGCGCGTCCGGCAGCCGGATGAACCGTTCGAAGATCCGTTCCCGGTCGGCGGGAGGTATCTGTTTGCCGTCGTTGAAGATTTCGACTACCGCCTCGCTCTCCTGCCGCCGTACGGTGACGGTGACCTCGGAGTCGGCGTGCCGCGCGGCGTTGTCGAGGAGGTTGGTGAGCACCCGGCTGATGTCCAGCCGGTTCGCCCGGACCACCGCCCCCGGCTCGGCGATCACCTTTGCGGTGATCCGCCGGGGCACGCGGCGTACCTCGCGCTCGGCCAGGTCGCCGACGTCGACGGGGCCGTTGCGGCTGGGCAGGCCCGCGTCGCGGCGCGCGAGCGCGAGCAGTTCGGTGACGATGTTCTGCAGCCGGTCGATGTTCGTCAGGGTCCGGCCCAGCGCCTCGCGCAGGTCGGTGCCCTCCGGGTCGATCAGCGCGATCTCCAGCTCGGCGCGCAGCCCGGCGATCGGGCTGCGCAGGTCGTGGGACACATCGGAGACGAGGCGGCGCTGCTGCTCTACGGCCGCCTCCAGCCGGTCGAGGGTCGCGTTCACGGCCATCGCCAGCCAGTAGAACTCGTCGCGCCGCTGCGGCATCGAGACCCTCCGGCGCAGATCCGCCGCGTTGATCGCGTCGAGTTCGTCGCGCAGCGCCTCGATCGGCCGCAGCCTTCGCCCGGCGGCCCACCATCGCCAGACGCCGGCCGCGCCGATGCTGACGGGGATGCCCAGCGCCAGCAGGACGGCCAGGCCGGGACGCGGGAACAGTCCCGGTTCCGGCGCGATCGAGTGGATCGTGAGCGCCTGTCCCGGGCCGGTGACCCGCTGGGAGACCAGCGTGAGGCAGTGGCGCGGGTCGACGCACACCCGCTGCTCGATGCGCTGCCCGTCGGCGGGCCGCCGGGCGCGCAGGGCGGGCAGCCCGGACACGCTCCGGGTGGCCGCCACGACCTGCCCTCGGTCGTTCTGCACCTGGACGAGCTGATGACCGCCGGTGATCACGGGATTGGTCAGCCGCCCCGCGCGGGCCAGCGCGGCCATCTGCCGGGTGGTGTACGTCAGCTCCGTCGAGAGCCGGCTCGTCACCTGGTACTGGATCAGGGCGAGCACCCCGATGTAGAGCAACACGGCGACGACCCCCGTCACCGTCATCGCGACGACGGTGGCGCGCTGCCGGATCGTCTGGTCCCTGTGTCGCACTGGCTGTCCCCCGCGGCCACGGCGCCCCCTGAGCCATGCCACAGCACCGGACAACTACCCAGCGGGGGACTCCCTATGCATTCCGTCACCCCACGGCGTACACCGGCCGCGAAGCGATCGGCCGCTGTCGGCCACCGCGCGGCCCCTGCCGGTGGGCGTGATCGAGGATCGGTGCGGGCCCCCGCGCGGCGAGAGAATCGTCTACCGCCGCCGGTAGATCCGGACGGGTTCCTTTTCGGACGCGTGCGGTGACGACGCGGCTGCATACGGACATGACCGATGGCATGCCCGGTACGTCCGATTCCTTCAATGGAACGTGGCAAAGGTCGCCGACTTGAGGTCGTCCTGACACACGCACTTGTGTCAGAGTTGACACGCGACAGAACACAGGGAAGCGGTGATACTCAACTGGAGGAGACGTACGGTCGCGAGGGCGGTCGCCTGCGGAGGCGGCCCGGCCGTGGAACATCAGGACAACGAATGACTGCCGTCCGCGCCACAGATGGGCGACAATAGCGGCGTTCGATGGGAGGCGGGAGCGCCAATGAAGAAGTACCTGACCTGGGCACTTATAGCCTTTGTCATCTTCTACCTGCTGACATCCCCCAGTGGCGCGGCCCACATCGTGCACAACGCACTCGGTGGGCTGACGTCGGCGGGCAACTCTCTGAAGGCTTTCGTCAACGCACTGTGACCCCCTGTCGGCGCGACGCCGTCTCGCGCCAAGCCCTACGTCCCCGTTGGTCTCGACGTCGCGACCCGGGCGTCTTACCCTGCTCGGCTCCGCAGGTCGCCGCGCGGCACTCTAGAACCAAGTTCTAGAGTGTGCCGCAAGGCCGACCTGAGGGGTGAGCATGGGACCACTGCACGGTGTTCGCGTCATCGAGATCGCGAGCCTCGCACCTGCGCCGTTCGGCTGCATGGTGCTCTCCGATCTGGGTGCCGACGTACTCCGCGTCGACCGTCCGTCCACGGTGGCGGGCGCGGCGACCCTCGTCGGCGGCGCGGCGACCGCGGATCCGTTGAGCCGCGGTCGCCGGTCCATCGGGCTGAACCTGAAGGACCCGGCCGGCGTCGACGTGCTCCTGCGGCTCATCGAGTCGGCCGACGTGCTCGTCGAGGGCTTCCGCCCGGGCGTCACCGAACGCCTCGGCTTCGGCCCCGACGTCTGCCTCGAACGCAACCCGCGCCTGGTGTACGGCCGGATGACGGGGTGGGGCCAGGAGGGCCCCATGGCGACCATGGCCGGCCATGACATCAACTACATCGCGATCGCGGGCGCGCTCGACCCGATCGGCCACGCCGGGGAGCGGCCCGTCCCGCCGCTCAACCTCATCGGCGACTTCGGCGGCGGCGGCATGCTCCTCGCGCTCGGCATCCTCGCCGCGCTGTACGAGCGTTCACGGTCCGGACGGGGCCAGGTCGTCGACGCCGCCATGGTCGACGGCGCCGCCCTGCTGACCTCGTTCATCCACGGCATGCGCGGCCAGGGGCTCTGGCGCGACGAGCGCGGCACCAACCTCCTCGACGGGGGCGCGCCGTTCTACGACACCTACGAGACCGCCGACGGCCGGTACGTCAGCGTCGGCGCCCTGGAGCCGCAGTTCTACGCCGCCCTGCTGCGCGGCCTCGGCCTGGCGGACGAGGACCTGCCCGCCCAGCTCGACCAGGAGCGCTGGCCCGAGCTGCGGGCGCGCTTCACCGAGGTCTTCAAGCAGCGCACCCGCGACGAGTGGACCGCGATCTTCGACGGCACCGACGCGTGCGTGGCGCCGGTGCTCGGCCTCGGCGAGGCCCCCGCCCACCCGCACAACCGGGCGCGCGACGGCTTCGTGGAGATCGGCGGAATGGCCCAGCCCGCCCCCGCGCCGCGCTTCGGCCGTACCGGGGCCGAGACGCCCCGCCCGCCGGCTCGGCCAGGCGAGCACACGGACGCCGCCCTCGCCGAGATCGGCCTCACCGAGGACGAGATCGCCGCCCTCCGCACGAGCGGCGCCATCGCCTGATCACTCACCCGGCCGTACCGGACGACGCCGCCGGGGACGGCGTCGTCCGGTACGGCCTTCGCGGGCGCGGCCCGCGGTGAGGCGTCCGTCAGGCGGACTTCCAGACGTAGCCCACCGGGCCGTCCGAGTGCCAGCCCTTCTTCACGAGCGCCTTCGATTCGCTACGGGTGACGGGGCCGACGTGGTGGGGCGGTCTTCGGTGAAATGGGCAGATTACACCGGGCCGTCTCCGTCAAATGCAGGATCTGCGCGGGCGTCGCGTCCGTCATGCTCACCTCATGAGGTCCATCCGCGTCCTCATCGTCGATGATCACGCGCTCTTCGCCGAGGCGCTCGCGGCCCGGCTGGCCGCGGAACCCGACCTTGAGGTGCTCCCCGTCGCGGGCGACGTCCGCCGCGCCGCGGCGCTCGTGGCCACCGAGTCGCCCGACGTCGTGGTGCTCGACTTCGTCCTCGGTGAGGAGAGCGGGCTCGAGGCGCTCGATCTCCTGCGGCGACGGCGCCCGGAGGTGCGCGTCGTGATCCTCAGCGCGATCATCGACGTCGCCCCGATGGTGACCGCCCTGCGGCACGGCGCGGTCGCCTGGGTGCCCAAGACGGAGAGCGCCGACCTGGTCGCGCGGGTGATCCGCGGCGCGGCGGGCCGGGGCGGGTGGGTACCGCCCGACGTCCTCGGCGACGTGCTGCGCCGCCTGGTGGCCTCGGGCGAGCAGGGCGGAGGTGCGCTCGCCGAGCTCACGCCCCGCGAAGGCGAGGTGCTGCAGGGCATGGTGGACGGGCTGAGCCGCACGAGGATCGCCGAGCGCCTCGGCCTGTCCGCGAACACGGTCCGCACTCACACCCAGAACCTCCTGGCGAAGCTCGGCGCGCATTCGGCGGTGGAGGCCATCACCATCGCCATGCGCGCCGGGGTGACGCCGACCGATCCGGGCGAGGACCCCCCTCTCTGACACGCGTTTCCATTAAGACGCCCGAATTTCAAGCACGGTTCACTCACAGTGACGGAGTGACCACCTGTGGCCAGGTCCGGTCTGGTTGCGGCCACTCGCCTGGACACCCGCGTCGTACAGGGTGACCGTCGATACGGTCGGTCACTTCAAAGACGGGGGTCTTCGATGATCAGTGCAACGGCACGGTCCTCGCCACCACAGGCGTCCGCACGCGCAGGCCGCGTCGCGGATCCCACCGGCACGCCGCAGGCGTCGCTGCTCGACACCGACGACGCCCGGTTGTGGCGCCGGCGGGTCCGGCACGACATCCGCCACGAACTCGGCACGATCATCATGCTCGCGTCCGCCGTCGCGGTCTCCGACGACATCGGCCCGGTCAGCCGGGAGCGCGTCGAGGCGCTGATCGGCGAGACGCGCTGGCTCGACCACCTGCTCCGGCAGCTCGAGGCGGAGGAGGAGGGTCCCGTGCCGGCCGGCCCGGAGCGGGTGCCCGTGGATCGGCTCGTCGGTGAGATCGTGGCCGGGCTGCGGCTGTCCTCGCCCCGCCGCATCTCCTACGCGGCCGACCCGGCCTGGGCGCACATCGATCCGCTCGCGCTCTGGCGCGCGGTTCGCAACGTCCTGGACAACGCCCACCGCATCGCCCGTGACCACGTCGAGGTGCGCGTCGGTGTGGAGGCGGACTGGACGGTCGTCCAGATCGACGACGACGGCCCCGGGTTCGGGGCGGGGCCGAGCGGCCTGGCCTCCCTGGGCCTGGGGATCGTCAGCGACCTGGTCGCCGAGTACGACGGTCTGATCGAGATACGGGGGTGCGAGCTCGGCGGGGCGCGGGTGCGGATCCTGCTGCCCTCCTCGGAGGGCCCATGAGGGTGCTCGTCTGCGACGACCACGCCGTGTTCGCCGACTCGCTCGCCGTCGTGCTGCGCGAGAAGGGACACGACGTGGTCGGCGTCGTCTACTCCCCCGAGGCCGCGCTGCGGCTGCTGCCGGGCGTACGCGCCGACGTGTGCCTCATCGATCTGCGGTTCCCGACCGGCTCGGTGCTGGGCAGCCTGCCGGAGCTCGTCGCGGCGGCTCCCGACACCCGGTTCGTCGTGCTGACGGGCTCGGCGGATCCCGGGACGGTCGAGACGGGGCTGGCCGCCGGGGTGCGGGGCTTCGCCCACAAGGGTCAGCAGGCCGGCGAGATCGTCGACCTGCTGGCCCGGGTCCACGCCGGCGAGGTCGTCGTCGACCCGGAGGCGGCCGGCCGGCTTCCGGCGCGTCCCCGCACCGAGGCCCAGCGGCTCGCGAACTACCTCACTCCCCGCGAGCGCGAGGTCCTCACCCGCCTGGTCCGGGGCGAGAACACCGCGGCGCTCGCCCGCAGCATGCGGATCACCCACAGCACCGCCCGCAGTCACGTGCAGAGCGTGCTCACCAAGCTCGGCGTGCACTCCCAGCGGGAGGCCGTCATCGTCGCCGCGCGGCACGGGCTGGTCAGCGTCAGCACCGGTGAGTGGCTGCTGCCCTGATCACCCGGCGTGTCCCGTTCCGGCGGTCCATTGCCGGAGTCACTGCGGTCACTCCCGCCCCATGCCCATTCGTGCGCGGTCCGGGCGATGTACGATCAGCAAAGCTCAGACGTGGCAAGTGGTCTAATCGTTGACCTGCGCCCTGCCCCCCGCTCTGAGCAACCGGTGGAGGAGGCGCGGGTGAGCAGGTACGAACGCTGGAACGACCTGCTGTCGCTACTGGCGGGTCGGGGACGGCTCAGCGTCGAGGAGGCCGCCGCCGAGCTGGCCGTCTCGACGGCGACCATCCGCCGTGACTTCGACCAGCTCGCGCAGCAGCAGATGCTCACGCGCACCCGCGGCGGCGCGGTCGCCCACACGGTCACCTACGACCTGCCGCTGCGCTACAAGAGCGCCCGGCAGGCCTCGGAGAAGCAGCGGATCGCGGCGGCCGCCGCCGAGCTCGTGCAGCCGGGCGCGGTCATCGGCGTCAACGGCGGCACCACCACCACCGAGATCGCGCGGGCCCTGGCGACCCGCGCCGACCTGCACGCGGAGAACGGCGCACCCGCCATCACGATCGTGACGAACGCCCTGAACATCGCCAACGAGCTGGTCGTACGACCGCATGTGAAGATCGTGCTGACCGGCGGGGTGGCGCTGCCGCAGTCGTACGAGCTGGTCGGGCCGCTCGCCAACGGGGTGTTCGACCAGGTGACCCTCGACATGGCGTTCCTGGGCGTCAGCGGCATCGACGTCGAGCGCGGCGCCACCTGCCACAATGAGGACGAGGCGAACATCAACCGGCAGATGGCGCTCCGCGCCGAGCGGGTCGTCGTCGCGGCGGACAGTTCCAAGCTGGGCGAGCGCGCCTTCGCCAAGATCTGCGGACTCGGCGAGATCGACATCCTCGTCACCGACGCGAGCGCCGACACCCGCGCCTACGAGGAGGCCGGCGTCAAGGTCGTCCCCGCCTGAGGCCGGGACCGGCGGGCCGCCCGCCGCCGGCCGGGGCCGGAACGGGCACGACGCGGGGCGTCCGGCCGAGGGTCAGGACCAGCGGGAGGCCGGGCGTTGCCGGGGCTCGCCGTCGATCTCCAGGTCGACCCGCTCGTTGAAGAAGCACACCAGGTCGCGCACCCGCTCGGCGTCGTGCAGCGGCTCCTCGTACGTCCACGCGACGTCCTCGCCGCCGTACGCCCAGTAGCGCGCCCGTCCCTTGTACGCGCACCAGGTGGCGGTGTCGGACGGCTGGAGCAGGTCGAGACGCACGTCCTCGCGCGGCAGGTAGTAGCGGACCGGCAGGCCGGTCTCGAACAGCACCATGGGCCGCTCGGACTCGGCGAGCACGGTGCCGCCCACGCTCACCCGTACGCGCCGGGAGCCGCGCAGCACGTCGATCCGGCTGTACGGGTCGTGCGGGTGACCGAAGACCTGTTCGTCCTCTTCGTACCAGGCGTCCATGGCGTCCCAATAGAAGGCGACGAAGCCCTTCAGCCAGGGGGCGATCGGGTCGGGGTACCCCCACACGGCGTTCTCGGCGGTACGGCCGCCGGCGGACACCGTCCAGTACGAGGCCTGGCCCTTCACCGGGCAGTGGGTCGCGTGGTCGGTCGGCCGCAGCAGGTCCATGCGCACGTCGGCGACCGGGAGGTAGTAGACCGGCAGCAGCCCGGTCTCGAACAGCAGGTGCGCGCCGGTGCTGTCGGCGATCGTCTCGCCGCCGAACTCCACGCGGATCCGCTTCGGGGTCGGTTCGAAGTAGAGCAGGTGGGGCGGGGCCGTGACGTCCCCGTTGAACACTCCGGCGGGCCTTCCGGACAGCGGGGCTCCAGGCAGCGTGAGGCTCATGTCCGGGAGAACCTCGGCCTCCGAGGAGGAATTCCGCGACCGCGTCAACGGGCCTCGGTCCCGACGGGGATTCCGGTGGCGGCCGAAACCGGCCCTTGGTCTGGAAGCGGCGTGCGGGATACGGTCCTTAGACGCGGGAGGGGAACTCATGACTCAACGACGAGTCGCCACGCCGGTCTCCGATACCGAGATGATCTACAGCGCCGACACCTACGTGCGGGGGGTGCCCTACGACGCGCTGGCACGGTTGCGCGGCTCCACGCCGGTCGTCTGGATCGAGGAGCGCCCGGTCGACCACGGATCCGCCGGCCCCGGCTTCTGGGCGGTGCTCCGGCACGCCGACGCGTGCCACGTCCTGCAGAACCCGAAGCTCTTCGCCGCGCGCGGGACCGCGGACAAGGGCCTCGGCCACGGTCGCGGCAGCGCGCCCCCCGCGGACCCGCCCGTACGCTCCCGGCTCCGCAGGCGGCTGCCCCGGGCGTTCGGCGCGCGCACCATCGACGGCCTGGCCGACCGCATCGAGCGCCGGGCGTGCGCCCTCGTGGACGCGGTGGCCGAGAAGGGCGAGGCGGACTTCGCCACGGAGATCGCGGCGGAACTGCCGCTGCTCAGCTTCGCCGACCTGCTCGGAATCCCGGAGACCGACCGGTGGCTGCTGTCCGACTGGTCCGACCGGGTAACCGGCCGCCCCGTCGCCGGCTACCCGGTCGGATACTCCCCCGAGGTCGCGGCCGACACCGCCACCTGCACCGAGATGGCCCGCCGGGCGGTCACCGCGCGGCCCCAGGGGCCGCTCGATCCCGCGACGGCCGATTCCGCGGAGCCCGGCGCCGCCGCCCCACAGGAGCGCAGAGAGCTGCCCGACCTGCGCCTCTACGCCGGCGAACTCGCCGAGTACAAGCGCCGGCATCCCGCCGAGGACCTCATGAGCGTCCTCGTGCACCAGTCCGGCGGCAAGAACGGCCCGGTTCCGGTGGAGGAGTTCGAGAACCTCTTCCGGCTGTTCGCGGCGGCGGCGACCGACACCGTCCGCGGCGGGCTGTCCGGCGGAATGCTCGCCCTGCTGAAGAATCCGGCCGAGGTCGAGCGCCTGCGCGCCGACCCGGGCCTGCTCGACGCCGCGGTCGAGGAGATGCTGCGGTGGTGGTCCCCGCTCATCTGCGTCGATCGTACGGCCGCGACCGACACCGTCGTGGGCAACGTGCCGGTCCGCAAGGGCGAGCGGCTCGTCGTCTGGCTCGCCTCGGCCAACCGCGATGAGCCGGTCTTCCCTGATCCCGCGCGGTTCGACGTCGGACGCGCCCCGAACGAGCACGTCGCGCTCGGCCACGGGCCGCGCGCGTGTCTGGGGACGCACCTGGTCCGGATGCAGATGCGCGCCATGTTCGCGGCCGTCCTCGGCCGCTTCGACGCGATCGAGCCGGCCGGCGAGGCACGGCGGCTGCGGTCGAACGTCCACAACGGCATCACGCACCTGCCGATCCGCTGGAACCCTCGCAGCCGCCCGTCTGAGGCGTGCGGAGCACGCACGCCCTAGATCAGGGGCCCTCGTGGGCCAGGTGCGCGCTCATCCACTGCAGGGCGCTCGGCGTGACCCGCTTCCACGTGTGCGGGTTGTGACCGCCGCCCGGAACCAGGATCTTGTCCGTGGCCATGGGCGCCGCGGCCAGCTGAAGGAACTTCCGCGCCTCGCCGAAGTCCTTCTCGCCGTCCGGGCTGGTGGTGACGAGCACGGAGATGGGGGGCGGCGGCAGGTGCTGCAGCCGCCAGATCAGGCTGTTGTCCGACTTCACCTGCTTGCTGCCGGCGTAGAGGTCGGCGGTCTGCCAGTCCTGCCGCGGGTAGAAGTAGCCGGCCATCGAGACCGCCGCGGTGAACCGGTCGGAGTGCGTCATCGCCAGCTTGACCGCGCAGTACCCGCCGGTCGAGTCGCCCATCACGCCCCAGCTCCGGGAGCCGGTCGCCAACCGGTAGGTGGACGCCAGGCTCTCGGGCACGTCCTGGGTGTAGAAGCTCAGCACCTGCGGGCCGCCGGGCACGTCCGTGCACTCGGTGTCCCTCGGCATCACCGACGTCGGTGTCGGGCGCATCATCACGATGACCATCGGCTGGACCCGCCCCGCGGTCATCTCCTTGGTGGCGGTCTCCGGCACGCCCAAGCGGGTGATGAGCTGCTCGGGGACGCCGGGGAAGCCCGTGAAGTCGTACATCACCGGGAAGTGGCGCTTGCCGAACTTCTTCTGGAAGTACTGCGGAGGCAGGTAGACGTACGCCTGCGTGGTCAGCCCGGTGCGCTCGCCCCGGACCTCCACCTGCTCGATCTGGCCGTCCTTGGCGGGGTTCGCCTTCTTCTTCTGGCCGATGGTCGTCATCTGGCGGGCCAGCGGCCGTCCGGTGCCCTGGGGCTTGCTCGGGCCGCTGCTGTTGTTGTTCAGCTGCACGTTGACGCCCTGGTTGTTCGTGCCGAACAGGTCCGACCAGGAGGCGTAGAACAGGAAGTAGTTGTTCACCCCGGCGAGCAGCACGAAGATCAGGGTGACCTGGGCGGTCAGGAACAGCCCGATCCGGGCAAGGAACGCGCCGATGCCGGAGCCGGCGAACTTCGGCCACCACCAGATGGTCGCGGCCGTGGCGGCAACGGCCACCACGATGAGAAAAGCGAAGAATCCCCCGCTCGTCAGTCCCACTGGTGCCCTCTCAGATCCGGCTCGCCCCCCGAGGGCACGCGCCTGAAACTCATCGAACTCTCAGCGTGGCTCAACGCCGCGCTCAGCCGACTACGGTATCCGCGATCACACGCTCTCCATCACAAGATGCCTGAGGCACGAGAAAAGTTGCCCAGAAGCCGCAAATCGGCCGAGATCAACCAGTATCCGCACTGGAGGGCTATCGGCCGGTAAATCATAGGGGGCGGCGCGACTACTCCCCGGGGCGTACGCGGGATGCCGACTTCGACCGGATGCCCGCCCGCGCAGCCGCATCCTAGAGTGCAGGCGTGAGTACGCGATGGCGGCCCGGCGCGCTGGCGGTCTGGGTGATCCCGCTGGTCGTCGGCTTCATCCAGGTGATGGGCTCCACGGGCGCCGACGCGAACATGCGTTACCAGGCCCGGCACCTGGACGCGCTCGCGTACGCGCTGCTCGTCGCCGGGCCGGTCGCCCTGCTCGCCCGGCGGCGGCTCCCGGTCGCCGCGCTCGCGGTCGTGTTCGCCGTGACCGACTGCTACATCCTTCGCGGTCACGTCCTCGGACCGGTCTTCCTGAGCATGGTGGTCGCCATCGTGGCGGCGGTCGGTGCCGGGCGTCGCGTCGCCGCCTGGATCGTCACGGGCGCGGGGTTCGCCGTGCTCAACGGCGTAGGCGCGCTCACGCCGTTCGGGCCGTTCCGGCTGCGCGCCTGGCCGGCCACGCACGCCCTGGTCATGCTGATCTGGCTGCTGCTGGTACTGACCGGCGCCGAGCTCGTGCGCATCCGCAGCGAACGGGCGGCCGAGGCGCGTCGTACCCGCGCGGAGGAGGAACGCCGGCGGGCCAGCGAGGAACGCCTCCGCATCGCGCGGGAGCTGCACGACGTCCTCGCGCACAACATCTCGATGATCAACGTTCAGGCCGGGGTGGCCCTGCACCTCATGGACGAACGGCCCGAGCAGGCGCGAACGGCCCTGGCCGCGATCAAGGAGGCCAGCAAGGAGGCACTGACCGAGGTCCGCTCCGTCCTCGGCGTCCTGCGCCAGGTGGACGAGGACGCGCCCCGGGCGCCGACCGCGGGCCTGGGCCGCCTCGACGATCTGGTCTCCCGCGCGCGGGCGGCGGGCATCACCGTACGGACCCGCGTGACCGGGCGGCCGTACCCGCTGCCCGCCGGGATCGACCTGGCGGCGTTCCGCATCCTCCAGGAGGGGCTGACGAACGTGACGCGGCACGCCGGGCCGGGCGTGACCGCGACGGTGCGCGTCGCGTACGGCGCGGGCGAGCTTCTCCTGGAGGTCGAGGACGACGGGCGCGGCGCCCCCGGGGACCTGCCCGGCGGCGGTGACGGCATCCCCGGGATGCGCGAACGCGTCACCGCCCTCGGCGGGGAGATGACGGCGGGGCCGCGGCCGGGCGCCGACGGGTTCCGCGTCCGCGCGACCCTCCCGGTGCCCGTGGACGGCACGCCGGCGGGGACGTCCGCCCGGGATGACACGAGGACGCCCCATGACCAGCATGTGGGGACGCCCGGCCGGGACGACGCGAGGACATCCGACGATCAGCACGCGGGGGCACCCGCCCGGGACAAGGAGCACGATTGATCCGCGTACTGCTCGCCGACGACCAGGCCCTCGTCCGTGCGGGGTTCCGGGCGCTGCTCGACGCGCAGCCCGACGTCGAGGTCGTCGGCGAGGCCGGGGACGGCGCCGAGGCCGTACGCCTGGCCTGCCGCGAGCGCCCCGACGTCGTGCTGATGGACATCCGGATGCCGGTGCTCGACGGTCTGGCCGCGACGCGCGAGATCGTCGGCGACGCGCGGCTGACGGACACCCGGGTCGTCATCCTCACGACCTTCGAGCTGGACGAGTACGTCTTCGAGGCGATCCGCGGCGGGGCGAGCGGCTTCCTGGTCAAGGACACCGAGCCGACCGACCTGATCCGGGGCGTACGGGAGGTCGCCTCCGGCGACGCGCTGCTGTCGCCGAGCGTGACCCGGCGCCTCATCGCGGAGTTCGCCGCGAAGGCGAGGAAGCCCCGCTCCGCGGCGGAGCTGCGCGGCCTGACCGACCGGGAGCGCGAGGTCATGGCGCTGGTGGCGGAGGGGCTGTCGAACGAGGAGATCGCCGGACGCCTGGTCGTCAGCCCCGCGACCGCCAAGACCCACGTGAGCCGCACGATGGTGAAGCTGCACGCCCGCGACCGCGCCCAGCTCGTCGTGATGGCGTACGAGACGGGCCTGGTCAAGCCGGGCTGGCTGCAGTAGGACGCGACGGCCGGCGTGCGGCCGTACGAGCGCGTGGGCCCGCCCGGTCGCCGCACCGGCGTGCCGCGACCGCGGGACGCGGCGCGGCGGGGACGGGCGTACGGTCACCGCACCGGCGTGACGCATTCGCACGGCGCCGGCGCCCAGGCCGACGCCGACCGGGTGGCCAGGCGGAACCAGACCGTCTTGGACCCGGCCGCGTACGACACGCCCCAGGCGGCGGCGAGCAGCATCGGCATCAGCAGCCCGCGGCCGCTGACGCTGAGGTCGTCGGCCTCGCGGGGGGCCGGGAGCAGCCGCGCGGGGTCACGGTCCACCACCTCCACCTGCACGGAGGAGTCGTCCACGCGGCAGACCACCTCGAACGGGGTGCCTGCGTGCGTGATGGCGTTGGTGGCCAGTTCGCTCGTCAGCAGCACCGCGTCGTCGAGCGCGTCCTCGGCGCCCCACGCGATGAGCGTGTCCCGGACGAACCGGCGCGCCTGCGCCACGGCGGTGCGGTCCGCCGGATAGGCCGCCCGCACAGTCGTATGCACGGGAGCTCCCTTCACGAAGTGTCTCGCCTCACCTGCGCCTTACATCGTGACAGAGAGTGTTGATCGATTACTCAATGTAAGAAAATTGGCGACGGACTCGACCGTCACCGCGCCGCGTCACGGGGCGGGCGTCACCGGCCGCCGGGGTGGAATGACGCGAGCGCCTTGTCGAACCGGACCGCGGCGGCACCCGGATTCCCGCCGGCGGACATGAGGGAGTATTGCTGGGTGCCCACGGCGAACCCGGAGTCGAAGGCGTAGACCTTCCCGTACTTGCCGTAGTTCCAGGAGTACTCCGCGTTGGCCCCCTCCGCACCGTGCACCGTCTCGGGATGCGGCTGGACGACCCACTGGAACCCGGAGAGGTTCTGCGGCGCGTCCTTCCCGAACATCTGCCAGTGCTTCACCGGGTCGTCCGTCCCCCAGGGGATGGTGTCCAGCTGGATGTGGTTCCCCGTCCGGTGGTCCTGCCACTTCTCGGACCGGGGACCGTTGATCGTGTGCTGCCACCCCTTCGGCACCATGAGCGTCGATCCGTCCTGGGCGGTGACCTGGTGGTAGCCCGCCGGGATCGTGTTGCGGGGCGAGGGCGTGCCCTTGGCCGACGACTGGCTCGGCTTCGTGGACTGTGAGGCGGTGGGCGGGTGCGTATTCTTCGCGGACGGGTGCCCGTCGCGGGAGAAGTAGAGCAGCAGCGCCACGGCGAGCGCGGCCACGACGAGGACGGCCCCCACGGCGACGACGACCGTCCGCGCGCCGCGCCCGGCCGCGGCCGGCGCCTGTCCGGGCCGGTCGTAGGACCGCATCCACGTCTCGTCCTGCGCGGCGCCGGCGGAGTTCATCGGACCGGTCACGCCGGGCGGCGGCCCGCTCGAATCCGGGCGGGCGGCGCCGGACGGAGCTGGGTCCTTCACCGTGGCCGGGCCGTGGGCTCGCCCGCCGGCTCCGGGGTCCGCCATGGCGGCGGAGGGATGGCTCGGCGGCGGCGGAGCCTCGGCGGCGAGACGCCAGGGGGCCGGCGGCCGCTCGTGTCCGGGATCCGCGCCGTTGCCGCCCGTCGCCGGGCCGGGGGCGGGCAGCGGCCGGGTGCCCTGCGCGGCACGGGTCAGGCCCGCCGCCGCCTCGTCCGCCGTCAGGCGGCGGGCGGGGTCCTTGTCGAGCAGGCCCATGAGCACCGGCGCGAGCGCCCCGGCGTTCCGGGGCGGCGGCGCCTCCTCCGAGATCACCGAGGTGAGCGCCGCCATCGCCTCGGGCCGGTGGTGCGGCGACTGCCCCTCGACCGCGGCGTAGAGCGTCGCGCCGAGCGCCCACAGGTCGGAGGCCGGTGAGGCCTTGTCGCCGCGCGCCCGCTCGGGGGCGATGTAGGCGGGCGAGCCCATGATCAGGCCGGTCTGGGTCAGCGTCGAGTCGCCCTCCATCGTCGCGATGCCGAAGTCGGTGATGACGACGCGCGTCGAGCGGGAGACCGGCTCGTCCGCCGCCCCGGCGAGCAGCACGTTGGCCGGCTTGACGTCCCGGTGGGTGATGCCCGCGGCGTGCGCGGTGCGCAGGGCGGCCAGCACCTGCGCGCCGATCTCGGCCACCTGGGCGGGCGGGAGTGGGCCGTCCTCGTCGATGACCTCCTGCAGGGAGCGCGCCCGGACGAACTCCATGACGATGCAGGGCCGGCCGTCCTCCTCGACGACGTCGTGCACCGTGACGATCCCCGGATGGTTGAGCCGGGCCGCCGAGCGCGCCTCACGGAGCGTGCGCTCGTACATCACCTTGTGCTCGTCCTCGCTCAGCCCGGGTGGGAAGAGGACCTCCTTGACGGCGACGTCGCGCGCGAGGAGGTCGTCATGGGCATGCCAGACGGTGCCCATGCCGCCTCGCCCGATGTGCGAGAGCAGCCGGTAGCGATGGCCGAGTACGAAACCCTCCCCCAGTGGCATAGCTGAGGACGATACCGATCAGTGATGACGGATCAGCATCGTTTGCGGCGAGTCACCGCACCAAGGTAAGGATGATCAGACCGATGACGATCAGTGCGAGAACGGTCGCGATCGCCAGGTTGCCGTGCCGGCCCGAGAGCCAGACCGGCCGGATGTCCTCGATCGCCGACCCGTGCCCGCGCCTGGGCTCGTCGATCGGCGTGTCCTCCGCCGCCGGGTCATCGGTCAGCGTCTCGCCGGGGTCCGACGGGGTCAGGACCTGGCCGGTGACCGGCATGTCCGAGGCCTCGTCGGTGTCCATCCGCGTCGTCGCCGCGGCCTGGGCGCCGGCCGTCTCCAGCACCCGGGTCGAGCCCGACCGGTCGTCCATGATGATCCGGTCGAGCATGACGGCGGCCTCGGTGGCGGTCAGCCGCGTCTCCTGCTCCTTCCGGAGCAGACCGGCGATCACGGGGGCCAGCGGCCCGGCGTGCGGGGCGGACGGCGGCTCCTCGGTGAGCACGGCCACCAGGCTCGCCATCGCCTCGGTCCGCTCGAACGGGGACTTGCCCTCCACGGCGGCGTAGAGCGTGGCGCCGAGCGACCACAGGTCGGAGGCGGGCACCGCCTGGCGGCCCTTGGCCCGCTCGGGGGCGATGTAGGCCGGCGAGCCGATCAGCATGCCGGTCTGGGTCAGCGTCGCGTCGCTCTGCGCCCGCGCGATGCCGAAGTCGGTCAGCACGGCGCGAATCGACCGCCCGTCGATGACCAGCACGTTGCTCGGCTTGACGTCGCGGTGCAGGATGCCCGCCTCGTGGGCGGTCATCAGGGCGCTCAGCATCTGCCGCCCGATCTCGGCGGCGCGTCTGGGCGAGAGCGGCCCGTCCTGCTTGATCATCTGCTCGAGGGAGCGCGCCCGGATCAACTCCATCACGATCCAGGGGCGCCCGTCCTCTTCGACGACGTCGTAGACGGCCACGACGCCGGGATGGCTGAGCCGGGCGGCGGTGCGCGCCTCGCGGAAGGTCCGCTTGTGCTGGATCTCCCGCTCCTCGTCGGAGAACCCGTGCGGGAGGATCACCTCTTTGACGGCGACGTCGCGGCCGAGCGCTTCATCTCGGGCGTGCCAGACCGTCCCCATGCCACCACGGCCTACTTCAGTGAGCAGGCGGTAACGCTGGGCAAGAAGGGGTTTTTCCGGCATAGTCCATGCACGATACCGACAGGAGGAGCGTTCATTTGGCCTGACGCTCACCTAATCCCCGGTACAAAGAAAGAATGTACGGCATGACGACGGGGGCGCGATGAGGACGACGGTGACCCAGACATGGCAGCGGGTCGTCGAGGCCGTACCCACCGCCTTGTTCTGGTACCTCCGAGTTTCAGGCGTTTTGTCCGTTCTGGCGTGGTTGTCGTCCGGGCTCATCCAGTGGTTGTCCGGCATCTGGGTGCTGCGCTCGATCAACTACTTCGGCTGGTACTCCAGCCTCCCGTACGGGCTGCTGCTCATCCTGCTGTCGGTCGGCGTCCGCCGGCGCAAGAAGGCCGCCTGGCGCATCAGCGTCGTCTTCTTCCTGCTGTTCTTCGGAGTCTGGGCCCTCGCCGGCCTCGCCGGGGGCGGGGGCGAGCTGGCCACGGCCATCGCCTTCGGCTTCGTCGTCGTGCTGCTCGTCGCCGCGCGCGGCCAGTTCTCCGCCCTGCCGGACCGCGCCAACCGGCGGCTCGCCCTCCTGGTGTTCACCGGGCTGCTCATCGTCGGCGGCGTCATCGGCACCAGCCTGGTCTTCCTGACCGACCGCGACGCGCGCGGCGCCGAGTGGACGCACCTGGTCTACGCCGGGCTGCAGACGCTCCTCGGCGCGGGCGTCAGCGGCGAGGAGCTGCACGTCAACGTGCCCGGCTGGGTCGACGGCATCCTCGGCGTGCTCGGCAGCGGCCTGCTCGTGACCACGGTGTGGGCGCTGTTCCGGCCCGGTCAGCGGCTCGCCGTCCTCGCGCCCGACGAGGAGCTGCCGGCGCGCGCCCTGCTCGCCGAGTGGGGCGAGCAGGACTCCCTGGGCTACTTCGCGCTCCGCCGCGACAAGGACATCATCTTCTCCCCCAACGGCCGGGCCGGCATCTCCTACCGGGTCGAGGGCTCGGTCTCCCTGGCCGCCGGCGACCCGCTCGGCGACCCGGAGGCCTGGGACGCCGCCATCAAGGAGTGGCTCGCCGAGTGCCGCGCGCACGCCTGGATCCCCGGCGTGATCGGCGCCAGCGAGCGCGCCGCCGCCGCGTACGGCCGGTGCGGGCTCGACGCCCTGGAGCTCGGCGACGAGGCGATCCTCGACCTGCGCGAGTTCAACCTCGAGGGCCGCGACATGCGCCAGGTACGGCAGGCCGTCCGCCGCGTGGAGCGGGCCGGCTACACCGTCCGGGTCCGCCGGCACGGCGCGATCGACGCCGAGGAGATGGCCGAGCTGATCGCCGACGCCGACCGGTGGCGCGACGGCCACACCGAGCGCGGCTTCTCCATGGCGCTGGGCCGCCTGGGCGACCCGACCGACGAGCGCTGCGTGATGGTCGAGGCGTTCGACGGCGTCGGGCGGCGGCGCGGGCTGCTCAGCTTCGTCCCCTGGGGCCGGCCCGGCCTGTCCCTGGACCTGATGCGCCGCGACCGCGACGCCGAGAACGGCCTCAACGAGTTCATGGTCGCCAAGCTGGCCGAGAACGCCGCCGTGGTCGGCGTCACCCGGGTCTCGCTGAACTTCGCCATGCTGCGCTCGGTGTTCGAGCGCGGCTCGGCGATCGGCGCCGGGCCCGTCAGCCGGCTCGCCTACCGGCTGCTGTCCTTCGCCTCGAAGTTCTGGCAGCTCGAGTCGCTCTTCCTGGCCAACGCCAAGTACAACCCGGTGTGGACGCCGCGCTTCGTGTGCTTCGAGCAGAACCGCGAGCTGATCCGGATCGGCCTGGCCATGGCCCGGGCCGAGGGCTTCCTGCCGACGCCGTTCGGTCCCCGCCTCCACACGCCCACGCCCTCCCCGGCGCTCGTCGAGCGGATCAGGGAGATCGAGGAGTCCGCGGACGCCGCCCGGATTCCGACGCGACGCCTGTCGGAGCAGGAGCGGGTGCGCCACGCCAAGCTCGACCGGCTGCGCGAGGCCGGCATCGAGCCCTACCCGCTCGGCTTCGAGCGCACCGCGACCGCGGCCGAGGTCCGCGAGCGGTTCGGGGATCTGGCCCCCGACACGCACACGGGCGAGCAGGTGGCGATCGCCGGGCGGGTCATGCTCGCCCGCGAGCACGGGAAGCTGATCTTCGCGCAGTTGCGCGACGAGACCGGCGACCTGCAGGTGATGCTCGCCGCGGACGTCGTCGACGCCGAGGCCCTGCGGGCCTGGAAGCAGCTGATCGACCTGGGCGACCAGGTCGGGGTGCGCGGCGAGGTCGTCACCTCCCGTACCGGCGAGCTGTCGGTTCTGGCCTCCTCCTGGACCCTCACCGCCAAGTGCCTGCGCCCCCTCCCGGGCGGCTTCAGCGCGCCCGGCAAGGCCCTGTCCGACGAGACCCGGGTCCGGCAGCGGTACGTCGACCTGATCGTCGGCGACGAGAGCCGGCGCATGCTGCGGATGCGCGGCGACGTCATCACGGCCCTGCGCGACCGCCTGCGCCGGGAGGACTTCCTCGAGGTCGAGACGCCCATGCTGCAGCCGGTGCACGGCGGCGCGGCGGCCAGGCCGTTCACCACCAGGATGAACGCCTACAACATGGACCTCTTCCTGCGGATCGCGCCCGAGCTGTACCTCAAGCGGCTGCTCGTCGGCGGCGCGGGCAAGGTGTTCGAGCTGAACCGCAACTTCCGCAACGAGGGCGTGTCCCCGCGGCACAACCCCGAGTTCACGATGCTGGAGGCGTACGAACCGTACGGCGACTACGACACGATGGCCGCGCTGACCCGCGAGCTCGTCACCGACGCGGCCCGCGCGGCGACCGGCACGACCGTGGTCGTCCGCGACGGCGTGGAGTACGACTTCGGCGAGCCGTGGCGCGAGATCACGGTGTACGGCTCGGTGTCCGACGCGCTCGGCGAGCAGGTCACGCCGGGCACCTCGCTGCGCACGGTGCAGAAGCACGCCGACCGGGTCGGCCTCGCGTACGACCCGGCATGGGAGCAGGGGAAGCTCGTCCAGGAGCTGTTCGAGTCGCTGGTGGAGCACACCCTGCAGGCGCCGACCTTCGTCCGCGACTACCCGGCCGCCACCTCGCCGCTCACCCGTCCGCACCGCGACGACCCGCGGCTCGCCGAGAAGTGGGACCTCATCGTCTTCGGTCTCGAGCTCGGCACGGCGTACTCCGAGCTCATCGACCCGATCATCCAGCGCCGCAACCTCACCGAGCAGTCGCTGCTGGCCGCCGGTGGCGACCCGGAGGCGATGGACCTGGACGAGGACTTCCTGCGCGCCCTCGAGTACGGCATGCCGCCCTCCGGCGGTCTCGGCATGGGCGTCGACCGGCTCCTCATCACGCTCACCGGCCGCAACATCCGCGAAACGATCACCTTCCCACTGCTGCGCCCGGGCTCGTAGGACACCGGACGGGTTCCGCAACCTGCGATCAGCGCTCGCGAACGCCTATACAGTCGTGTCGTGAGCGACAAGGACGACAACGTCACACGGCTCCCGACGAGCGAGGTGGAGGGGTACGACGACCTCCTCGAATTCGACGCGGACGAGTTCCTGCGCGAGTGGCAGGAGGCCGACCGTGCGGCGGTGGAGATCCTCCGGGACGCACTGCCCGAGGTGGTGGCCACCGCAGTTCCCGCCGAACACCTGCGCCCGGCTGCCGAAAGCATCCGTGGCGGGCTCAAGGAGTGGCCCTACCGCCATCTGGCCGCGGCCGCCGGCTGGCGCGGGCAGCCGCCCGCCGACGACGAGATCCTGTGGACGCAGGCCGCCGGGGCGCTGATCGCCATGAACGGCGAGTCCGGGCTCGGCACCCACGAGGAGAGCGCGCTGATGACCCTGCAGCACGCCGACTGGGCGGGGGCGGTGATCGGCCTGGCAAGAGCCGGCGTCGGCGCCCGGGCCTGGCCGGAGGACCTGTTCTCGTACGCGGACCGCTGCCCGGAGATCGAGGGCTCCTACGACCCGGACGACCGCGAACCGGTCGAGCAGGGCTTCGAGCTGATCGTGCCCGTCTGGGAGGCCGTCGGCGCGCTGGACGAGCACCGACGCCTCACCCCGCTCGGGCACTGGGGTCTCCCCCGTGCCCTGGCGTGGGCCTGGGAGGGCTCCCTCGACGAGGGCTGAGGCATGAGAAGAGGGCCGCGTCGCCGGACCGACGCGGCCCTCTGTCTTCGAACGTGGCCGAAGACCCTGTACCAAGAATGGGTTTTTCGGGCCGTCCCGACTAGAGTCTGCGGTCCCCATCCGAACCGGGACTCCGGACCTAGAGGGCGCCCGGCTCGAGGTCTTCGAGGAGCACGGAGACGAGGCGGTCCTCGCGGACCGCGTATCCCGCCCTGGCCATCCCCACCGAGAGACGTTCGTCCCAGGGGGTGGCGGCACGGGCGCCGCGCAGCGGATCGCGGGCGGTCCGCACGGCCTCCAGGTAGTCCTCGGCGCCCATGCGCCACGGCAGGGCGGCGTACCGGTGAACGGCCGCGGCCGTCATGCGCAGGGCCGCCCAGTCGAAGTCGCTGTGCCACCGGATCCGCGCCCCGGCGACCGCCGCCGCGGTGAGGAGACGGCGGCAGGCCACGGACGCCCGGCCCTCCGTGCACACGAGCGCGGCGCACCGCGCGCCCATCCGGGCGGCCGCCGCGCGGACCACCGCCGGGCTCTGGCACACGAAGATCTCCCGCGCCTGCGGCGTCAGCGGACCGCTCATCAGCTGCTGCAGCGTGGCCCGGAACGGCATCCCCGCGGCCGCCGCCTCATCCAGCCACCGGGCGACCGTGTGCTCTTCGGCCACGTGCAGGTTGAGGACCAGGACCTGACTGGTCAGGTCGTCGACGAGGACACCCGCGTCGTTCCAGATCCTGCGCTCGGCCGCGCGGTCGGACGGCGGCGACGCCCCCTGCCAGAGCCGCAGCGCCCACAGCACCAGGTCGGCCAGCGGAGTGGCGTACAGCGCCGTCGCGTCGCCGGTCGCCCATTCCGCGAGCACGGGGAGCGGCACGTCCCTGGCGGGCAGCCGGTCCAGTACGGCCGCGGCCCGCGCGAGGAGGTCGCCCTGCCCCTGCCGTACGAGCCGGGCGGCGGTCCCGTCCCGAGAGACCTGGCCGAGCCACGCCGAATACCACCCCTCGCCCGCGTGCCGGCCCCGCAACGCGGCCTGTAGCGCAGCGACCATCCCCGCCGCTTGTTCCGGCGCGTCGATCCGGGCCAGCGCGGCCAGCAGGCCGGTACCGTACGCCCGGCGCAGCATGCGGTCGAGTTCGCCCAGGGAGACGGTGACACGGCGGGCCCTGGACCCGTCGTGGTACCGGTCGGTGATCAGGTCGACGATCCGGCGCTCGGCGTCGGACGGGTCGGTCAACCCGATGGAGCCGACCGGCTCCCCGCCGGTCCGTTCCAGCCTGCGCCGCGCCGCGGCGAGCAACCGCTGCCACTCCGCGACGCGCAGCTCGGCGAGCTCCTTCATGAGAACGAGTCTGCCCTGTGTCCCGCCCTCCGGACCGGCGCCGGGCCCTCCGAGCCGCTCAGCCGCTGGACACGGCGCTCGCGCTGCTCGCGGCGACCGCGGCGGACGTCGCGGCCATCACCGCCGCGTGGATCGACGCGATGACCTTCGCGACGGCCCGCCCCGCCCACTGCGCCTCGGTGATCTCCTTGACGCGCCGGCGCAGGACCTTCCCGTCGACGTCCGGGAACGTTTTCCGGTCGAGACGGCAGGCATGGACGATCGCGAGGAGGGCACCGGACCGTTCGTCGGCCGGAGCGCCGTCCAGCACCGCGCGGAGCCGGGCGCGGAGCTCCTGCTCGGGCCGGGGATCGCGCTCCGGGAAGGTGGTGTGCTTGAAGAAGAGGAACTTGTGCTCCCGTTCCTCCAGGATGCCGATCGCCACGAGGCGGCCCAGGCGCCGCTTCCGGGTCTGATCCCGGCGCGTCCTGCTCACCCACTGCTCGGCCTTGCGGAGTTTGCCGTCCGCCGCGATGCGCGCCAAGAGGCCGTCGAGGTCCGGGTCGCCGAGCGGAGCCTGGTCGGCCGCGACGACGCGCCCGTCGACGAGCTGCACGCGCTCGGCGAGCGCCAGCTCCGCCAGCAACGCGCCGGCCACACCGCAGTCCAGCTCGGTGGATCCGATCAGGGCGCTGCCGTCCTCCTCCCGCAGCGCCAGCAGCAGAAGCTCATCGGCCAGTGTCAGTCGCACGTCGTCCACCTCACCGTCTCGAGGGCGATCCGGCCGGTCCCCTACCCGCCCCGCGGAAGATCACCGCCATACGGTAGGACGAGACAGGACCGGATCGAGTTCCGTGCCGTACGCCTCCCGGCGAAGCCGGGCGGTCGCGGATCTCGTACGGTGGGCCGGTGACGACGGCACTGGAAGAGCTGGCGGATCGGCTGCGGGACTTCGCCGCCGCACGCGACTGGGAGCAGTTCCACACTCCGAAGAACCTCGCCATGGCACTGGCCGGTGAGGTCGGCGAGCTGCTGGCCGAGCTGCAGTGGCTGACCCCCGAGGAGTCGGCTCGGGTGATGCGGGATCCGGAGGCGGCGGGGCGAATGCGCTCGGAGCTGGCCGACGTGACGGTCTACCTGGTCCGGCTGGCCGACCTGCTCGGCGTCGACCTGATCGAGGCCGCGCACGCCAAACTCGACGAGGGCGAACGCCGCTACGACGCCGGCACCTACCGCGGCTCCGCCCGCAAGGCCCCACCCCTCCCCTGAGACCGAAGATCGCGTCGGCCGCGCGCCCCGTCTCCTGATCGCTGAGGAACGTCGGAGCCCGCCGCTAACTTCGGGGCATGCGCCGTGAATCGCCGCTCGCTGACCTCCCCGACGGGCTGCCCGCCGGCCGCCTGATCACGCCACAGCAGACCTTCGGACCGCGGAGCAGCCCGACCGGTCCCGTCCTCTGGGTGTCGGACGAGCCGCTGGCCGACGCCGGGGCGCACTGGGCCAGGCTGTTCGCGCTGCACGAGCGGACCGGCCTCTACCCGCTGCTCCTCGCCACCTTCGGGCATGGCCCCAGCCGGCCGTGGCACGACGGGGAGCTCGATCCGCCGCTGACCGTCGGCGCCATCGACATGCTGGCCGCGGAGGGCGTGCTCCGCCGATTCTGGGACTCGGTGGTCGCGGAGCCCGCCGAGGACACCGAGGATCCGGAGCCGTCGGGCCCCTGGCCCGGGCTGGCGCCTCCGGGCGCGGATCCGGACCCGGACGCGGCGACCGAGTTCGCGGAGTCCCTGGGCGCGTCCCTGCCCTGGCTGCTCGGCCTGGTCCCCGCGGCTCGTGGCGCGGACACGATCACCCTGTGCGGCTGGCAGGGTCCGATGAACCATACGAATCACACCCAGGAGATCTCGGCCGTCCTTCGCTCCTGGGAGGAGCGGTTCGGTGTCCAGGTCGTGTCCGTCGGCTTCGCCACGCTCCATGTGTCCGTGGCGGCGCCCCCGAAGACGCCGGAGCACGCCCGCCAGGTGGCCGCCGAGCACCTCGCCTTCTGCCCCGACAACATCCGGCAGGGCTGCGGTGACCTCGATGCGTACGCCGAGGATCTCATCGACGAGACCTCCTGGTCCTTCTGGTGGGACTGAACGGCGCCTCGTCCGGCCGCTGATCGCTGGCGTCCGCTGCTCTCTTGGCTCAGCGACCGCCAGGGATCTGTGAGTGTTTGGGGCCCCTCGTCCGAGAGCGGCGCCGACTCGGCAAGACCGCAGCCGAATTAGGGAACAGCCGCACCACTAACGACTGCCCGGACATCTGGGAACTGGACAACGGTGACATCGCGATCGTCGGGCGGGACATGACAACAGCGTTCGCCGACCGGCTGCCCGCAGACGTTCACATCGGTGCCGACGAACGCCTCGTCGTCATCCCCGGGAACATGTTGAGTGCCGCGAAGCCGGATATTCGGGATGCTTGACCGTATCCGCAGCATTCCGGGACAGACGCTAGACGTCGCGTCCTATCACGCTCTACGACAAGATGTGGAGATGCAATGGTTCAAGATTCTGGCCGAGGAAGGAACCTCAATTGGCGTCCTTGACGCCGGGCAGATCGAATCCACCGAACGCGACGCCGTCCTCCCTGAGGTCGTCGTCGACGAACACGCGCTCTACCACGTCAGCATGACGCGGCATAGAGCGGTATCCTGCATAACCCTGAGCATGCGATAGCTGTTCGTGATCGTGCAACTGCTTTGGGTCGATAGCCCCAAGAAGGAGCGCGAGCATGCGAGCGACATCCCCCACCGCCCGTCGTCGTCGGCTTGGCGCGGAGCTGCGCCGCTTCCGCGAGGCCGCCGGCCTCACCAGCTACGAAGCCGCCGAACGCCTCGGCTGGGCATCCAACTCCAAGATCTCCCGCATCGAGAACGGCCGCATCTCGGTCACCTGGAGCGACGTCGCCGCCATGCTCGACCTGTACGGCGCAGGCCCCGGCGAGACCCGCGATCGCCTCATCACCCTCGCCCGCCGGTCCAAGGAGAAGAGCTGGTGGCAGCCCTACAGCGACCTGCTGGACAAGGAGTACGCCACCGTCATCGACCTGGAGACCGCCGCCTCAGGTCTCCGCATCTTCCAGGCCCTGGCCATCCCCGGCCTGCTCCAGACCCCCGACTACGCCCGAACCATCATCACCCGCAGCGGACCACTCGACCTCGACGAATCGGAAGTCGAACGCCGCGTCGAGCTACGCGTGCAGCGCCAGACCATCTTGGCGCAGGAGGGTGGTTTCGATCTCTGGGCCATACTCGACGAAGCGGCTCTCCGGCGGATGATCGGCGACCCTACGGTTATGCGCGAGCAGCTCCTACACCTGAACCATGAAGCTCGACGTCCCCACGTCACCGTGCAAGTCGTACCGTACGCCGTCGGTCCGCATGCATCTCTCGCAGGCTCCATCGGAATCTACTCATTCTCCGAGCCAAGCGACCGCGACGTCGCCTTCGTGGAGACACTCGCCGGTCACCTCATCCTTTAGCGCGACGCCGACCTCAAAACGGCTAGTATCGGATTCGATCACCTTCGCGCGAAGGCGCTCAGCGCCGCCGACTCCGTCGACCTGATCGCCACGATCGCGGAGTCGTACTGATGAGCGAGAGGGAGCACATATGGCGACTGCCGGGCTCCAGACTGCCGTCCGATGGCGAAGGAGTGTCAACAGCCAGACTCAAGGTGATCAGTGTGTCGAAGTAGCGCTCGTTATAAGCAGCGAAAGTATAGATCTACCTCACACAACTTAGGCTCCCTGAGATGACCGGCGGTCAGGACAACTCGGCGAGTAGTGCGTCGAAGGCGTCCTCGGCGACGACGGGGATCCCGTACGCGGAGGCCTTGCGCGCCTTACCGGACAACGACTCCGGGTCGGCGGCCACGACGAGCGCCGTCTTCTTCGTCACGCCAGAGCCGACCGCCAGGCCCGCCACTCTCCAGGAGGGCGAGGTAGGAGTCGACGACGGCGTCGGAGGACCGCGGCAGCCGCTCGGCCAGGCGAGCGAGGAAGTCGTTCGGGGTCGCGGAGGCGCAGCCTCGGCGGACCGGAGCGACGGAGGAAGGGGGGCAGCGCCGGCCAGGTCAGGGCGGCCACGCGCCACAGCAGGTCCTCCCACGGTGGCGGGGTGCCCACTTTGCCCAGGTAACAGGAGAGCAACCCGGCCGCCGCGCGGGCGTCGTTCAAGGCATCGTGCTGATTGTCGAGGGCGACACCGGCGGCCTGGCAGCAGGCGGCCAACGCTCGTTTCGAACCCGGCAGGAACTCGGCCGCCATCCGCATGGTGCAGAGGCCGTGTCGGTGATCCAGCGGGGTCGTCACACCGAGTCGCGCATACTCGGCGGCCAGGAATCTCGCGTCGAACGGGAGATTGTGCGCGACCGTCACACGACTCGCCAGAAGCTGCGCCAAGGTGGGAGCGATCGCCGCGAAAGACGGTGCCTGCCGGACGTCGTTCGCGCGGATGCCGTGGATGCCGGTCGGGCCGAGATCACGCTGCGGATTGATGAGGGTGGCCCACTCGCCGGTCGCCCTGCCGAGGGGATCCAATTGGACGACGGCGACCTCGATGATCCGGTCGGTGCCCCCGGCGTACAGGCCAGTGGTCTCCACATCGACGATGGCATACCCCTGCATCGCGCCTCCCTGAATCCGCCCGTGCTCCGAAGAGCCCTTGCGGGAGACGCGGCGACAGCGGCATTGGAGTATGCAGCGGCCGGACGCGGTCACTCGTTGCGAGATCACCATGGCAGCGGTAGTGCTGATCCCTGGCGGTCGCCCTGTGTCTCCGCTCGGCGAGCGCCAGGGACCAGCCGTCCTCGGGGCCTCCGGTCAGGAGACCGTGCAGGCGGATCCGTTGAGGGTGAAGGCCGACGGCTTGGCGGTGTCGCCGGTGTGGGTGGCCTGGAAGCCGAAGCTCGTCGACGCGCCCGGTGCCAGGGAGCCGTTGTAGGAGACGTTCGTCGTGGTCACCTGGCCGCTCGAACCGGTGAAGGCGGCGTTCCAGCCGGACGTGATCGTCTGGCCGCCGGGCAGGGTGAAGGCCAGGGACCAGCCGTTGATCGCCGAGCTGCCGGTGTTGGTGATGGTGATGTTCTCGGTCAGGCCGGTGTTCCAGGCGCTCACCGTGTCACTGACCGCGCAGGGACCCGGCCCGCCCGGCGGAGTCGGGGTCGGGGTCGGGGTCGGCGTGGGCGTAGGGGTCGAGCCGTCGCCGATGAGGCCCATGAAGCGCAGGGCCAGCTCGCCCATCCCGGTCTGGTAGACGCCGTGGCCGGCACCCTGAACGCTGACGCCCTCGACCGGTGCGGTGATGCCCGTCCCCCCGTAACGCGTGCGGGTCCACGACGACTGCGGGTGGTCGGTGTAACTCGGTGTCTGGCTGACGCCGAGCACGTTGGTCCACTCCTTGATCTCCTCGCCGAAGTTGTTGTAGTTCAGCGTGCCGTCGGCCGTGCCGTGCCAGACCTCCATGCGCGGGCGTGCCCCCGTGTAACCCGGATAGGCGGCACGGACGAGGTCGCCCCACTGCTGCGGCGTCTTGCTGATCTGCCCATTCGCGCAGGCGCTGTTCCACATCGACCCGTCAGTGGTGGCGAAGCAGCCGAACGGAACCCCGGCGAACGCCGCGCCGGCCTTGAAGACGTCGGGGTAGTCGCCGAGCAGCACGTTGGTCATCATCGCGCCGGAGGACTCGCCGGTGGCGTACACCCGGCTCGCGTCGGCGTTACGGTGCTGTTCCTCCCACTGGACCATCGACATGATGCCCGCCGGGTCGCTGTTCCCATTGTGTTTGAGCGCGCCGGCCGTCGACACGTCGAAGCAGGAGCCGCTGCGGGTCGCCGAGGGGTAGACGATGATGAAGCCGTACCTGTCCGCGAGCTGGGGGAACTCCGGACGGCCCGAGTACATCGCCGGCCCTGACCCGGTGCAGTAGTGCGAGACCACGAGGATCGCCGGGTGCGCCGCGACCGAGTTCGGCACGTACTCATACATTCGCAGGTTCGTCGGGTTGTCGCCGAAGTTCGTCACCTCGACCAGCGACGCCGCCGACGCGCTGTGCATGGACGCCAGCCCGCCGCCCGCGGCCAGCAGCGTGGCGAGCAGTGTCGCCACGCCCTTCCTCTTCAGCTTCATGACCGCGTCGGTCCTCCTCACGATGCGGCGGGCTGGGTGGGACGGCCCACGCGGTATAACGGGAATCCCTCCGGTGTTCCGGACAGGCGAACGCTAAGAACGGCGTGTCCAGGCGGTCAACGCCCCAGGCTGAGAGACCGCCGCGACCTGGGGTGACGCGCGAAAGTTTCATGCCCGGCCCACGCCGGCCGGCTGGGCCGAGGCGGGGAACCGCCGACGGCCGTCCGCTCCCGTACCAGGCGGAATGCCACCACCGCGCCGATCATCCCGCACTCCTACGGGTGTCGGCGGGGGTCGAACGGACGTGAGGTCCGTTGACAGTCCTGGGGCCGGATCTCAGCATGAGGCGACTTTGATCACCGGCGATTGGATCACTGATGCGCCTCCGTCCCGCCGTCGCCGCGGCGCTGACCGCGTTCGTCGCGGCCGTCTCATCCGCCGGGCCCGCCTCGGCGGGCGCCCGCGCCGCCGACCCACCCGTGAACGTCACCGTGAACGCGCGAGCGGGGCTGGCGACCATGCCCGCGACCGGGCTGGGCGTCAATGACGCGGTCTGGGACGCCGAACTCGGCACCACCGCGGTGTCGGACCGGTTGCAGGCGGCCGGCGTGCGGATGATCCGGTATCCGGGCGGTTCGTACGGGGACATCTATCACTGGAAGACCAACACCGCGCCGGGCGGCTACGTCGCCCCGAACACCGACTTCGACACCTTCATGGCCTCTGTACGGCGGGTCGGCGCGCAGCCGATGGTCATCGCCAACTACGGCACCGGGACGCCCGAAGAGGCGGCCGACTGGGTCCGGTACGCCAACGTGACCAAGGGGTACGGCGCGAAGTACTGGACGATCGGCAACGAGAACTACGGAAACGGCCACTACGGATCCGACTGGGAGGCCGACGACCACGCCGACAAGAGCCCCTCCGCGTACGCCAACGGCGTCGTCGCATACGCCGACGCGATGAAGGCGGTCGACCCCACGATCAAGGTCGGTGCCGTGCTCACCATGCCGGCGAACTGGCCGGACGCGGTGGTCGGCGACGGTGACTCGGCGAACTGGAACCAGACGGTGCTCTCGATCGCCGGATCGAAGATCGACTTCGTGGACGTGCACTGGTACCCGGGCGGCACCACCGCCGGCGAGTCCCTGGCCAGGCCGGGGCAGATCGACGACGCCATGTACCTGCTGCGGCGGCAGATCGCCCGGTATGCCGGGGACGGCACCGGCCGCATCGGCATCAGCCTCACCGAGACCAACGTGGGCGTGGGCGAGGACACCCAGCCGGCCGCGCTCTTCCTGGCCGACGCGTACAGCGGGCTGCTCGCGAACGGCGTCTTCACGGTCGACTGGTGGAACGTCCACAACGGGATCGGCACGGTCTCCACGGTGGCCGGCCAGACCGACTACGGCGACTTCGGCATGCTCTCCAGCGGGGGCTGCACGTCCGACGGGGCGACCTGCGAGCCGCCGCTCAACACGCCGTTCGCCCCGTACCACGGCCTGTCCATGATGAACGACTTCGCCCGCCCCGGGGACCAGTTCGTCCGGGCCGGCACCGACCAGGCCCTGGTCACCGCGCACGCCGCGCGCCGCCCGAACGGGGACCTCGCGGTGCTGCTGGTGAACAAGGACCCGGACAACGCCCACCCGGTGAGCATCGACTACGCCGGTTACACCCCCGCCGCCGCGGTGCCGACCGTGTACTCGTTCGGGAACGGCGACACCTCCGTGCACTCGGTCCAGACCGGCAGCGCGACGAGCCAGACCCTGCCGCCGTACTCGTTGACCACGCTCGTCCTGCACCCGGCGAGCACGCCCGCAGGAGCGCCCGCGACGCCCGGGCAACCGACCGCCTCGGCGGTCACCGACCGATCCGCGACGATCTCCTGGCCTGCGGCCGCCGCGGGCGCCCATCCGGTCGCCAAGTACGAGGTGTACCGGCAGAACGGCACGATCAGTGAAGAACTCGGTGAGACCGCCGGCACCTCGCTCACGGTCCGCAACCTCGATCCCGGCACCCGGTACACGGTGAACGTCCTCGCCCGCGACACCGCCGGGAAGGTGTCCTGGGCCTCGCCGCCGCTCACGTTCACCACCGGCAGCCCGGCGAGCAGCGCCTGCACCGTCCGCTTCACCGACCAGAACGACTGGGCCAGCGGCTACGTCGCCGGCGTGGACGTCACGAACAACGGTCCCGACCCGCTCGACGGCTGGACCCTGACGTTCACGTGGCCGACCGGATGGCAGCAGCTGAGCAGCGGCTGGAACGCCACGTGGACCCAGGACGGCCGGGACGTCAAGGCCACCAACCTCGACACGAACGGGAGGCTGGCCGCGGGCGCCACCGTGAGCATCGGCTTCGTCGGGGCCTACACCGGCCCGAACGTCCTCCCCGGGACGTTCCGGCTCAACGGAACGGTCTGCACGGTGGCCGAGTGACCGAAGGAGCACTGATCCCTGGCGTCTGCTGCGCCTCCTCGCTCAGCGGGCGCCAGTGATCCCCTTCCACTGGTACCGTCCTGCTTCCAACACACGGACAGAACGGACATAACGCCATGGCCGAACCGGTGAAGGGCCCCGCCAGTTACTTTCCGTCGATCGAGAAGAAGTACGGCCGCCCGATCGCCGAGTGGCAGGAGCTGATCCGCTCCTCGCCGCTCACCAAGCACATGGACCTCGTCTCCTGGCTGAAGACCGAGCACGGCCTGGGTCACGGCCACGCCAACGCGCTCGTCGCCCACACCCTCGCCGAGGACAGCGCCGAGTAGACCTACCGGGCCGGGGCGATGAGGACTTCCAAGGTGCGGGGGCCGTGGACGCCCTCCACGCGGTTCAGCTCGATGTCGCTCGTCGCGGACGGGCCGCTGATCCAGGTCTGCGGGCGGGACGGGTCGAGGCGTTCGAGCGCCTCGGGGACGGTGCGGACGATCTGCTCTCGCCGGACGACGCACAGGTGGTAGTCGGGGATCAGGGTGAGCGCGCGGCGGCCCTGGTCCGCGGCGCCGTCCAGGACGATCGTGCCGGTCTCGGCGATGGCGACCGCGCAGCCGGTGACCACGCCGTGCAGGGCGTCGAGGCCGGCCGCGGACAGGGCCGGGTCGTCCCGGACCGCCTCCGCGTCGCCGAGCCACTCGGCGGGGACGCCGGCGGGCGCGACGACCCGGCGGGCGCCGTGCCTCCGCAGCGCGTCCGCGACCGCCGCCGGCACGTCCGTGACCTCGTGCACGACCGCCTTGTAGTCGACGAGGCGGTCGACCAGCAGCTCGACGACGTCCGGGCCGGACCGGTCGCGGTCGTACGCGCGCGGCACCTCGACGTCCTCCGGCGCCTCCGTACGGGGGACGTCGGCGAGCGCCGCCCGGACGCGCGCCAGGATCCGGTCCCGGGAGCTCATCGATCCCCCTCCTCGCCCGCCCGCCGCGCCCACCAGTCGCGGAACGACTCGCGCGGCGGTACGGGCACCTCGCGGGTGTCCGACCAGGCCGACAGCGGGCCGGGCAGGCGACGCGGGGTCCAGCGGCGCAGCCGGCCGGCCGAACGCTGGGCCACGGCCAGCCACTTCGGGTCGGCCAGGACCCGGCGGGCGGCGCCCATCGCGAGGCGCTCCACGCGGTGGCCCTTCGTCACCACCTTGGCGCGCAGGTCGAGCAGCACCTCGGGGATGTTGATCGCGACCGGGCAGACCTCGTAACACGCGCCGCACAGCGTCGAGGCGTACGGCAGCGACTCCTCCAGCGGCCCGGTCAGGCCGCGCAGCTGCGGAGTGAGGATCGCGCCGATCGGCCCGGGGTACACCGAGCCGTACGCGTGGCCGCCCGTCCGCTCGTACACGGGGCAGACGTTCAGGCAGGCCGAGCAGCGGATGCAGCGCAGCGCCTGGCGGCCGACCCGGTCGGCCAGCACCGACGTACGGCCGTTGTCGACGAGGACCAGGTGGAACTCCTGGCCCTCCGTCGCGCCGGTCCACATCGAGGTGTACGGGTTCATCCGCTCCCCCGTCGACGAGCGGGGCAGCAGCTGCATGAACACCTCGAGGTCCCGCCAGGTCGGCACGAGCTTCTCGATGCCGACCACCGAGATGAGCGTCTCGGGCAGCGTCACGCACATCCGGCCGTTCCCCTCGGACTCGAGGACGACGAGGGTTCCGGTCTCGGCGACCGCGAAGTTGGCGCCCGAGATGCCGACCTTCGCGCGCAGGAACCGCTCGCGCAGGTGCAGCCGGGCGGCCTCGGCGAGGGCACGGGGATCGTCCTTCAGGCCCTCAGGGGCGGGGCGGCCCCAGGAGGCCATCCGGTCGCTGAAGATCTCCCGGATCTCCGCGCGGTTGCGGTGGATCGCCGGGACCAGGATGTGCGAGGGCAGGTCGTCGCCGAGCTGCACGATCAGCTCGGCGAGGTCGGTCTCGTACGCACGGATGCCGGCGGCGGCCAGCGCGGAGTTCAGCTCGAGCTCCTGGGTCGCCATCGACTTGACCTTGACGACCTCGGTCTCGCCGGTCGCCCTGACCAGGCCGACGATGATCCGGTTGGCCTCGGCGGCGTCCTCGGCCCAGTGCACGTGGCCGCCCGCGGCCGTGACCGCGGACTCCAGCCGTTCCAGGTAGACGTCGAGGTGCCGGAGCGTACGGTCCTTGATCGCCGCGCCCGCCGCGCGCAGCTCGGCCCAGTCGGGCTGCTCGCCGACGACGGCCGCGCGCCTGGCGCGGATCGTGTGGGTGGCCTTGCGCAGGTTGTGGCGCAGCTGCGCGTCGCCCACCGCCCGCGCCGCCGCCTCCGGAAACGCCGGCATCCCCACGAAGGTGGCCGTCATGTGGCCTCCTTCGGCGGAGGAGTGCCGACAAACGCCATGCTCATGGTTCGCTCGCTCATGCCGTATCTCCTTCCGTCGAGGCGAGGATCTGGGCGAGGTGGAGGACGCGGACGCCCGTGCGCTGGCGGGTCAGCGAACCGCCGATGTGCATGAGGCAGGAGTTGTCGGCGGCGCAGAGCACCTCGGCGCCGGTGTCCAGGACGTTGCGGACCTTGTCGGCGCACATGGCGGCGGACACGGCGGGGTTCTTGAGCGCGAAGGTGCCGCCGAACCCGCAGCACTCCTCGGCGCCGCCCAGCGGTACGAGGGTGAGCCCGCGCACGTGGGACAGCAGGTCGAAAGGCCGTGAGCCGACCTTGAGCGACCGGAGCGAGTGGCAGGTCGGGTGGTAGGTCACCGTGTGCGGGAAGTACGCGCCGACGTCGGTGACCTTGAGCACGTCGACCAGGAACTCCGACAGCTCGTACACGCCCTCGGGCGGCGTGACGCCGAGCGAGGGATACCACTCGCGGACCATCGCGGCGCACGATCCGGACGGCACCACGACCGCGTCGTAGCCGTCGAACGTCGCGGTGAAGCGGCGGGCCAGCGGCCGGGCGTCGTCGCGGTAGCCGGTGTTGAAGTGCATCTGCCCGCAGCAGGTCTGCTCGAGCGGGAAGTCGACCGTGCAACCGAGCCGTTCCAGCAGCCGGACGGTCGCCTTCCCGGTGCCGGGGAAGAGCGTGTCGTTAACGCAGGTGACGAACAGTGCGACCCGCATGACACTCACCTTAGTCCGTACACGCGGCGGGCCGTCGCGCCGAACACGGCGTCCCGGTCGCCGGCCGGCACCGCCTCCCGGGCGAGGTCGAGGACCTGCTCGTACGACGCGGCGAGCGTGCAGACCGGCCAGTCGGAGCCGTACATGACGCGGTCGGCGCCGAAGGAGTCCAGCACGTGGCGGGCGTACGGCAGGATGTCGGCGGGCTTCCAGCCGGGAGCCGCCTCGGTGACGAGGCCGGACAGCTTGACCGCCACGTTGGGCAGCGCGGAAAGGGACGTGATCCAGCCCGCCCACGGTTCCCAGGCGCCGCCGGCGATGTCGGGCTTGCCGGCGTGGTCGAGGACGAACGACACCTCCGGCAGCCGGCGCATGATCTCCAGGGCGGCCGTGGCCTGCGGTGGCCGGACCAGCACGTCGTACACCAGTCCGGCGGCCCCGACCGCCTCGACACCGCGTACGACGTCGGGCCGCAGCAGCCACTCGGGGTCCGGCTCGTCCTGGACCTGGTGGCGGACGCCGACGAGCAGCCCGCCGGACGGGCTCCGCCGCACCTCGGCGATCCGGTCCGCCACGTCCGGCGCGGCGAGGTCCACCCAGCCGACCACGCCCGCGACCGGGCCCGGCTCGTCCCCGTGGTCGAGCTCGACTGGGTCGGCCGCCGCCGCGAGCAGGTCGTACGTCTCGCCGACGTCGTGCAGCGCCTGCACGACGATCGAGTCCCGCACGCCGTACGCCCCGGTCAGCGCGGTGTAGCGGGCCGCGTCGAACCGGCCGCGGAGGGGGTCGGCCCACGGGCCGTCCATCCAGGGGTAGTCGCGGACGCCGGTGTCCCACAGGTGATGGTGCGCGTCGACCAGCACCGCCTCGGTCACAGGTCCTCCCAGAGCGTCTCGGGGATGTCCAGCTCGAACAGGTCGCCGTTGTCGTCGACCTCGGCCGCGCTGCGGCAGCCGACGAGGACGCTCGCCACCGCCGGGTGCCGGAGCGGGAACCGCAGCGCCGCCGCGCGCAGCGGAACGCCGTGCCCGGCGCAGATCCGCTCCAGCCGGGCGACGCGCTCCCGCAGCTCCGGCGGGGCGGGCGCGTAGTCGTACGTGGTGCCGCCCGCCAGCAGCCCGGAGTTGTAGACGCCGCCGGCGACGACCGAGGTGCCGCGCCGGGCGCAGGCGGGCAGCAGGTCCTCCTCGGCCGACCGGTCGAGGAGGGTGTACCGGCCGGCGCACAGCACGACGTCCAGGTCGAGGCGTTCGACGAACCGGGTGAGCATGGGGGTCTGGTTCATCCCGGCGCCGATCGCGCCGACCACGCCCTCGTCGCGGAGCGCGGCCAGCGCCGGGTACGCCGTCGCGTACACCTCCTCCTCGTGGTCGTCCGGGTCGTGCAGGTAGACGACGTCCACCCGGTCGACGCCGAGGCGTTTCAGCGACTCCTCCAGGGACCGGCGGACGCCGTCGGCGCTCCAGTCCCAGACCCGCTTGTACGGCGGCGGGTCGGCGAACCCCTCCGGCTCGGGCGGCTCCCCCGGTCCGAGAGGGACGAGGAGCCGCCCGACCTTGGTCGACAGGACGTACTCGCCGGTCAGGGCGGCGCCCATGCGGCGTTCGCCACGCCCGGCGCCGTAGTGCGGCGCGGTGTCGAAGTACCCGATGCCGCGCTCCTGGGCGCGGCGTACGGCCGCGGTGGCGTCGGCGTCGGACACCGGGGTGTAGAGCCCGCCGATCGCCGCGCCGCCGAACGACAGCGTCGTCACCTCGACGGGCGACCTTCCGAGTCTGCGGCGTTCCATGGCTACTCCTGTGCCTGGCCCGACGTGATCCTGCTGATGATCAGCGCGATCAGGATGATCGCACCGTTGAGCGCGCCGATCCACTGCGCCGGGACACCGGCCAGCGTGAGCACGTTCTGGATCAGGTAGAGCAGCAGGATGCCGGTGAAGGCGCCGAAGATGGTGCCCTTGCCGCCGTTGAGCGAGACGCCGCCGATCACCGCCGCCGCGAACACCGTGAAGATCGCGCCGTTGCCCTGGCTGGCCGCCACGGAGGCGAGCCGGCCGGTGAGCAGCAGGCCGCCGAGGGCGGCGAGGAGGCTCGCCAGCACGAGCGTGCCCCACAGCACCCGGTCGACGCGGATACCGGCGGCGCGGGCCGCATCGGCGTTGCCGCCGATAGCGTACAGCGACCGGCCCCAGCGGGTGTAGCCGGTCACCCCGATGGCCAGGGCGTACAGGACCAGGCAGATCCAGATCGACGCGGGCAGGCCCAGCCAGACGGCGTTGCCCAGGTAGATCATGGACGACGGCAGGTTGAAGAACGTCTTGCCGCCGCTGATGCCGGTCAGCAGGCCGCGCAGCACGATCAGCATGCCCAGCGTGACGATGAAGCCGTTCAGGCGGAACCGCACGATCAGCAGGCCGTTGATCCAGCCGATGACGGTGCCGACGGCGAGCGTGACCGGGATCGACCAAGCCCCGGGCAGCCAGCCGACGCCGTGCGTGATGCCGGGCGCGAGCACGAGCCAGGCGGCGATCCCCGGCGCGAGGCCGAACGTCGACTCCAGCGACAGGTCCATCCGCCCGCAGATGAGGATGAGCGCCTCGGCCAGCACGAGCAGCGAGATCTCCGACTGCTGCTGCAGCACGTTGACCAGATTGTCCCAGTGCAGGAACACCGGGTTGACGAAGTAGCCGACGATGGCGATCACAATGATCGCCGGTACCAGTGCGAGGTCGCGCAGGCGTGCCAGCCGTGGCGCGGTCATCCGGCCGCGGGCCGGCGCGGCCATGGCCGCCTGTGTCTCAGTCACGGATGCCCTCCATCGCGGCGATCAGTTCGTGGTCGTCCCAGCCGTCCGGCATCTCGGCGACGACGGCGCCCTTGAACAGGACGATCACCCGGTCGCAGGGACGGAGGTCGTCCAAGTCGTCGGAGATGATCAGGACGCCGGTGCCGTCGGCGGTCGCCGCGACGGCCGTGCCGAGCAGCGTCTCCTTGGCCTTGACGTCGACCCCGGCGGTGGGCTGCATAAGCACCAGCGCCTTCGGATCGCCCGCGAGCGCGCGGGCCATGACGACCTTCTGCTGGTTACCGCCGGACAGCGCGGACACCGGCTGCTCCGGCCCGGCCGCCTTGATGTCCAGGTCGGCGATGGCCCTGGCGCCGAGTTCGTCACGCCGCCGCGGCCCGATGATCCCGAAGCGGCCCAGCCGCTCGGGGACGGTCAGGGTGGTGTTCTCGGCGATGGACAGGCCGGGGATCAGACCCTCTTTGTGCCGGTCCTGCGGGACGAAGCCGAGGCCGGCCCGCAGCGCGGCGGGCACGCTGCCGGGGCGGGGCGTCGTGCCGCCGATCTGGACCGTGCCGTGGGCCGCCCGGCGCAGGCCGACGATCGACTCGCCGACGGCCATCTTCCCGGAGCCGCCGGCCCCGGCCAGCCCGACGATCTCGCCGGGGGCCACGGTCAGCGACACGTCCTCGAAGACGCCCGGGACGCCGAGGCCGGTGACGGTCAGGGCGGGCGGGGCGTCGCGCGCCGACGCGGGCCGGCCGGCGCCGAGGTCGATCAGCCCGGTGGCCTCGCCGGTCATCGCGGTGACCAGCGCCTCCTTGCCCAGCTCCGCGACCGGAGAGGTCACGATGTGCCGGGCGTCGCGCATGACGGTGACGGTGTCGCAGACCTCGTACACCTCGTCGAGGTGATGGCTGATGAACAGGAAGGTCACCCCGGACTCCCGCAGGGAGCGCATCCGGGTGAACAGTCGCTCGATCGCCTGGCCGTCGAGCTGGGCGGTCGGCTCGTCGAGGATGATGAACCGCGACCCGTGCGACAGCGCCCGCGCGATCTCCACGAGCTGCCGCTGCTCGACGGTGAGGCGCTCGGCCGGTGCCCGCACGTCGACGTCGACCTCCCAGGTGTCCAGCAGCTCGCGGGCGCGGCGGCGCAGCGAGCCCCAGGAGATCAGGCCACGGCCCTGCCTGTTCAAGCCCTGCCTATTCAAGAAAAGGTTCTCGGCCACGGACAGGGACGGGATGACCGTGAGCTTCTGGTAGACGCAGGCGACCCGCCGCCGCCACGCCTCGCGGTCCGCGAGGGGTGGGGCCGGTTCGCCGCCGAACTCGACCGTTCCGGAGCCCGGGGGGACGAGGCCGGTGAGCACCGACACCAGGGTGGACTTCCCGGCGCCGTTGCGGCCGACGAGGGCGTGGATCTCGCCGTCGCCCACGGCGAGGGACACGTCGTCGAGCGCGACGGTCACGCCGAAGCGCTTGCTGATCCTGTGGGCCGCCGCGACCGGCCGGACGCCGGCCGCGGCGCTGGCGGAATGGCTCATTTGACCTGGTTGCCCCAGAGTTGCGGGTCCGACGCCTTCAGCGAGCCCGCGTAGGTGCCGTCCTTGGTGACCAAGGGCGCGGGCAGCTGGTCCTCGAGCAGACCGGGCCGCGGCGCGACGATCGTCGAATCGTGGTCGGTCTTGCCCGGAGTGAACTTCTTGCCGTCAATGGCGGCCTTTACGTAGTACAGCGCGTACTTGGCGTACAGGTCGGCGGGCTGGGAGACGGTGGCGTCGATCTGCCCGGCCTCGATCGCCTTCAGCTCCTCGGGGATGCCGTCGTTCGAGATGATCGCGATGTGCTTCGGGTTGCCCGGCGGGAAGATCAGGCCCTTCTGCTTCAGGACGTTGAGCGTCGGGGCGAGGAACGCGCCGCCCGCCTGCATGTAGATCCCGTTCAAGTCCGGGTCGGCGGCGAGCGTCGTCTGCAGCTTGTTCGCGCCGACGTCACCCTTCCACTCCGTGGGCAGGCCGATGACCTTGACGCCCGGGTAGTTCTGGGACATGCACTGGTTGAACGCCTCGGTGCGGTCCCGGCCGTTGATGGAGGCGAGATCGCCCTCCAGCATCGCCACCTTGCCCTTGCCCTTCAGCGTGTCGCCGAGGAACTTGCAGGCCTTCTCGCCGTAGGCCCGGTTGTCCGCGCGGACCACCATGTAGACGTCGCCCTTGTCCGGGCGGGTGTCGACGGTGACCACCGGGATCTTCTTCTCCTGGAGCTGGTTCAAGGTGGGTGCGACCGCGGCGGTGTCCTGCGGGGCCAGCACCATGCCCTTCACGCCCTGCCCGATGAGCGACTGGACGTTCGCGGCGAGCTTGGCGATGTCGTTCTCGGAGTTGGTGGTCTTCAGGTCCAGGCCGTCCTGTTTGGCGTACTGCGGGACGTACTTGATGTAGGAGTTCCAGAAGTCGGTGTCGGACCGGGGATAGTCCACGCCGACGGCACCGCCGCCGGACGAGGCGCCGCTGCTGCTCTTACATCCGGTCACCAGCGTCGCGGCCGCCACGACCGCGGCACCCGCCGCGAGCACCTCTCGCTTCATCGCGTCCTCATTTCTCTGGGCGAAGTCGCAGGCCGGCCATGCCCCCGTCGACCGCCAGCGCCGTTCCTGTCGTCGCCGACGCCAGCGGGCTCGCCAGGTAGGCGATCGCCGCGGCGACCTCCTCCGGGCTGACCAGCCGGCCGTTCGGCTGGCGGGCCGCCAGGGCGACCCGCTCCGCCTCCGGATCGTCGGTCGCGGCGAGCAGCCGGCCGACCCAGGGGGTGTCGGCGGTGCCCGGGTTGACGCAGGTCACCCGGATACCGTCGCGCAGGTGATCCGCCGCCATCGCCAGGGTGAGCGACTGAACGGCTCCTTTGGTCGCCGAGTACAGCGCGCGCCGCGGCAGCCCGGCGGTGGCCGCGATCGAGCAGGTGTTGACGATCGCCGCGTGCTCGGATCGGCGCAGGTGCGGCAGGGCGGCACGGGTCACCCGCACCATGCCGAACACGTTGACGTCGAAGACGTCGCGCCACTCGTCGTCGCCGTTGTCCTCGACCGTGCCCTGCGCGCCGACCCCGGCGTTGTTGACCAGCACGTCCAGGCCGCCGAGGTGGTCGACCGCGGCCGCGACCGCCGCGCGGACCGACGCGTCGTCCCGTACGTCGGCCCGTACCCCGTGCAGCGGGGCGGGCGGCTCGGTCAGGTCGAGGCAGCTCACGGTCGCGCCGCGCTCGGTGAGCAGGCGGGCGGCGGCCAGCCCGATGCCGGAGGCCCCTCCGGTCACGATCGCCCTGATGCCGTCGAACTCCACGTCAAGACCTCCAGGCGGCGCCGTCGGGGTAGGCGTATTCGCGCAGGCTCTCGGGTCTGATCCGCGCCGACATGCCCGGAGCCGTCGGCGCGAGGTAGTGGCCGTCGCGGATGCGCACCGGGTCGGTGAAGTGCTCGTGCAGGTGGTCGACGTACTCGATGACGCGGTTCTCCGTGCTGCCGCTGACGGCGAGGTAGTCGAACATCGACAGGTGCTGCACGACCTCGCACAGCCCGACGCCGCCGGCGTGCGGGCACACCGGGACGCCGTACTTCGCCGCGAGCAGGAGGATCGCGACGTTCTCCGGCACTCCCGCGACGCGGCAGGCGTCGATCTGCAGCACGTCGATCGCGTCGGCCTGCAGCAGCTGCTTGAAGACGACGCGGTTCGCCACGTGCTCGCCGGTCGCCACCCGCACGGGCCGGACCGCCCGGCGCACGGCCGCGTGGCCCAGGATGTCGTCGGGGCTGGTCGGCTCCTCGATCCACCACGGGTCGTACGGTTCGAGGGCGTGGACCCACTCGATCGCCTGGTCGACGTCCCACCGCTGGTTGGCGTCGATCGCGATGCGGATGTCGGGCCCGACCGTCTCGCGGGCCAGCTCCATCCGCCGTACGTCGTCGGCCAGGTCGCCGCCGACCTTCAGCTTGATCTGGGTGAAGCCCTCCGCGACGGCCTCCCGGGCGAGGTCGACGAGCCTGTCGTCGGTGTACCCGAGCCAGCCGGGCGTGGTCGTGTACGCGGGGTAGCCGCCGGCCAGCAGGGCGGCCTCCCGGTCCTCGCGTCCCGCGCGGGCCGCCGTCAGCAGGCCGACGGCCTCTTCCGGGCGGAGGGCGTCGGTGAGGTACCTCCAGTCGGCCAGGTCGACGATCTGCTCGGGCGGCAGGTCCGCCAGCAGCCGCCAGACCGGCTTGCCGGCGACGCGGCCGGCCAGGTCGAACGCGGCGTTGATGATCGCGGCGGCGGCCATGTGGACCGCGCCCTTCTCCGGGCCGAGCCAGCGCAGGTGCGAGTCGTGGATCAGCCGCCGTGAGAAGCCGCCCAGGTCGGACAGGTCGATGTCGAGGCCGACGACCAGCGGCGCGTACGCCTGGACGGCGGCGACGCAGACCTCCGTACCGCGGCCGATCGTGAAGGTGAACCCGTGGCCCTCGGCGCCCTCGTCCGTGCGCAGCACGACGTACGCCGCGGAGTAGTCCGGATCCGGGTTCATCGCGTCCGAACCGTCGAGATGCCGCGAGGTCGGGAACCGGATGTCGTGGGCTTCGAGTGCGATGACCTTCATGTGAGCCTCTGCCGTTGCCGCCCGAGGCCGTCGATCTCGAGCTCCACGATGTCCCCCTGGCGCAGGAAGGAGATACCCGGGCTGCCCAGCGCGACGCCGGCCGGAGTCCCGGTGTTGATGACGTCCCCGGGGTCCAGGACCATGAACTGGCTGAGGTACCAGATCAGGTGGTCCACCGGGAAGATCATGTTCTTGGTGTCGCCGTCCTGCCGGAGCTCGCCGTTGACCCAGAGCCGCAGCCCGAGGTTCTGCGGGTCGTCGATCTCGTCGGCGGTCACCAGGTGCGGCCCCAGCGGGTTGAACGTCTCGCAGGACTTGCCCTTGTCCCACTGCCCGCCACGCTCGAGCTGGAACTCCCGCTCCGAGACGTCGTTGCTGATCGCGTACCCGGCGACGAGCGGTAGTGCGTCCGCCGGCGAGTCGAGGTAGCGGGCACGGGCGCCCAGCACGACGGCCAGCTCCACCTCGTAGTCGGTCTTCTCGCTGCCCCGTGGGATGAGCACGTCGTCGTCCGGGCCGACGACCGTGTTCGACGCCTTCATGAAGATGATCGGCTCGGCCGGGATGTCCGCGCCCGTCTCCTCCGCGTGGTCGCGGTAGTTCAGGCCGACGCACACGACCTTGCCGGGCCGGGCCACCGGCGCGCCGATCCGCTTGGTGTTCTGGATGGGCGGCAGCTCGCCCGCCGCGTACGCCGCCTTGGCCCGCTCCAGATCCGCGGCGAGGAAGTCGCCGTCGATCTCGCGGGTCAGGCCGGACAGATCGAGGAGCGAGCCGTCCTCGGCCAGGACCGCGGGGCGTTCGGCGCCTTCCGGACCGACACGCAGCAGCTTCACGTAGTCGTACCCCCTGCTCGTTCGGGTGGTCCGACCTCTCACCTATTCATCGGACCTCTTACCCGGACATGAGATCACTGGAGAGCACTGTCCTGGCAATACCCCGCTACATAGTTGTTACTTTCTACGAATTGGTACGACCTCTGCCGTCCGGCAGGATGTGATCCGCAGGCTGAGGAGGGAGCGCGCGTGACGGACGACGCCGGCGCCAGGACCACCGTCACCCAGCGGGCGATCGATGAGATCAAGACCCGGATCGCCATGGGTGAGTTCGCGCCCGGCCAGCGCCTGCCGACCGAACGCGACCTCGCCGCCGACCTGGGCCTGTCCCGCAGCTCGATGCGCGAGGCCATCCGCGCCCTGACCGTCATGGGCGTCCTGGAGGCGCGCCACGGGGCCGGCATCTACGTGACCCGGCTCGAACCGGGCGACCTGCTGGAGACGTTCGGCGTGGTCGCGGAGATCTCTCGCGGCGACACGCTGCTGCACCTCGTCCAGGTGCGCAAGATCCTCGAGCCCGCCGCCGCGGCCGCCGCGGCGGCCCGCATCGACGAGGCGGGTCTCGCCCGCCTGCGCGCCGAGATGACCGCCATGGAGCGGGGCACGACCGCCGAGGAGATCGTCGGGCACGACCTGGAGTTCCACCGCGTCATCACCGAGGCGGCGGGGAATCCGGTGCTCGGCGCGATCCTGGACGGGCTCAACAGCCGCACCTTCCGCGCCCGCGTCTGGCGCGGCTACCGCGAGGAGGGCGTCTTCCCGCGCACCAACCACGAGCACGACGCGATCTACCGGGCGCTGGTCGAGCGCGACCCCGACGGTGCCCGCGTCGCCGCGGCCGTGCACATCGGCGCCGTCGAGGAATGGGCCCGCCGGCAGGGAGGCGATGAGGAGTGACGATGCGCGTCGCGCTGCACACCCGGCTCAAGGCCGGCCGTGAGGAGGAGTACGAGCGAGCGCACCGGGAGGTCCCGCCGGAGCTCGTCCAGGCGATCAAGGACGGCGGCGCGCACGAGTGGACGATCTGGCGCAGCGGCCTGGATCTGTTCCACGTCATCGACTGCGACGACTACGCCGCCCTGCTGGCCGCCCTGGAGGACCTGCCGGTCAACGTCGCATGGCAGGCGCGTATGGCCGGCTACCTCGACGTCGTGCACGACTACTCCGGCGAGGGCGCCGCCAAGGGCCTCCCCACCGTCTGGCACCTGGAGTGAAGGGCCGGCGGAGTCCGCTGGACGCCGCCGCCTGGGCCCTCGCCGCCGGCCGGGCCCGCGTGAGCGCCGGGACGGCGAAAGAGCGCGGGCGGGTCACCAGGGGCCCGTCCGCGCTCGATTCGTGATCCCGGCCGCGTCCGGCCGGGACAGGTTCCGTCGGCCTGCCGGCCGACAGTCAGTTCTTGCCGCCCCTCCGAAGCCGGCGCAGGAACCTGCGCACCGATCCGGCCGCCAGGTCGTCCCGAAACTCGTAGAAGAATTGAGCCGCGGCCTGACTCACCGACTGCGACGAGTAGGACCCGACGATGAACTCAATCCGTGCAGTCGGCCGGCCCAGGTGCCCCTTGCGCGCCGAACCGAGGCCGGAGCGAAGCTGGGCCTTACAGGCCGGAATCTCGGCGACACCCACGACGACCTCTTCCACTACATCGCGAAGCGCCGAGAAGCCGGGGGCCTTCGACAAGGTCATCAGCTGCCTCGCGAAATCGCCGGCGGCGTAGTCGGCTCGCAGCTCGTACCTGGCGACGCAAAGGCCGTTCATGGACGGCGGGAAGGTCACGTGGTTGTAGGAGTCCGACTCCGGATGGGTCAGAGCGCTGACCATGTCCTCCAGGTCCCACTTCGCCCCCGAGCGGCTCACGTCCACCGCGAAGACGGCGACCTGCGGATGCGGCGTGACGGCCATTTCATTCCCTCTTTTCTGTCGCTCGATCGTCCGGCGCCTTTTGGTGCCGGACACAGAAGACGGTCCGCGAGAAGGCTGGTACGGCAACGCGGGTGGATGGGCGGCGACCATGGTGTACGGGCGGTCCCGACGTTCGTGGTGGGGGTGGCCGGACCGGCGGTTCGGGACGCCGCCGCCTGGGCCCTCGTCGCGGGTTGGGCCTACGCGACCGCCGAGACGTACCTCCTCACCCTCCGGCGCGGCCGGATGGCGGTCCTGCGAGGCGCGGCCCGGGCGCGGGCCACGCTGATCGGGTGCGCGGCGGCGGCCGTCGCCCTGACCGCCGCGCTGGTCTTACTGGCGCCGGCCCGCGCGGCGGCCGCGATCCCCCTGTCGGTGGACCGGCCGGTGGCGACGACCGCCGGATACGGCCTCACCGGGGCGGTCTGCGGCGGCCTGGCCGCACGGCGCCGCGGCGCCGTGCTGGAGCGCGTCCGGGCCGGCGTCCTGCACCGCGCGCTCGCCCTCGCCCCTCAGGACGGGCGGCCCCTCGCCGCCTGAGGTGGGCTACGACTCGCTGGGCATCATCACCCAGAGGATCAGGTAGATCACGAACTGCGGTCCGGGCAGCAGGCAGGACAGGATGGCCAGCAGCCGGACCGTCCATGCCGACATGCCGTACCGGCGGCCGAGCCCGGCGCAGACGCCGGCGATGACACGCCCCTTGCGCGGACGGGACAGACCGTTCATTGCGACACTCCTTCGCGTTCGTCTACCAACGACGCTAGGCCGCCCGCCCCGACCTCACATCGCTCCCGGGACCGATCCGGACTCGTCCCGTGGACCTACGGGTCGCCCCTAAGGGATGAGGTCGACCGACTCGCCGGGCCGAAGGCGGCGGAACTCCCGCTTCTGCCGCTCGCCCTCCCCGGCGAGCTGGCCGTCCAGCAGGCCCAGTCCGGCGTCGTTGAGCAGGCCGTCGTGGACCGCGAACGCGCGGCGGGGCGCCACCGCCCGCAGGTACTCGATCATCTCCGGGGCCTTCATCCACGGCGCCTGGCCGGGCACGAGGAGCGTGGGCGCCTCGAGGACGGTGAAGGCGTCACCCGGGTGGAAGACCTCCCCGTCGATGAGGAATCCGATGTTCTCCACGGGCGGGACGTCGGGATGCACCACCTCGTGCCGCTGCCCGGCCACGGCGACCTCGAAGCCCGCGATCGTCAGCCTCATCCTCCGATCGTGCCACGCGCCCGGCGGCCGCCTCCGCGAGCCGTGCACCGTTGACGGACCAAGCGGCAGCTTGGTAAGTACTGATCAAGGTCGGGGACACCATCGGCGGGGGTGCGTAAGGAGGCCGGACCATGCCCGTTCCCGACCAGCGGAATCCCGAGGTGACCCGTGCGGTGCTGACCCGCTGGCTGGCCGGGCGGCTGGCCGACGGCGACGTGACCCTGTCCGACCTGGAGATCCCCGGGACCACCGGGTTCTCCGCCGAGACGCTCCTGTTCGACGCCGAGCACGGCGGCCGTACCGAACGGTTAGTCGCCAAGGTGGCGCCGGTCCACTACCAGGTGTTCCCGGACCCGCTGCCGTACGCCGACCAGTACCGGCTGCTGCGCATCCTCGACGAGCGGACCGCGATCCCCGTCCCGCCGATCCGCTGGTACGAGCCCGACCCGACGCTGCTGGGCGCGCCGTTCTACGTCATCGACCGGGTCGACGGCCGGGCCCCCGACGACAACCCGCCGTACCACCAGGCGGGATGGGTCGCCGAGGCCGCTCCCGAACGGCGACACCGGATGTGGACGGCGGGCCTGGAGATCCTCGCCGAACTCCACCGGCTGGACCCGGCGCCCTTCGCCTTCCTCGACCGGACCAGGTACGGCCGGGGGGGACTGGACCAGCGGCTCGGCTACTACACCCACTACATGAGCTGGGCCTATCACCGCCCGCAGCCGACCTGCGCGGCGGCACTGCGGTGGCTGCGCGAACACCGGCCGCCCGAGCCCGGCCCGCCGGTGCTGCTGTGGGGCGACTCGCGCGTCGGGAACATCCTCTACGGCGACGACGGTGAGCCGCGCGCCGCGCTGGACTGGGAGATCGCCACGCTCGGCGCGCCCGAGGAGGACCTCGCCTGGTACATGTACCTCGACCGCCACCACTCGGAGGGCATCGGCGTGCCCCGCCTGCCCGGCTTCCCGTCCTACGCCGACACCGTCGCGTACTACGAGGAACTGACCGGCCGGCCGATGCGGCACCTGGCGTACTACGAGGTCCTGTCCGCCTTCAAGTTCGCAGTGATCATGGCGCGGATCGGGCAGGCGTTCATCGACTTCGACCTGGTGCCGCCCGACAGCGACTTCCCCGTGGACAACACCGCCTCGCGGCTCCTGGCCGCGCTGCTCGACCTGCCCGCGCCCGGTCCCGTGACCGGGCCGCCGCCCGGAGGCACGCGATGACGCTCTCCCCGCTCGACGACTACCCGGTCCACCAGGTCCCCGACGTCATGCGGCACGTCGGCACCTCCGACCGGAACTTCTACGACCGGTACTACTTCAACTGCCACTCCCGCTCGGACGAGCTGATGCTGATCGTCGGGCTCGGCCAGTACCCGAACCTGGGCGTCACCGACGCGTTCGCCCTGGTCCGGTACGGCCCGCTGCACCGCGTCGTCCGCGCCTCCCGCGAACTGGGCGCCGACCGTATGGACACGACGGTCGGTCCGTTCCGCGTCGAGGTGCTGGAAGGGCTGAAGCGCCTGCGCGTCGTCCTGGACCCGAACGACCACGGCCTGTCGTTCGACCTGACCTGGGAGGGCGCGATCCCGGCGCAACTGGAGCCCCCGCACTTCGTCCGCGCCCAGGAACGGGTGGTCTTCGACTCCCGGCGGCTCGCGCAGACCGGCCGGTGGACCGGCTCGATCACCGTGGACGACACGACGCTGCCGGTGACCCCGGACCGCTGGTGGGGCAGCCGCGACCGGTCCTGGGGCATCCGCCCGGTCGGCGAGGCGGAGCCGCCGGGCATCCAGGCGAAGAACTCGGCGAGCTTCTACTGGCTGTACGCGCCGATGCAGTTCGAGGACCACGCGATCCTGTGCATCCTCCAGGAGGACGCGCAGGGCCGGCGGATCCTGGAGGAGGCCGTACGCGTGTGGCCGGACGACCGCGCGCCGGAGTACCTCGGCCGCCCCGACTACCGGCCGACGTACGCCCCGGGGACCCGCGACGTCACCGAGGCGGTGATCTCCTTCGCGCCGCCGGCAGGTAAACCGTTCGACGTGCGCGTCACCCCGCTCCTGCCCGTCCACATGATGGTCGGCAGCGGCTACGGCCTCGAACCCGACTGGCGGCACGGGATGTACCAGGGCCCGGAGCCGAAGGTCCAGGGCGTCACGTACGACCTGCGCCGCGCGGAGGACGCGGCGAGGATGTGGGGCATGGTCGACGCCGTGGCCCGCTTCGACTACGACGGCGGAGTCGGCCACGGCCTCTTCGAGTACTGGGCCCTCGGCCCCCACCCGACCTTCCCCGACGACGTCTGACCGGCTCCTCGGCGAGATGGTGCGACAGACCGCTGTGCGGGTCGGCCTGGCGTGATCGGGAGTCGGAGGAAGATGATCCGCATGCCGCACACGACCCGCCCACCGATCGTGGACATCACCGAAGTCATTCCCGAACTGGCCGCTCATGCCCGTACCGCCATCCGGCTGCACCCTCGGCAAGGCGACCCGGGACCGGACGACAGCAGCATCGGCGGGCCGCTGCGGTGGCCCGCCGACGAGCCCTGGCCGTTCTGCGACGATCCGCACGAACTGGGCCCGTCCGCCGAGGCGCCGGTCGCGATGGTGCCGATCGCGCAGATCTACGCGGCCGACGTCCCCGCGTACCCGTTCCCAGAGGGGAGCGATCTGCTGCAGATCCTCTGGTGCCCCGACCACGATGGGGACTGGCCGGACGAGACGATCATGGTGCGGTGGCGCCGCGCGGCCGACGTGACCGCCGTCCTCGCCGACCCGCCGGCGCCGCACATGGTCGAGGCGACGTGGCTCGTGGCGGCTCCGTGCGTGCTCGACCCCGAACCGATCACCGAGTACCCGTACGCGGAGGAGCTTCCCCGGCAGATCCAGGATGCGATCAAGGAGTGGGAGACCGGTTATCCCGCGTACCAGTACGGTCTTTCGATCGCGTCCGGTTGCAAGCTGGGCGGCGGCATGGCCTGGAACGTCACCGGCATGGGGGAATCGCCGGAATGCGCGCAGTGCGGCGCTCCCTCCCACCTGATCCTCCAACTGGACAGCTCCGAATGGGGCGGTGAGTCCGACCATGACGGCGGTCCGCCCCGCTGGCGACCGATCGAGGACACCGACCTCCACGACGACGCCCGTTTGGCCGCGATACAGCCGACCGGGCTGGAGATCGGCCGCTACAGCCACGGCGGCTTCTTCATCTGCACCGCCGATCACCGACATCCGGCGACGTTCCACAGCCAATGACCGTCACTTCGAGGGGAATGGCCGCGCCCACGCCAAGGAGCGCACTGAACGTCGTGCACTCGGCGACCCGACGGCGAGCGCGGAACGCCGTCACGGCGTCGGCGGGCGCCGAGGCGGTTGGGGACGAAAAGGCCCCGGGCTCGCGGATGCTCGCCCGGGGCCGGTTCGTTCAGGTGGTCAGGCCTGTTCCGCTAGGCGGAAGGTGACGTCGCCGTTCTCGTCGACACTCGCGTCCAGCGTCATCTCATCCAGGATCGTCGCCGCGTCCGGTTCCAGGTAGACACGCGCGCCCTGATCCTCGACGATCTCATCGCCGGCCTGCGGCCCTTCGGCCACCGCGAGGGAGAGCGTGCCCGTCTCTTCGGTCTGGCCCTGAGTGGCGATCCGCAGGCCGGTCTGTGGTGAAAGCTCGGGCTGGCTGGTGACGGTACGGATCACCTGGACCGCCGAATCGGTCAGCGTCAGCACTGTCGACAGCTCCTTCGGTTCGATTGCAGGTCACGCACGGCGCACGGCCCCGTGCATGCGCCCTGCCATGCCCGACGCTCCGTATCGGCAAACATCCGGGATCTAGCGACTTGACGGAAATCAGGGCGCGAGAGCGGGCACGGCGTCCGGGATCGGGAGCTCGCTGTTCGGCAGGACGGCGAGGATCGGAGTGTCCAGGCCCGCCTCGACGTACTCGCGGATCCGCTCGCGGCACGCGTCCGGCGAGCCGTGCACGATGAGGTCGTCGACCACGTCGTCCGGGATCGCGTCGAGGGCGGCCTTGCGGTCGCCGGCGGCCCACGCCTCGTTCATCGCGGCGAGTTGCTCGCCGCGGCCCAGCCACTGATGGAAGGCCGCGTAGGCGGGCACGGTCAGGTACGCCGCGATCAGCCGGCGGCCGAGCGCCCGCGCCTCCTCGGCGTTCGACGTCGGGCAGACGAAGATCCGCGCGATCAGCTCCTTCTCCGTGCCGAACTCGCTCCGCACCGTCCGTACGTCCTGCGGCGCCAGCCAGTTGGTGATCGCACCGTCGGCCTCGCGAGCGGCGAGCCGGAGCATGCCGGGTCGCAGGGCGGCCAGGACGATGGGCGGCGGTGTCTTCGGGGGGTTGTCCAGCCGGAAGCCGGACACGCCGAGCGCCTCGTCCGTCACCTTCTCGCCCACGAGTGCCCGGCGCAGGAACCGCAGCGTGTCCCGGACGCGCTGGTACGGCTCGGTGAAGGGGATGCCGTTCCACCGCTCGACGATGACGGGCGAGGAGGTGCCGAGGCCGAGCACGAACCGGCCGGGGGCCAGGTCGGCGAGCGTGGCGGCCTGCTGGGCGAGCAGGCCGGGACCGCGCGTGTAGACCGGCACGATCGCCGGTCCGAGCCGCAGGTCGGGGGCCCACTGCGAGGCGAGCGCCAGCGGCGTGAACGCGTCGACCCCGTTGGTCTCCGCCGACCACGCGTCGGTGTAGCCGAGGCCGGCCAGGCCCTCGACGGTCTTGCGGTGCTCGGCCAGGGGCACGCCCATGAGCGGGATCGTCATTCCCCATCGAGACATGCGGAGCCTCCTCAGGCGATGGACGGACGGACGGTCGAACCGCCGTCGACGACGAGGGTCTGCCCGGTCAGCCAACTCGCCGTGTCCCCGGCCAGGAAGACCACCGCCTTGGCGATGTCCTCGGGCTCGCCGAGGCGGCCGAGCGGCATGTACTTGGCGATCTGCTCCTCGTTGTTCTCCCACAGCGCCCGGGCGAGCTGCGTCTTGACCAGTCCGGGGGCGACGGCGTTGACGCGCACCGAGGGGGCGAGTTCGACCGCGAACTGCCTGGTGAGGTGGATGACGGCGGCCTTCGTGGCGTTGTAGTAGCCGATGCCGTGCTCGGTCACCATGCCGCCGACGGAGGAGATGTTGACGATCGCCCCGCCGCGCGCCGCCATGGACAGCTTCCAGGCGAGCTGCGTCCACAGCACGACGGCGAACTGGTTGACCTGCACGGTCTTGTCGGCCCGCGCGGCGTCGATGTCGACCATCGGGCCGAAGTACGGGCTGGTGCCCGCGTTGTTCACGAGGACGTCCACGCCCCCGAACTCGGCCACGGCTGCCTCCACGCAGGCCCGCGCGGCGTCCTCGTCGCCGACGTGGGCGGCCTTCGGCAGCACGCCGACCCCGGGGTACGCGGCCCGGATGTCCTTCGCGACCTCCTCGAGCGCGTCCTGTTTGCGCGAGGACAGGACGACGTTGCAGCCCTCCGCGGCCAGCGCCTCCGCCGTGGCGCGCCCGATGCCGCGCGACGCGCCGGTGATCAGGGCGGTCTTGCCCGCCAGGCCGGTCTCGAGTCCCATGGTGCCGCCTTCCGTACTGACGCCCGGATCTTTCTGACAACCGAATCGGGTTCAGCCTAGTCTCGGATGTTACGTTCCTGCCATGCAGATCACCGGTAAGAACATCGTGATCACCGGAGCCGGGAGCGGGATCGGGGCCGCGCTGGCCCGCCGGTTCGCCGCCGAGGGCGCGGCCGCGCTCTGCCTGGCCGACCTCGACGGGGACGCGGTGGAGCGGGTAGCCGCCGGGCTGGAGTGCCGTACGGTCGCGCTCCGCGTCGACGTCGGCGACGAGGAGCAGGTCAAGGCGATGATCGGCAGGGCCGGCGAGTTCGGGCCGATCGATCTCGTGTGCTCCAACGCGGGCATCGGCACCGGCGCGGGGCTGGAGGCCTCCCCGGAGCAGTGGGCGGCCGCGTGGGCGGTCAACGTCCAGGCCCACGTGTACGCCGCGCGCGCCGCGCTGCCCGGCATGCTCGAGCGCGGCGAGGGCTATTTCCTGAACACCTGCTCGGCCGCCGGCCTGCTCACCCAGCCCGGCGACGCGCCGTACGCGGTGACGAAGCACGCCGCGGTGGCGTTCGCCGAGTGGCTCGCGCTCACGTACGGCGACCGGGGCGTCAAGGTGAGCGCGCTCTGCCCGCAGGGCGTGCGCACGCCGCTGCTGGCCGAGGCCCTGGAAGGCGTGGCGGGTCAGGTCGTGGCCGCGGCGGGCGCCGTCCTCGAACCCGATGACGTCGCCGAGGCCGTCGTCGCGGGTCTCATGGCCGAGGCCTTCCTGATCCTGCCGCACCCGGAGGTGGCCGAGTTCGAGCGCCGCAAGGCGGCCGACCGCGACCGCTGGCTCGCCGGGCTGCGCCGGATGGTCTCCTCCGTCCGGAACTGACCGCACCGCGATTCGGCGCCCCGCGCTCCGGTGCCCGACGAAGCGGCGTTCCGCGATCCGGCGTTCCGCGCTCCGGTGCGGACGGTCAGGGTGCCGCGCGGGACATGACGAAGCGGCGGAAGCCCTCGACGACGGGTGGGCGCGTCCGGCCGTCCACCCAGGCGAGCCCGATCGTCCGCCGGGCCCCCGTGAGGACGACCTCGGCCACGCCGGAGACCGGCTCGCCGGGCGGGACGATGGCGACGCCGAGTCCGGCGGCGACCAGGCCGCGGAGCGTGGCGGCCTCCTCGCCCTCGAAGGCGATGTCGGGCCGGACGCCCTCCTCCCGGAACAGTTCGTCGGTGATGGATCGCAGCCCGTACCCGGGCCGCATGAGGATGAACGGCTCGTCGGCGGCGTCGGACGGGCGTACCCGGCTGCGCCCGGCGAGCCGGTGCCCGGCCGGGACGGCGAGGCGCAGGCGTTCGGTCGTGAGCGGGTGCCAGGCGAGATCCGCCGGGCGCGGGCTGGTGATCGCCAGGTCGGCCCGGCCCTCGGTGACGGCCGCCACGAGGTGCTCGCTGCTGCCCTGGCTCAGCCGGAACGTCACGTGCGGGTGCTCTCGCCGGTAGTCGCGGAGCAGTTCGGGGACCAGCGCGGTCCCCTGGGTGTGCAGGAACGCCAGGCCGACCTCGCCGCTGTCCGGGTCGGCGGCCTGGGCCAGGGCGTGGCGGGCCGCCCGTTCCTCGGCGATCAGGCGTTCCGCGTGCCGGCGGAAGATCACGCCGTACGCGCTCAGCCTGAGCGTCCGGCCCTCGCGGTCGAACAGCCGGGTGCCGAGCTCGCGTTCGAGGCGGGCGATCGCGCGGGACAGGCCCGGCTGGGAGATCCGCAGCTCCGCCGCGGTCTGGGTGACGTGTCCGTCCTCGGCGAGTGCCAGGAACCAGCGCACCGTCTGCAGGTCCATGACTGTCCAGCATACTTTTCCGGCGAATCTTTCATTGGACGCATCGATGCAGTACGGCGCAGCCTGTAATGGTGCTCGTCACCTCCCCTCCCGATGTGGACCTGCGTCATCGGCGCGGCTCGCGCGGACTGCGCCGGGTGAACCTCGCGCTGTTCGCGGCGGGCCTGACCACTTTCATGTCGCTGTACTCGACCCAGGCGCTGCTGCCGGTGCTCTCGCGCGTGTTCGGCGTCTCCCCGACGGCGTCCAGCCTGCTGGTCTCGCTGTCGACCGGCGCGCTGGCACTCGCGGTGATTCCGGTGAGCTCCCTGTCGGAACGGCTCGGCCGGACCCGGATCATGCTGATCTCGTCCGTCGCGGCGGCGGCCCTCGGCCTGCTGCTGCCGCTCAGCCCGTCGTTCCCCGTGCTCGGCGTGATCCGCGCCGCGCAGGGGGTGGCGCTCGCCGGGGTGCCGGCCGTCGCGATGGCCTACCTCGCCGACGAGGTCCATCCCGAGGCGCTGGGCGGGGCGATGGGCCGGTACATCGCCGGAAACACGATCGGCGGCCTGCTGGGGCGGCTCATCCCCGGCTTCGTCATCGACCTGGCGGGCTGGCGGTGGGCGCTCGGCGTCACCGCGGTCGGCGCGCTGCTCCTCACCCTCGCCTTCTGGGCGCTGCTCCCCCGCTCCCGCTGCTTCCAGCCGTCCCGGAGCGGGCACGGGGCGGTGCTCCGGCACCTGCGCGATCCCGGCATGCGGCGGCTGTTCCTGATCGGGCTGGTGCTGATGGCCGGGTTCGTCACCGTCTACAACTACCTGGGCTACCGCCTCCTGGCCGCGCCGTTCGGGCTGCCGCAGTGGCTGACGGGCCTCGTCTTCCTGATGTACCTCGCGGGCACCTTCAGCTCCCCGGCGGCGGGGTCGCTGGCCGACCGGGTCGGGCGCCGCCCGGTCGTGTACGGCGCGTTCGCCCTCGCGGCCGTCGGGCTGCTGGCGACGCTGCCGAACACGCTGCCCGTCATGGGCGTGGGGCTGTTCGTCTTCACGGCCGGCTTCTTCGCGGCGCACTCGGTCGCCAGCGGCTGGGTGGGGCGGCGCGCCGCCGGCGGCAAGGCGCAGGCCTCGGCGCTCTACCTCTTCGCGTACTACGCGGGCAGCAGCATCGGCGGGTCGGCCGGCGGCCTGGCGTACGAGCACGGCCACTGGCCGGCCACGGTCGGCTACGCCCTGGCCCTCCTCGCGGTCGCCGCGCTGGCCGCTCGCCGCCTGACCGAACCCGCCGCGCGGAGCGTCGACTCGCGCTCCGAACCTTCCGCGCGCCGCCGGTCCGAACCCGTCGCGGGAGCCCGCCCCCGCCGGCCTTCGGCCCTTCCGCTCGAATAGAACACGTTATAGATTTGAGCGGTCGCTTGGTCAACAAGGAGGTCGCCGGTGGCGCAGCCTTCACCCGGGAACGAACCCGTGGCCGTCGAGGGGCCGGTGAGCGTGGTCGACGGCTGGTTCACCGTCGACCCGCCGCGCCTGACCGGCACCCGCTGCACCGCCTGCGGCACCGTCTACTTCCCGCCCCAGACGCTGACCTGCCGCAACCCCGCCTGCCACGGCGGCGACCTCGTCGCCACGCCGCTGTCGAGCCGGGGGCGGATCTGGTCCTACGCCGACGCGCGCTACCGTCCACCGCCGCCGTACGTCTCGGGTGAGGAGTTCGAGCCGTACGCGGTCGCCGCCGTCGAGCTGGCGGCCGAGCGGATCATCGTCCTCGGTCAGGTGGTGCGGGGCGTCGGCATCGCGGACCTGTCCGTCGGGATGGCGGCCGAACTCGTCGTCGAGGAGCTCGACCCCGGCCACCTCGTCTGGAAGTGGCGCCCGCTCTTCGAGGAGGGCCCGTGAGCGAGCGTAGCGAGCGAACCATGAGCACAGCGCGTCTGGTCACTCCCCGACGAAGGAGGGCCCCTGACGAGCGTAGCGAGCGAACCATGAGCACAGCATCTCTGGTCACTCCCCCGACGAAGGAGGGCCCGTGAAAGACGTCGCGGTGCTCGGCGTGGGCATGCACCCGTGGGGAAAGTGGGGGCGGAACTTCGTCGAGTACGGTCTCGCGGCGGCGCGGGACGCGCTGGACGACGCCGGGCTCGCCTGGACCGACGTCCAGTACGTCGCGGGCGCCGACACGATCCGGAACGGCTACCCGGGGTTCGTCGCGGGCGCGACGTTCGCCCAGGCGCTGGGCTGGTCGGGGGCGCGCGTCTCGAGCTGCTACGCGGCGTGCGCGTCCGGCGCGCAGGCGATGAGCATGGCCCGGGCGCAGATCCTCGCGGGCCTGGTGGACGTCGCCCTCGTCGTCGGCGCGGACGCGACGCCGAAGGGCTTCTTCGCGCCCGTCGGCGGCGACCGGCCCGACGATCCGGACTGGCTGCGGTTCCGGCTGCTGGGCGCGACCAACCCGGTCTACTTCGCGCTGTACGCGCGGCGCCGCATGGCCCTGTACGGTGCGACGCGCGACGACTTTGCCGCCGTGAAGGTGAAGAACGCCCGGCACGGCCGGCACAACCCGTACGCGCGGTACCGCAAGGAGGTCACCGCGGCGGACGTGGCCGGGTCGCCGGTGGTCGCCGATCCGCTGCGGCTGCTGGACATCTGCGCGACCAGTGACGGCGGCGCCGCCGTCGTCCTGTCCAGCGTCGAGTACGCGCGCAGGCACGGGCGGGGCGCTCCCGTGCGCATCGGCGCCATCGCCACGGTCACCCCGACCTTCCCGAACACCGCCCTCGAGCTGCCGAACTTCGCGACCGACTCGAGCGTCGCGGTCGCTCCGCCCGAGCGGCCGTTCCGCTCGGCGAACGCGGCGGCGGCGTACGAGGAGGCGGGGCTGGGCCCGGAGGACCTGTCGCTGGCCGAGGTGTACGACCTGTCCACGGCGCTGGAGCTGGACTGGTACGAGGACATCGGCCTGTGCAAGCCGGGCGAGGCGGAGGGTCTGCTGCGCGACGGGGCCACCGCGCTCGGCGGCCGCGTCCCGGTCAACCCGAGCGGCGGGCTGGCCTGCTTCGGTGAGGCGATTCCCGCCCAGGCCATCGCCCAGGTGTGCGAGTTGACCTGGCAGCTTCGCGGGCAGGCGGGAGCGCGCCAGGTGGAGGGGGCGCGCGCCGGGATCGCGGTGAACCAGGGGCTGTTCGGGCACGGATCGGCGATCGTCGCCCGGACGTGAGTTACGTCACTCGGCGTGCCCAGTAAGGCATTGCTGACCTGCGTGGACATCGCTTTGTGCGCAGGTCGACGACGGATTTGAGCACAGCGGGTTCTTGTCGGCCACGCTACGCGTCAGTATTTTTCACTGACGCGCCAGGGTTGTGTCCGTGTCGCACGCGTACCGTGTGGACGCCGGAAGCCCACCCTGACCGCGCGCCCAGTCCGCCGAGATTCGACGCGAGGTGCCGCGCTGATGCGTCCATTCCGGGAGCGCAATCCGCTGCCGATCGGCATCGCCGGCCTGGCGACCGTCGGCCTGGCGACACTGCTCGCGTTCAATCTGCAGCACTTCACCGGTGGCACGACGTACTCCGCGGCGTTCAGCGAGGCGGGCGGCCTGAAGCCCGGCGAAGAGGTGCGGATCGCCGGCGTGAAGGTCGGCAAGGTGGACAGCGTCGACCTCGACGGCGACCACGTGAAGGTCAAGTTCACCAGCAGCGCGCACTTCGGAACGCAGACCCGCGCCCAGATCAAGATCAAGACGCTGCTCGGCTCCCACTTCCTCGCCCTCGACCCGAAGGGGCCCGGGCGGCAGTCCACGGACCGGGAGATCCCGATCTCCCGCACCACCGCGCCGTACGAGGTCGTGCCCGCCCTCCAGGACGCCAGCGCCCAGCTCGGTCAGATCGACACGAAGCAGCTGGCCAAGGCGATGAACACCCTGAGCCAGACGATGGAGGGGTCCCCGGAGAACGTCCGGCGCACCCTGGCGGGCCTGCAGAAGATCTCCCGCGCGGTGTCCTCCCGGGACGACGAGCTGAACCAGCTGCTGAAGCACTCCAGCAACGTCACGTCGCTGCTCGCCGCCCGCAGCGGCGACCTCGCCGTGCTCGTCCAGAACGGCGGCCTGCTGCTCCAGGAGATCAACGACCGGCGGACGGTGATCAACCAGCTGCTGACCGGCACCGTCTCCCTGTCCCAGCAGATCACCGCGACCATCCACGAGAACCAGGCCACCCTCAACCCCGCGCTGCAGAACCTGCAGAAGGTCACGCAGATCCTGCTGCGCAACCAGGGCAACCTGGAGAAGTCCTTCGAGCTGATGGGCCCGTTCGGGACCGAACTGTCCGACGTGACCGGCAGCGGCCGGTGGTTCGACGTCTACATCCAGAACCTCATCCCGCTCCCCCTCTCGATCGCCCCGCCCAGCACCCAGAACGACACCACGGCGCAGCAGACCCCGGCGCAGGGAACTGCGACCCCGACGCCGGGGACGAGCAAGAAGTCCACCGGCGGCACCGGCACGGCCGGCCGCAAGTCCAAGAACACCAGGACCGGCAGCCCGTCCCCGTCCACGAGCAGCGGCAGCCCCTCCCCGTCCAAGACCGGAAATCCCTTCCCGTTCCTTCCGTGAACCCCGGTGCGCGCGGGCGGCCGGTCCGGGGCCACGATCGAGGTATGGACGTACGCGAGCTGACGACCTCGAAGGAGCTCTTCGCCGCGTCCGCGCTGCTCGCCGAGGTCTGGCGGCCGACCGACCCGATGCCGTACGAGATGCTCCAGGTGACGCGTCACATCGGGGGTTACATCGCCGGGGCGTTCGAGGGGAACACGATGGTCGGGGCGTGCGCGGCGTTTCCGACGGCCGACGGCGGCCTGCACTCCCACATCACCGGCGTCGCCGTGCCGGGCCGGGGCGTCGGGTACGCGATCAAGGTGCACCAGCGCGCGTGGGCGCTGGCGCGGGGCATCACGACGATCGGCTGGACCTTCGACCCGCTGACCCGGCGCAACGCGTACTTCAACCTCGTCAAGCTGGCGGCGCGTGCCACCGAGTACGCCGAGGACTTCTACGGCGACATGCCCGACGAGCTGAACATGGGCGACCCCAGCGACCGTCTCCTCCTGACCTGGCCGCTCGAGAGTCCGGACGTGGCCGCGGCCCTCGCGGGCGTGCCGGCGACGCGGCCGGAGCCCGGGGCGGACACGCCGATCGTGCTGCGCGCGAACGCGGCGGACCGGCCTGAGACACGCGACGCGGCGGGCGCCGCGACCCTCGCGGTCGGAACGCCGGCCGACGTCACCGCCCTGCGGGCCGGCGATCCGGACGCGGCCCGGGAGTGGCGGCGAGCGCAGCGGGCGGCGCTCGGCGGCGCGCTGGCGGAGGGGTACCGTGTGACCGGTTTCACCCGCGCCGGTTATTACCTCCTGGAGCGCCCGAGATGAAGCTCGCCGGAGTGGAGCTGCGGCGGATCCGCATGCCCCTCGTGACGCCGTTCCGCACGTCCTTCGGGACGGACATCGACCGGGAGGTCCTGCTCGTCCGGGTGTTCGGGGACGAGGTCGAGGGCTGGGGCGAGTGCGTGGCCGCCGCGGACCCGCTGTACTCCGCCGAGTACGTGAACGGCGACGAGCAGGTCATCCGCGACTTCCTGCTGCCCCGGCTGCCCGCGGACGTCACCGCCCGCGGCCTCGGCGCGGCGTTCGAACCGGTCCGGGGCCACCCGATGGCGAAGGCCGCCGTCGAGATGGCGGTGCTGGACGCCGAGCTGCGCCTGTCGGGGATGTCGTACGCCGCGTACCTGGGGGCGACGCGGACGCGGGTGCCGGCCGGGGTCTCCGTCGGGATCATGGACTCGATCCCCGAGCTGCTGGACGCCGTGGACGCCTACCTGCGGCAGGGATACGCGCGGATCAAGCTGAAGATCGAGCCGGGGTGGGACCTCGAACCGGTGCGCGCGGTGCGCGAGCGGTTCGGCGACATCCTCCTGCAGGTGGACGCCAACGCCGCGTACCGCCGCGCGGACCTGCGGCACCTCGCGGCGCTGGACCCGTTCGAGCTGCTGCTGATCGAGCAGCCGCTGCCAGAGGACGACCTGCTCGGGCACACGCGCCTCGCCCGGGCGCTGACCACCCCGATCTGCCTCGACGAGTCCATCGTCTCGGCGCGGGCCGCCGCCGACGCCATCACCCTGGGCGCGTGTTCGATCGTCAACGTGAAGGCGGGCCGCGTCGGCGGCTACCTGGAGGCCCGGCGGATCCACGACCTGTGCGCGGCCCACGGCGTTCCGGTCTGGTGCGGCGGGATGCTGGAGACCGGGCTGGGCCGGGCCGCCAACCTGGCGTTCGCGGCCCTGCCCGGCTGCACGCTGCCGGGTGACGTCTCGGCGTCCGACCGGTACTACACGCGCGACATCACCGAGCCGTTCCGGCTGGCGGACGGGTTGATGAGCGTGCCGTCCGGGCCGGGGCTCGGCGTGGCCCCGCTGCAGGACGTCCTGCACGAGTTCACCGAGCGGACCGACGTCGTACGGCTCCCCTAGTCCGCGACCGGCAGGTTGTAGACGCGCCGCACGCTGGACTCGACGCGGGAGATGTCCGTGCCGTAGATGTGCAGGGAGATCGCGATGCCGTCGCCGGAGTTCCGCACGCGGTGGATGTCGCCGGGCGGCGCGAAGCCGCTGACCTCGCCGACGTGGTTGTCGTTGACCCCCACGCGGACCAGGTGGTCGTCCCGCTGCACGTAGAGCTCCTCGTGCTCGACGCCCTGCAGCACGCCGAAGACGCACCAGGTGACGTGGTCGTGGATCGGCGTCACCTGCCCGGGCCGCCACACGAGCCCGACCAGGGAGAAGGTGCCGCCGGGCTCGACGTACAGCGTGTGGCTGACGTACCGGTCGGGGTCGCCCAGCCGCTCCTCGGCGGTCAGCACGTCCGGAGTCGGCATGTGGCGCCGCAGCTCATCGGCGACCAGCCGCGCGGTCTCCCGCCAGTCGGCGTGGCGGCCCACGGCGCCGCGCACCCCCGCCACCAGATCCTCCAGGCCAGGACGCACGGTCTCCAGAACGACTGTCATATCGGCCACCTCCTCCTGTTCAGGCTGCCGGAGGACGCACTCATCGGTCCAATGCCAATGCCCGGCCGCTCCCATAGACGGAGTCGATATATTGGCCGCATGCTGGACGTTTCCCGGCTCCGGGTGCTGGTCGCGGTGGCCCGTACGGGCTCGGTCACGGCCGCCGCGAAGGAGCTGCACTACTCCCAACCCTCGGTCAGCCACCACCTCGCGCGCCTGGAGGCCGAGACCGGCGCCAAGCTCGTGCAGCGCGTCGGCCGTGGCATCCGCCTCACCGACGCGGGCCGGACGCTCGCCGAACGGGGCGCGGAGATCCTCGGCAGGCTCGACGCGGCCGAGGCCGAACTGTCCGCCCACGTCGGGCTCGACCAGGGCCGGGTGCGCCTGGCCGCCTTCCCGTCGGCGCTCGGCACGTTCGTCCCCCGGGCCGCGTCGCTGCTGGCCGAGCGCCATCCCGGCCTCCGGGTGAGCCTCACCGAGGCCGAGCCGCCCGAGGCCGTCCGCATGCTCCGCGCCGGCTACGTCGACGCGGCGGTGATCTTCCGGTACGACCCCGGCGCCGAGGAGGACGACATCCGCACGTGGCGGCTGCTGGACGAGCCGAGCCACCTGGTGACGGCCGAGGCCGCCGAGCCGGACCTGGCGGCGTACGCCGACGCCGAGTGGATCGCCGGCTGCGACCGCTGCCGCCTGCACCTGCTCGAAATGTGCGAACGGGCGGGGTTCAGCCCCCGCATCTCGTTCACCACCGACGACTTCGTGGCCGTCCAGGCGCTCGTCGCGGCCGGTCTCGGCGTGACGGCGCTGCCGGCGCTGACGCTGCGCGCGGCCCGCAACCCGGACGTGTGCACCGTCGCACTGCCCGGCTCGACCCGTTATGTCCTTGCCGCCACGTACGGCGAGCCGCCCGAGCCCCCGGCCACCGCCGCCCTCCTCGACGCACTCCGCGAGACCACCGACGCGGAGCCTGATCCCCAGTCCGCCACCGCCGGTTCATAGCGGCCGACCCAGGTGACGAGACCGTCGGCCGCCCTGTACTCCGGCATGAGAACCGGCCCGCCCAGTGAGGGCAGGCCGGTTCACTTCAACGCGCGGGTGCCCAGTGGGTCACCTGTCGCGATGACACGCCCTCCGCCTTGGAAGCGGAGGGCTGTGGCGCAGAGCCAGCAGTGGCTCTGTCAGTCTTCTTCCAGGTCTCCGCGGTCGGCGGAAACCAGCGAGGCGATCGCCTCGTTGTGAGAGCGTCCGTAGTCGCCCCTCAGGGAGGCATACTCCGGCCAGTCGAGGCCCTTGAGGCAGACCTCCAGAGCCTCCTCGTGAGACAGAGACCCCCACTCGTCGTCGTAACGACGAGCGTTGCGGTAGATCTCCAGGTCGACGCCCTTGGCGTAGGCGTCCAACACCTCCTCGTGAGAGGCGATAGACAAAAGCCACGCGTACTCACCCACGTCGATGCCCTTGGCGTGGACCTCCAAGACCTCTGTGTGGGAGGGAGCACGCCGGCTCTCGCGGGCAAGGGCGTAGGCACCCACGTGGATGCCGTTCGCCTCGATCTCCAGCACCTCCGCGTGCGAGGCGCCGACCTCCAGCGCGTGGGCGTAATTGATGACATCGAACCCGCTGGCGTGGCCCAGCAGGGCCTCCTCATGAGAGGCACCGAACTCCCGCCGCGCGACGGCGTAGGGCTCTACGTCGATTCCGTTGCCGTACGCCTCCAACACCTCCGCGTGGGTGGCACCGGAGGTTCGCGCGTCGGTGTAGTCCCAGAGGGAAATACCCGTGCGGTGAGCCTCCACCGCCTCCGCGTGGGTGACACCGGCGTTGCGCGCGTCGACGTAGTCGTCGTACTTCCCGAAGACGACGCGAGCCCGCAGGCGGTCCAGGAAGGAAATCGCCCGAGCGTCGACGGTAAGCGGTGACGTGGTGTTGGTGATCTCGGACATGCGAGAACTCCTCGTGCTTAGTATCTTGTTTGTGCTCCTTTCGCCTCTACAGTCCTGAAGTGATCAGCCATGGCAACGTCGCTGTGACCATGACATCACCGATCTGCCAAAAGACCAGAAGCCAGGCCTCGTCTGATCGCGCACTGCCGACCGTTGAGCCGCAGCCGGATGGAGTGGATGAGGCCGGTCACCCTGGCGGACGTTAATGCATCCCACAGGCCGCGACGGTGACCGCTCCCGACCGGGAACGCCGGGCGGCCAGCAGCGCGGCGGCCGCCGCCGGGGCGCAGATCCAGCGCCGCCGCCGGCAGCGCGGGATGAGCCAGGCGGAACTGGCGCGGCGCACCGGACTGAGCAAGGCGACGCTGTCGCAACTGGAAGCCGGCGCCGGCAACCCCACGATCGACACGCTCGACGCCATCGCCGTCGCGCTGAGCATCCCGCTCACCGACCTGCTGACCCGCGACGCGTCGCCGGACACCGTTCACCTCGCCGCGACCGCCGCGAGCGATGAGGGCCCGACCCGGGAGCTGCTCCGGCGCATCAGCGGCGGTCACAGCCTCGAACTCTGGCGGCTCCGTCTCCCGGCGCAGACCTCCGTCGACGGCGTGCCCCACGCGCCGGGCACGATCGAGCACCTTCTCGTCGCCTCCGGGCGGCTCGTCGCCGGCCCGACCGAGGATCCGCGGTCGCTCGACGCGGGGGACCTGCTGGCCTTCGCCGGAGACGCCCCGCACGCCTACCGCACCGACGACGTCCCGGCGGACGTCACCGTCGTCATCGCCTCACCGGCCATCGGCTGAGCCCTGACAGACGGAGATTCCCGGTCTCTAAGGTGACGCCTTGAGTCAGCTGCTGCTGTCCGAGAAGGTACGCCGAAACACCGCCTACTGGTGTCTCGACAGCGCGATCGCAACCTCGACGCACGCACCCTTGTCAGTGCTCCGGACGCTCTTCCGCCACGTCAGTTCGGTATTGTCGCTCGCGTAGAGCATGGGAACAGACCTCGCTCGCGTTGGGGGACCTAGATCGTCGCTGTGACAGCAGCGATCACCGCGATCGTATCCTTAGGACTCAACGCCGTCTCCCTCAAGCGGTCGAACGCAGCCGTATACTGCTCGACCCCCTCTTCAATGAAGAGTTCCCCCGACATCGTTTCGATGTAGACGGCCGGCGCGTCCGCAGCGTCGGCGAACTGCAAAACCGTGAAGCTCCCGGCCAGGGCAGGATGCGTGGCCGCGTCAAACGGCATGACCTGGAGGGTAATGTTGGGTCGTTCCGCGAGTTCCAGGAGACGCTTCAATTGAGCGCGCATCACGTCGGGACCACCGACGATGCGGCGGATCGCGCCCTCGTCGACCACGGAGTGCAGGTGAGCCGGATCTGAGGCCCGAAGGATCTGCTGCCGCTGCATGCGAACAGTGATGAGGTCGTCGATCTCGACGTCCTTCAGCGAAGGTACCGAACCGGCGAACAGGGCTCGCGCATAGTCGGGAGTCTGGAGCAGACCGGGAATAACCATCGCCTCGAACGATGCGATGACAGACACCTCGGCTTCCAGGCCGATATAGGTGGTGTACGGGCGGCTGAGCATCTTGTCGTAAGACTGCCACCAGCCCTTGAGGCGACCGTCCCGAGCGAGTTTGACGTAGTAATCCCGTCGCTCATCAGTGACTTTGTAGACCTTTTCACACAGGTCTTCGATGTCGCGCGGATTAGGCCGCACGCCCTTGCCGCTCTCTATGTAGAGCACCTTGGATTCGCTCCAGCCGAGTGCCGCTGCGACGTCGGCGGCGGACATACCGCTCGTTCTACGCAGTTCCCGCATTTCGGCGGCGACCCGCCGTCGGCGAACTGTGGGACTGAGCCCACGCCGGTCGGTCATGGCTCTCTCCATGGGTGAGGTGTAGCGATCGTAGGCCACAGGCGGCTTACGAACCCGACATGCGACACATAAGTGACGCCTTTAATTTAGAGGATTGAATTTTCTTCCCGCAGGGAGCATTGTGTCGTCCAGTCCTCTCTGAGAGTGATGATTCTGGCACTGTCCGTGCACATGCGGCACGCCGACCGACATGCGACAGGAGTGATCTTCCTGTGACACTCGACCCGACGGTCGTTCCCGGCCACGCCGATCCCCCGATCGCGGCAAGCCGTCCCTCATGGCTGGCGCTGCGCGCGCGGCCGGAGTACGCCTCGAAGGCCCGCGCCTTCGCCAGTACGGCGGTGTTCGGGTATCCGTTCGACGCCTACGAGATCGCTCTCATCGTCAGCGAACTGGTGACGAACGCCATCCGCGCCGCTATGGCCCTACGCGCATGGCCGGACGACAGCTATCCGATCGGAGTCGAACTGCTGGCCACCGCCCGATACGTGCACCTGGCCGTCACCGACCCCGATCACCGGCCGATGCCCGCGCCCGATCAGGGCGGCCTGCTCGCCGAGCATGGCCGCGGCCTGACCATCGTCGACCAGCACGCCGCCGATCGATGGGTCACCTACGCGGAGCATGGCAAAACCGTCCACGTCGTCATCGCGGCTCCGGGAGTCACCCTCACAGTCGCGGAACTCACAGCCCGCCATGCCCCTGCATGAGCCGGGGAAGGCAGCAAGTCGCCGACCGATCCGGGAGGGCGACCACAGGCGGTCAGTCGAGTCCTTTCACCCGTTCGATGACGCTGGGCGAGATCTCGGTGTTGTTGCGGGTGAGGTAGCGGATCAGGACCCGTAGTTCCTCGTCGGTGTAGTCGGCCATGGCCTTCTCGTACAGCTCTGCCACCGGCAGGAAGCGCCGGCCGAGCTCGGTGACCGGACCGTCCTTCAGCGCCTCGACGATGACCCGGCGCCGGTCCTGGTCGTCCCGGCGGCGCCGCACCATCCCGGCCCGCTCCAGCCGGTCGATCACGGCGGTGATGGCTCCGCCGGTGGTGAGGAACATGGCGTCCGCGAGCTGTCCCGGTGTCATCGGCCCGCGCAGTTGCAGCAGGTTGATGCACTGCATGTCGGTGACGTTGATGCCCGACCGGCTGGCGATGGCGTTGTGCAGCAGCACCGTCCACACGGTGCTCACCCGGGCCTGGTGACTCAGCTCCGCGATGAGCTCCGCACGCTCGGACGCCGCCATCGAACCTCACTTCCGGCCGGGGCTCAGGACGCTCTCATTTAGAGCTTTCCTCGCTCATTCTATCCGTGGCCAGGGAAGTTCCGACCCGCGACGCGACCGATCTCATGGTCTGGCGGCGCGCTCGGCGATCTGTTTGGCCCAGCGGTAGTCGGCCTTGCCGGCCGGGGAGCGCTGCATCTCCGGCACGAAGGCGTACGTCCGGGGGACCTTGTAGCCGGACAGGACGCCGCGGCAGTGGGCGTCGAGGTCGGCCACGGCCGGCGGCTCGCCGTACGGCTGGACGACGGCGGCGACGCGGCTGCCGAACCGCTCGTCGGGGATGCCGGTGACCAGCGCGTCGAAGACCGCGGGGTGGCGTTTGAGGACCGCCTCGATCTCCTCGGGGTAGACCTTCTCCCCGCCGGTGTTGATGCACTGCGAGCCCCGGCCGAAGATCGCGATCGTGCCGTCCGCCTCGACCGTCGCGATGTCCCCGGTGAGCAGCCAGCGCACCCCGTCGACCTCGACGAACGTCTTCGCCGTCTTCGCGGGGTCGTTGTAGTAGCCGAAGGCGATGTGGCCGCTCTTTGCGACCTGCCCGATCACGCCGGAGCCCGGCTCGACCTCCTTCAGCGCGTCGTCCAGCACCCGTAGCCGCGGGTCGTTCGGCCGGTAGCGCATGCCCGACTCCGGGGAGGACCCCTCGACGCCGGACGCGGTGAAGCCCGACTCCGAGGATCCGAAGTTGTCGAGGATCATCACGTTCGGCAGGAGCTCCTGCAGCCGGTCCCGGACGGAGCCCGACAGGATCGCCCCCGTGGAGCTGAGCACGCCGAGCGGGCTCAGGTCATGCGATCCGGCCGCGATGGCGTCGGCGAGCGGCCGGGCCATCGCGTCGCCGGTGATGTTGATCGTGAAGACCTTCTCGGCCTCGATCGCCTGCAGCACTTCCACGGCGTCGAAGCGGCGCGTGTAGACGATCGTCGCGCCCATCCACCAGCCGATGAACGTGGCCATCTGCGCGGCGCCGTGCATGAGCGGCGCGGCCGCCATCATCACGAGCGGCCCGGAGCCCTTGGCTGCCTCGATCACCTCGTCGGGCGTCTTCCGCGGCTCGCCGTACGGGTTGCCGCCGCCGAACGCCATGAACAGGTCCTCGCACCGCCACATCACGCCCTTGGGCATGCCGGTCGTGCCGCCCGTGTAGATGATGTAGACGTCCTGGCCGGACCGCTCCGGGAGGTCCCGCGCGGCCGGCGACTCCGCCAGGGCGTCGCGGTAGGACACGGCGTGCGGGGACTCCCCGCCGACGACGATCCGGTGCCGCAGCGACGGCACCCGGGACGCCACCGCCTCGACCCGGTCCTCGAACTCCGCGTCGTACACCAGCGCCACCAGGTCGGCGTCGGAGTAGAGGTACTCCAGCTCCGCCTCGACGTACCGGTAGTTGACGTTGACCGGCACGGCGCGGATCTTCAGCGCGGCGAGCAGCGCCGCCACGTACTCCACGCCGTTGTACAGCTGGATCCCGACGTGCCCGCCGGGCTCGACGCCCGCCGCGCGCAGATGACGCGCCAGCCGGTCCGCCTCCTCGTCCAGCTCGGCGTACGTCCGGCGTTCCGTGCCGCCGGCCGAGTCGTGGACGACCACGGCGGTGCGCTCGCCGATCGCCTCCGCGAGTCCTTCGAACAGGTCGGCGTGGTTGAACTCCATCGCGGGCCTCCGTAGGGCCGGTCCGGGGGATCAGGGTCGGTCGGAGCCGACGACCCACATCGCGTAGAACTGCGCGCCGCCGCCGTACGCGTGTCCGAGGGCCCTGCGCGCGCCCTCGACCTGGTGCTCGCCGGCCAGCCCGCGTACCTGCAGGGCCGCCTCGGCGAAGCGGATGAGACCGGACGCGCCGATCGGGTTGGACGACAGCACGCCGCCCGAGGCGTTCCAGGGGATGTCGCCGTCGAGGGCGGTCGCGCCGCTCTCGGTGAGCTTCCAGCCCTCGCCGTCGCCGCAGAAGCCGAGGTTCTCCAGCCACATCGGCTCGTACCAGGAGAACGGGACGTACACCTCGGCGCAGTCCAGTTCGCGGCGCGGGTCCGTGATGCCCGCCTGCCGGTACACGTCGGCGGCGCAGTCCTTGCCCGCCTGCGGGCTCACGGTGTCCCGGCCCGCGAAGAAGATCGGCTCCGAGCGCATGGCGGTGCCGTGCACCCAGGCGGGCGGGTTCGGGGCCCGGCGGGCGGCGTCCTCGGAGGCGAGCACCATCGCGGCCGCGCCGTCGCTGGACGGGCAGGTCTCGAGGTAGCGGATCGGCTCCCACAGCATCGGCGTCGACTCGACCATCTCGCGGGAGATGCCGGGGATGCGCAGGTGGGCGTAGGGGTTCTTCAGGGCGTTCTGCCGGTCCTTGACCGCGACGAGCGTGCCGATGTGGTCGGGCGCGCCGGTCCGCCGCATGTACGCGCGGATGTGCGGGGCGAAGTAGCCGCCCGCCCCCACGACGATCGTCGGCGACAGCGGCGGGTGCGTCGACAGCGCCCAGGTCGCGTTCGACTCGGACTGCTTCTCCCAGGCGACGACGAGCACGCGGTCGTGCACGCCGGCCTGTACGAGGCTCGCCGCGACGAGGGCGGTGGACCCGCCGACCGACCCGGCGGTGTGCACGCGGATCATCGGCTTGCCGCGCGCGCCGAGCGCGTCCGCGAGGTACGCCTCGGGCATCATGACGCCCTCGAACAGGTCGGGCGCCTTGCCGATGACGACCGCGTCGATGTCCTTCCACGTCAGCCCGGCGTCCTCGAGGGCGCGCAGCGCCGCCTCGCGTACGAGCCCGGCGATGGACACGTCGGTGCGCTTGGTGCGGTACTTGGTCTGGCCGACCCCGATCACCGCGCAGGCGTTTCCCATCCTCATGCCTCCAGGACGCAGACGAGGTTGTGCTGCAGGCACGGCCCGGACGCCGCGTGCCCGAGCGTGCGGCGGGCCTCGCCGCGGTGGATCCACGACGCGGCCTCGCCGACCCGGATGAGACCGGTGGCCATGACGGGGTTCGCGGCCAGCGGTCCGCCGGACGGGTTGACGCGCACGTCGTCGGCCAGGCCGATCGCCTCCCTGAGGATCGGTTCCTCGTGGCTGAACTGCGCGTGCAGCTCGGCCACCTCGACGTCCCGCGCGCCCGCCTTCGCGGCGGCCAGCGCGGCCGACTCCGAGCGGCTCAGGTCGCGGACGCCGAGGGAGTGCGCCTCGATCCGGTGGTCGATGCCGCGGATCCAGGCCGGGCGCTCGATCAGCTCCCGGGCGCGGTCGCCGGCGGCCAGCACGACCGCCGCCGCGCCGTCGGTGATCGGCGCGCAGTCGTACGGCCGCAGCGGCGCGACCTCGTAGCCCTCGTCCGCCGGGTCGGGCAGGTCGAGGGCGTACGGGTTGGCGCGCCCCGCCTCGCGGGACCGGGCGGCCACGGCGCGCAGGTCGTCCTCCTTGTGCCCGGCGTCCAGGAACGCGCGGGCCTGCAGCGCGGCGAGCGACACCTGGTCGGGGCCGAGCGGTGCCAGGTAGTACGGGTCGAGCTGCAACGTCATGATCTCCCGCAGCGACCCCTGGGAGGACTTGCCGAAGCCGTACACCAGCGCGGTGTCGACGTCGCCGTGCTGCAGGCGGACCCACGCCTCGTACAGCGCCCACGCGCCGTCCATCTCGACGTGGCTTTCGGAGATCGGCGGCCAGGCCCCGACCGTGTCCAGCGCGGACACGAACGAGAACGGCGCCCCGGCGAGGTAGTCCAGCGAGCCGGAGCACGTGAACCCGAAGCGGTTCAGCCCGGTGGCCTGCTTGATCTCGGTGATGACGGGGGCGAGCAGCTCGACCTCGGTCAGCCCGGCGTCCTCGCCCGTGTGCTTCGTCTGCGCGAACGCGACGACCGCGACGTCCCTCGTCACAGGTACTCCTTGATGTCGTCGAAGGGGACGTCGGGCTCGCCGGTGGGTTCGAACCACTTGATGTTCTCCATGGTCCGGCCCCACTCCTCGCGCGGCTTCCAGGCCGCCTTGACCCGCATGCCCATCCGCACCCGGTCGGCGTCGATGCCGGCGACCAGCGCGAGCAGGGAGATGTCGGAGCCGTCGAGCAGGATGTACGCCGAGACGAACGGCACCTGCGGGGCGCGCGGGTCCGGGATGTTGTTCACCGCGAACGTCGTGACCGTGCCGGTGCCGGCGACCTCCACCTCCTCGGTCGTGGGCACGCCGTCGACCGGGCACAGCCCGCGCATCGGCACGTAGACCTTGCCGCAGACGTCGCAGCGGTGGCCGAGGAGGCGGCCCTCCGACACCCCGTCGAGGAACCTCGTCAGCGCCCGGCCCGCGTTCAAGCGGTACTCCGCCCGGCTCGGCGCCGTGATCATCGTGACGTCGGGCCGGAAGCACTCGATGTCCCGGATCGACCCGGTCCGCTCGGCCCGGAACCTCGGCCGTACGCGCATGCCGGTGCGCAGGGACTTCGGCGGGTCGGCGCCCGGTTCGAACGTCCCCACGTCGAGGGCGTGCAGGAGGGCGGTGTCGGCGCCGTCGGGCCGGATCAGCGCCCAGGCGAACGGCCGGTCCAGGGGGTGGACCGCGCGCGGCCGCGACACCCACGACCAGGACGTCACCGTGCCGCCGGGCCCGACCTCGACGTACTCGTCCGTGACCGCCTCGCCGTCCGCGTCGTACTCGGCCGGCGGGAACAGCACCCCGCCGGAGGCCGTACGGACCCCGACGAGGCGGCCGTCGCGCAGTTCGGTGAGGAACCGGCCGATCACCGGGCCGACCGACCGGGTGTAGCCGCCGGGGAATTCCAGGGCGTGGTCGGCGACCAGCGGTTCCGGGGGCTCAGATGGCATTCTTGCGGTCCTTCCAGTACGGGTCCCGCAGCTTGCGTTTGAGGAGTTTTCCGTTGGGCTCGCGCGGCATCCGCTCGATGAAGTCGAACGACCGCGGCCACTTCATCCGGGCCAGCCGGCCGTCCAGGGAGGCGAGGATCTCCTCGGCCAGTTCCGGCCCCGGCGCGACGCCCTCGGCGGGCTCGATCACGGCCTTGATCTGCTCGCCCCACTCGTCGTCGGGGATGCCGAAGACGGCGACGTCGGCGACCTTGGGGTGGATGACGATCTCGTTCTCGATCTCGGCCGGGTAGATGTTCGCCCCGCCGGAGATGATCATGTCGGCCTTGCGGTCGGACAGGAACAGGTGGCCGTCCTCGGTGAGGTAGCCGATGTCGCCGACGGTGAAGAAGTCCTTGAGGCGGTTCGCCTGCGTCTTCGCGGGATCGCCCTTGTACTCGAACGAGGCGCTCATCATCTTCATGTAGATGGTTCCGGGCGTGCCGGGCGGGACCTCGTTGCCGTCGTCGTCGACGATCAGCAGCTCACTGATCGGCCAGGCCTTGCCGACGGTCCCGGGGTGCTCCCGCCAGTCCTGCGGGCTCGCGATCGTGCCGCCGCCCTCGGTCGCCGCGTAGTACTCCCAGACACAGTCGCCCCACCAGTCGAGCATCGCCTGCTTGAGCGGCACCGGGCAGGGCGCGGCGGCGTGGATCGCCCACCGCATCGACGAGACGTCGTACCGCTTGCGCACCTCCTCCGGCAGCGACAGCAGGCGCTTGAAGTGGGTCGGCACCATGTGCGTGTTCGTGATCCGGTACCGCTCGATGAGGCGCAGCGCCTCCTCGGCGTCCCACCGGTCCATGTAGACGAGCGTGTGCCCCATGTGCAGCGCCGACCCGCCGAACTGGGTGACCGCCGTGTGGTAGTTCGGCGAGGTGACCAGGTGCGCGTTCGGCGGGCCCGGCGTGAAGCCGAAGAACGTCAGCAGGAAGGTCATCAGCTCGGCGCTGTCGTCCGGGTCGATCCCGGCCAGCGCGCGCCGGACGCCCTTGGGCCGCCCCGTGGTCCCCGACGTGTAGTGCATCGTCGCGCCGTTCGTGCGGTCCTCCGGGAGCGTGTCCGGCTGTCCGGCGACCAGCTCGCCGAAGTCCCGGAAGCCCGGCACGTCGCCGAACGCGAAGCGCCGCCGCGGGTCGAGCCCCGCCTCCTCCGCCCCCCGGGCGCCCTCGGCCGCGTACCGCTCGTGGACGAAGAAGGCCTTGGCCTCGCTGTCCGCGACGATGTAGCCGATCTCCGGACCGGTCAGGTGCCAGTTGATCGGCGTGTAGTACCAGCCGGCCTGCAGCGCGGCGAGGTAGAGGATGAGGCCCTCGACGCCGTTGGGCACCAGCCCGCAGACGCCGTCGCCCGGTCTCAGCCCGAGGTCGCGCAGCCCGTGGACCACCTGGTCACACCGGGCGAGCAGGTCCGCAGCGCGGTACTCGGTCCCGTCCGGATCCACGGCCGCGACCCAGTCCGGGTCCTTCGCCGCAAGTCGCCAAAAGCCCAACGAGCCCATGGACTACTCCCTGTACGTCTCGGCACCGGTCGTACGGAGGTTCCGCTCGCAGTAGATCACGTTCTCGTTTTGTGCGGCAAGCCCTGTTGAGATGCGACGAGCGTCACTAGAATCCGTTCTTGTTTCAGCGTCGCGTGACCTCATGCGCGGCCGCGAGCAGGGAGGACGGCAATGGCGGAACGACTGCCCATCAGCACCCCGCACTGCACGGTCGAGCGCGACGGCCACGTCGTCACCGTGACCATGAACCGACCCGAGGCCCGCAACGCCCTCAGCACCGACATGCTCATCGGCATGGCCGACGCGTGGGCCTACATCTCCGATACCCCGGATGTCCGGGTCGGCATCCTCACGGGGGCCGCCGGGCAGTTCTGCGCCGGCGCCGACCTGAAGGCCATGGGCCGGCCGTCGGAGGACGAGCGGGTACGGCGGCGTGCGTCCGAGATCGAGAACTTCCACTGGAAGGGTCTCCTGCGCGACTCGCAGCCGAAGAAGCCGCTGATCAGCGCGATCGAGGGGTACGCCGTGGCCGGCGGCACCGAGCTGCTGGTCGGCACCGACATCCGCGTCGTCGCGGAGGGCGCCACGCTCGGGCTGTACGAGGCGAAGCGCGGCCTGTTCCCCATGGGCGGCTGCGCGATCCGGCTCCCCCGCCAGATCCCGTACGCCTTCGCGATGGACATCCTGCTCACCGGGCGGTCCGTCACCCCGGGCGAGGCGCTGCGGATGGGCCTGATCAACCGGATCGTCCCGGACGGCCAGGCGCTCAAGACCGCCCGCGAGATCGCCGACGACATCGCGTCCTGCGGTCCGCTGGCCGTCCAGGCGATCCTGGAGACCTACCGCCGGACCGAGGGCCAGGCCGAGGCCGACGCGTTGCGGATCTCCGACGAACTCGGCTGGCCGGTCATCGGCTCGGCCGACGCCAAGGAGGGCGCCCGCGCGTTCAAGGAGAAGCGCCCGGCCGTCTTCACGGGCGAGTGACGCGCTCTCCGGCCCGCCGGCCGGGAACGACCGGGTAGCCGACGCCGCGTCCGGCGATCAGGACGGAACCGCACAAGGCGTCCTCCCGTCCCATCCTGCGACTGATTCGACGTGATCACCACGGATGGGGTGGCGATGGGCGGGTTCAACCGCGGCCTGGGAACGGTCGTCACGGCGGTGGCCGTGGCCGTCGTGGCGGCCGGCTGCAATGACGAGACCGGCGGCGACGCGGCGACGTCGCCCACGGCGAAGCCGTCCGCCCAGGGGGTGGTCGCGGTCGACGGCGCCCCGCTGCGCACGCACTACATGTCCTGGCCCGGCAAGTCGTTCAAGGTCGACCTCCTGGGACTCGACCAGGTGGCGCCGGCCCGCGTCGTCGCCCGGTTCCGCGTCACCGCGGGGCCGGGATCGGCGGTCGCGCCGACCGTGTGGGCCGCTCCGGCGCACTCCGGGGACCACGCGCCGAGCGGCGCTCTTCTCCTGGACTCCGGCCACGCCACCGAGTACCCGGTGCTTCGCACGCAGTCCGGCGCCTGCCTGTGCACGGAACTGAACGACGTCAAGGCCGGGCAGCAGGTCGATCTGGACGCCGTCTTCCCGGCGCCGGCGGGCGGCGCGGGGAAGATGATCGTGGTGTTCCCGAACACGCCGCCCTTCCTGGACGTCCCGATCACGGCGCACGCCCCGTACGTCCTGCACCAGCGGCAGGGCGGCACGCCGCTGAACCCGGTGACGACGCCCACGGCCACGCCGGAGAGCTACCCGCTCGTCACCACGGTCCGGCACGGCGACGAGACCGACGCGACGGGCGGCGGCAAGACCAGCGTCCGGCTCTCCTCCGACGTGCTCTTCGCGACGAACAGCGCGAAGCTGACCGGGAAGGCGCAGTCCCTGCTCAAGCAGGTGAGCGCGAAGATCGAGAAGTCGCCGGGCACCACCGTCGCGGTCGACGGGTACGCCGACAACACCGGCACCGACGCGGTGAACCTCCCGCTCTCCAAGAAGCGCGCCGAGAACGTCCGGGCGGCACTGCGCACACTGGTGAAACGGCAGGGGATCCAGTACTCGGCCGCCGGACACGGGTCGGCCGATCCGATCGCGGACAACGGCAAGCCCGCGGGTCGCGCCCTGAACCGGCGTGTCGTCATCACGTTCGCCGCCTTGGCGCAGGCGTCGCAGGACAAGCGGCCGCTGCCCGCCGCCGGCGCGGACCCGGCCGGACAGCCCGACGCTCCGGCGGTCGCCTCGGTGCACGCCGGCAAGGGGCCCATCCCGTTGCTGCCGTGGCCGAAGTCGATGACCTTCGGCGTCACCGGCCTCATCCGCCAGCCGAACGGTTTCGCGGTGCTCACGTGGACGCTGCACAACGTCAACAGGCACCCGATACCGGCCGGGTTCGCCACCGACCTGGCGGACGTCTTCCGCAACGCCGGACCGGGTCGCATCGTGCTGGGCGTCGGCCAGGACGAGTACAAGAACGTCACGGACACCAGGCAGCAGGCGGTGTTCCCGGGATACTCGCTCCGCCAGGGCGACTACGTCGTGCGCGCCCAGGGAAGCCTCGCCGGCTGGAACATGTTCCGGCTCCCCGCGGGCGTGCGGACCGTCACCGTTCGGGTCCCCGGCTTCCCCGCCGTGCCGAACGTCCCGGTCCAGGCGTCGAAGTCCTGACGGCGACTCCTCGATCGCGCTGAGCGGTGGACGCCCGGGACGCCGTCCCGCTACGATCCCGACCGTCTGGACGGTCGGTAACTCGTGATCGAGGGGACGTATGCGGGGTCGGATCCTGGACGCCGTCGAGCGGTTGCTCGTGTCCGCCGGAGCGGACGCGGTGCGGTTGGACGCCGTCGCGGCCGAGGCCGGGGTCAGCAAGGGCGGCCTGCTGCACCACTTCAGGTCCAAGCAGGCGTTGCTCGAGGGAGTTCTGAACCGCCTCGTCGACCGGTTCGAGGCCGAACTGCCGCCGGGCGGGTCACCGCCCGGCGCCTTCACCCGGGCCTGGCTGGACGCCACCATCCCCGACGCCGACGCCCCCGCGCGGGACCACGCCGACCAGGTGTCCGTGGCCCTGCTGGCCGGGATGTCGGGCGGGCCGGAGGTGCTGGCCGCGCTGCGGCGGCACTACGAGACCTGGCAGCGCCGGCTCGCCGACGACGGGCTCGACCCGGCGACGGCCACCCTGGTCCGCTTGGCGGTCGACGGCTGGTGGATGGCCCGGCTGCTGGACCTGGCCCCACCCGGCGGCGACCTCCACCGTGGGGTACGGGCGCGACTGACCGCGATGATCGAGGAGGGCACGTGATGCCGTACGTCCTGCTGGCCCTGGCGATCGCCGCGGAGGTCGCCGCGACCCTGTCGCTGCGCGCCTCGGAGGGCTTCTCCCGGCTCGGCCCGTCGCTGATCGTGGCGGCCGGCTACCTGATCTCCTTCGTCCTCCTGGCCAAGGTGCTCACCCGGCTGAACGTCGGCCCGGTGTACGCGATCTGGTCCGCGCTGGGCACCGTGGGGGCGTTCGTCGGCGGCGCCCTGCTGTTCGGCGAGCAGGCCCGGCCGGCCACCGTCATCGGAGCGGCGATCGTCATCGCCGGAGTGATCGTGATGAACCTCGGCGGCGGAGTCCACCAGTGACCCGCGTCACGGGCTGGACCAAGCCGGCCATGCCGCTCACCGACAACACCGGAGTCCGCGATCGCGGTTGACGCAGAGCGGCAGAGGAAGCACAATCGGTAGCAACGCCGCCGCTTCGCGAAGCGGTCAGGAAGTGAGCCCGGGAAGTTCCCGCTGGACGGTGGGGTCCCGGGCTTGCGCTTTTCTCAAGCCTTCACTACGCACACCGTAACGAGTGACGTGAGCTGTTCCAAGTGGGCGGGATTCCCGCAACGGGCGGCCACCACTGCACCTGCCACCACGTCTGGCAGCCAAAGAAGCGGCTCCTCAGGGCCAGATTCATGGTCGACTCGAATATCTGGGCTTATCTCCTGCCGCGCTCGCAACGCTCTGACGAGGTTCAGGTCATTGCGGTTCTGCCGCGCCTCACGCGCCTCGAACACGATGCTGTGCACACCCATTCCGGACAACTCGAAGAACAGGCGCTCCATGCACTTACGTCGGCGACGCTCCGAGGTCTCTCCGGCTGTCCCGATGCGAACGACAGCGAGATGAAGCACCTCAAGCGACATGACCGTCTCGATGAGGAGACGGCGTCGCTTGTCAGACTCGTGATACCAGTGCACTTTGTGCTGCCCGGGGAGCCTTAGGCTCGCGACCGCTTCCCGCACCGGCCAGCGAGCGTTCGGCTCCATGATCGACGCAACGAGGATGTAGACGTCGGGGTCGAGTTTGCGGTTGGACTCGGACTCGTCGACGAAAGCGCACCAGGACAACGCGCCCTCCTCCGCGCGAAGCGCCCCTCTCCTTCCGCGGGTCGAGGGCGAACGGACCTGCGATTTCGCTGCTCAACATGCCAGGAAGCGCCGATCACCGCAGGTGATTACATAAAGTGACCGTTTAGTGGCTTTTCTCTGAGGGAGAAACCCGTCAAAACACGGGCCTCTGAGGAGGAACAGATGGCCACGCAGATATGGCGGCGTCGGCGCGGACGGGTCGAGGAGACCACGACTTCGCGTCCGGCGGTGAGCGATGCCCGGACCCGGCGCTGGAACACCACGCGCGTCCGGCGGTTCCAGCGGCACGACGGGCTCAGCGCGTTCGTGTGGCTGGTCGCCTGGACCATCACTCTCGTTCTGCTGTTCGGCATCGCCCTGACCTGGGGCGGCGCCAATCCGGGCAACGGCGTGGTGCACGCCGTGTTGCGCGCCGGCACCTGGCTGGCGACCCCGTTCGACGACGTCTTCCGCAACTCCGACGCGCGCAAGCAGCTCTCGGAGAACTGGCTGTTCGCCGCCGGCGTGTACCTGGTCGCCGGCCGCGTCCTCGCCTGGCTCCTGCGCTGGTGACGGTCGGCCCTTCGGCCGGGTCCGGGGCCGTGGCCCACAGCGGGTCATGGTCCCGGATTCGCGGAACTTGACCAATCCGCGTCAGGTTCGGCGGAAATCTCTGGCTCGGGGCGATCTGGCGCTGTTAGCTTCCCGGCCATGACCGTCACCGATGACTTCATCAACGCGCTGCCCAAGGTGGAACTTCACGTTCATCTGGTCGGTTCGGCATCCGTGCCCACCGTGCTGGAGCTGGCCCATCGGCACACCGGCCACCACGTGCCGACGAACGAGGCGGCCCTGCGGGAGTTCTTCGAGTTCCGCGACTTCCCGCACTTCGCCGAGGTCTACTTCGCGGTCAACGGCCTGATCCGGGAGCCCGAGGACGTCGCGACGCTGGTCACCGGCGTGGCCCGGGACCTGGCCGCGCAGAACGTCCGCTACGTCGAGCTGACCGTGACGCCGTACTCCCACGTGTCGGTCGGCATGACGATGCCCGCCGTGACCGAGGCGCTGGACATCGCCGCCCGGGAGGTGGCGGACCGGATCGAGGTCGCCTACGTCTTCGACATCCCCGGCGAGTTCGGGCAGGACGCGGACCGCAAGACCCTCGACCACGCGCTGAACCACCCGCCGGAGAAGCTCGTCGGCTTCGGCATCGGCGGCGTCGAGCAGGACCGGCTCTCGCACCAGCAGTCGATCCGGGACGCGTTCCGCGCGGCGGTCGCCGCGGGGCTGCACAGCGTGCCGCATGCCGGTGAGATGAGCGGTCCGGAGACGATCTGGGAGGCCATCCGGGAGCTGAAGGCCGAGCGGATCGGGCACGGGCTCAACTGCCTCGACGACCCGGAGCTGGTGGCGTACCTGCGGGAGACGCAACTGCCGCTGGAGGTGTGCCCGACCTCGAACGTCTGCACCAAGCAGGTTGCGGACATCGCCGCGCACCCGCTCCCCCGGATGCTGGCCGAGGGCCTGTACGTGACGCTGAACAGCGACGACCCGCCGATGTTCAACACGACGCTGACCAACGAGTACCGCGTGGCGGCGCGGGACCTGGGGCTCGGCCGCGCGGAGCTCGCCGACCTGGCCCGGGCCGGCGTCCGCGCCTCGTTCCTGGCCGAGGACCGCAAGCGGGCGATCCTCGCCGAGATCGACGCCGTCCAGCCGGCCTGAGCCGGTGGCCGTACCGAAGGCTCGGTGAAGGCCGGAGGACTCGTCGTCTGGAACGCGACGATCCGGGAGGAGACGCGGCGGTGCGGCCGCGTTCACCGAGCCGTCCGTACGGGTGCCGTGGCGGGCCGCCGGCGGGCGCGGGTCCACGCCCGCCGGCACCCGGGGCTCAGGAGTCGGTGAGGGTGTTCAGGCGCTCCATCGTCTCGACGTACTCCTCGACGAGGTCGTAGATGACCTGGGCGGCGGTCTTGACCTGGTTCATCGAGCCGACGATCTGGCCGACCGGGAAGGTCGTCAGCTCGCCCGCGCCGGCGCGGTTGATCCGCCGGAGCGCGTCGGAGATGAGCATGAACTGCATCGGCATCGGGAGGGTGCCGGGCGACTCCGGGGACTCCCAGGCGTCGGTCCAGGCGGTCTTGAGCATCCGCGCGGGCTTGCCGGTCCAGGATCGGGAGCGGACGGTGTCGCGGGACGTCGCGGCGAGGAGCCTGTCGCGGGACGCCTCGGGGGTGTCGGCCTCCTCGACGGTGAGCCAGACGGAGCCGGTCCAGACGCCCTCGGCGCCGAGGGCGAGGCCGGCGGCGAGCTGGCGGCCACGGCCGATGCCGCCCGCGGCCAGCACGATGGTGTCGGGGCCGACGGCGTCGGCGACCTCGGGGATGAGCACCATCGTCGCCACGTCGCCGGTGTGACCGCCGGCCTCGGTGCCCTGGGCGACGATGATGTCGACGCCGACCTCGACCTGCTTGCGGGCGTGGCGGGCGTTGCTGGCCAGGCCGGCGACCTTCACGCCGTGCTGGTGGGCCTGCTCGACGACGTCCGCCGGGGGCGGGCCGAGCGCGTTGGCCAGGAGGGCGATCGGGTGCTTCAGCGCCACCTCGACCTGGGGGCGGGCGGTGGCGTCGGTCCAGCCGAGGAGGTAGTGGCCGGCGCCCTCCTCGGTGAGCGGGTCGACGCCGTGGCGTTCGAGCAGGTCGTTGACGAACCGCCGGTGGCGTTCGGGGATCATGCCCTGGAGCTTGGCGAGCAGCTCGCCGGCGTCACCGAGGTCCGCGCCCTCGTACGTGGCGGGCATGACGACGTCGACGCCGTACGGCTTTCCGCCGACGTGCTCGTCGATCCACGCCAGCTCGGTCTCCAGTTGCTCGGGGGTGAAGTAGAGCGCGCCGAGGACGCCCATCCCGCCGGCGCGGCTGACCGCGGCGACGACGTCGCGGCAGTGGCTGAAAGCGAAGATCGGATACTCGATGCCGAAGAGTTCTGTTACCCGTGTCCGCACAGTCCCGACCATAGGGGCCGATTCAGCTAACTGCAACAGGTTCTAGTTAGGTTCTCTCAGAAGCCCAGGCTTGTTCTCGGTCGCACACGGTGTAACACGTAACAGCAGACTTGCGGCTGATATCCCGACCAGAGGTGTTGACGACGGTATGGGCGATTGTTAGCTTGCCCCCGGTCGGGGCTCTCACGCTGGGAGCGGTGCCCGGAGGCCAGCACAGATGACCGATCCGTTCGGATCAGCCAATGGAACGGCCGCCCGGCCGGCGGCAACGCGGCCACCGGTCAGGGGACCGTCTCCGCCTGCCCTGGTGCACCGCGAGCCCCTCCTCGCCCGTGCCCGCGCCCACCTCGCCGTGGGCGGCAGCGTCGTGCTGACCGGCCCGACCGGCATCGGCAAGTCCACCCTGCTGGCGACCCTGGCCGCCGGGTTCACCGACCACCAGGTGCTGCGCTGCTCGCTGTCGGCCACCGAACGGCACCTGCCGTTCCTCGGCCTCATCGACCTGCTCGCCGAGACCGGCGACGACCTCCTCCACACGCTCCCGAAGCACCAGCGGGCCGTCCTGGAGGCGGCGCTGCTGCGGCGCGACGACCCGGTCGGCGAGCGCGACGTCCTCGGCCTGCGCGTCGCCGTGCTGGCGGCGTTCCGCACCCTCTGCGCCGCCGGGCCGGTCCTCCTCGTCGTCGACGACGCGCAGTGGCTGGACGCGCCGAGCGCGGAGCTGCTGGCGTTCATCGCCCGGCGCGCCGGAGGGCTGCCCCTGCGCGCCCTGGTCGGCCTGCGCGCGGGCCCGGGCGAGCCGCAGGACCCTCCGGAACTCTGCCCGTCGCCCGTGCTGACGTTGCCGGTGCCCGCGATGACCGCCGCGGAGATCGGCGGGCTGCTCGGCGACCTGCGGCTGCCGCGCGCGGTCCTGGCCAAGGTGCACCGGGCCAGTGACGGCAACCCGTTCTTCGCCCTGGAGCTGGGCCGGGCGCTCGCCGACCACCGCGAACCGCTCGATCCGGCGGCGCCGCTGCCGGTGCCCGACGGGCTGCGCACGCTGATGATGGACCGCCTGCTGGCGCTGTCCTCCGGCGCGCGGCGGACACTGCTCCTCGCCTGCGCGGCGGCCCGCCCGACGCTCGCCCTGCTGCGCGCCGCGGGCCGGCCGGAGGCCGCCGCGGACATCGCCGAGGCGCGGCACGCCGGGATCGTCGCGCCCGGGGACGTCATCCGGTTCACGCATCCGCTGCTGTCGGCGGTGCTGTACGCGGAGTCGGCCGAGCGGGACCGTCTCACCGCCCACGCGGCCCTCGCCGACGTGGTCACCGACCCGGTGGAGCGGGCCCACCACCTCGCGGTCGTCGCCCCGGGCCGGGACGCCCAGGTCGCCGAGACCCTCGGCGAGGCCGCCACCGCCGCGCGCCGGCGCGGGGCCCGCGCCGCCGCCGCGCGGCTGGGGCTCCTGGCCGCCGAGCGCACCACCAAGCCGGAGGCTGAGCCGGGGCTGCGGCTCACCGCCGCCGAGGACGCGCTCGCCGCGGGCGAGTTCGCGATGGCGCGCGGCATCGCCGAGGACGTCCTGGGGGCGGCCGTACTGCCCGCCGAGCGGGTGCGGGCGTGGATCGTGCTGCTGGACTCCTGCGGGCAGGCCCTCGCCGAGCTCGACGAGGTGTTCCCGCGCGCGCTCGCCGACGCGCGGGACGATCCGGCGCTGCTCGCCCCGCTGCACTACCGCCTCGCCTGGCGGGCCTGGCTCGTCAAGGGCTCCGCGCCGAAGGCCCGCACGGAGGCGGCGACGGCGGCCCGGCTGGCGGCGGAGGCGGGCGACCGCAGCACCGAGCTGCTGGCCCTGACCAAACAGGCCCTGGCGGAGTTCCACATCGGGTCGCCGGAGGCGGAACGCACGATGGCGCGGGCGCTGGCCGGGCCCCATGACCCGGCGATCCGGCTCGGCCACAACGGCCCCGTGTACCTGCGCTACCGGCATCACCTCCTGCACGACCGGCTGGAGGAGGCGCGCGGCGAGCTGCGCTCCCTGACCTACGCGGTGCGCCAGCGCGGCGCGGTGGAGAGCCTGTTCATGTGCCTGTACGGCTCCGCGCAGGTCGAGATGGCGCGCGGCCGCTGCGACCGCGCCCTCGACCTGGCCTACCAGTGCCTGCGGCTGGCCCAGGACAGCGAGCTGAGCCAGGGGCCGGCCTGGTGCGCGGTCGCGTTCGCCGAGGCGGCGGGCGGCTCGCTGGACCGTGGCCTGGCCGCCGCCGAACGCGGTGTCGGGCACAGCGAGGACGACGGGGACCTGCTGTTCCTGCCGACGACGCTGCACGCGCTGGGGCACATCCGGCTGCTGCGCGGCGACCCGGCCGGCGCCGCCGACGCCCTGCGTCGGGTGCGCGTCATGGAGGCCGCGCAGGGCCTGGCCGAGCCCGGACTGCGGCGCTGGCACGCCGACCTCGCCGAGGCGCTCGCGGCGATCGGGGCGGTCGCGGAGGCGGACGAGCTGATCGAGGAGACGAGGCGGCAGGCCGCCCGGCTCGGCCGGCCGAGCGTGCTGGCCGCCCTGGACCGGGCCGCCGCTCTCGTCCTGGCCGCGCGCGGCGACCCGGCCGGGGCCGTACCCGTGCTGACACGGGCCGTCCGGGCGCAGGCGACACTCCCCTATCCGGTCGACGAGGGCCGGGCGCGGCTCGAGCTCGGCCGCCTGCACCTGCGCGCGGGAGACGTGCAGGCGGCGCGGGAGGCCCTGCACGGGGCGCGCCGGGTGCTCCTGCACGCCAAGGCCGCGCCGTGGATCGCGGCGGTGACCGCCGAGCTCGACCGGCTCGACCTCGGCGTTCCGGCGACGGCCGGCGACGGCGATCCGCTGCGGGCGCTGTCCGGCATGGAACGCCGGGTGGCCACGCTCGTCGCCGAGGGGGCGACGAACCGGGAGATCGCCGCCCGGCTGTTCGTGAGCATCAAGACGGTCGAGGCGGCGCTGACCAGGTCGTACCGCAAGCTCGGGGTGCGTTCCCGGGTCGGCCTCACCCGGGCCGTCACGAGCCCGCGCCCGGAGGACCGCTCGGCGTAGGGATTTCCCTACGGCTCCTTGAAGAGTCTTTTCAGCTTCCCTTCGGAACCGGACACTCTGCGCAAGGTCCTCCAAACCGGTGGGCCGAGACCCTGCCCCTTCCGCCTGCCCGCCATGCGCGGGCCAACCCCTTGGCGAAAGGAACCCTCCGCTCATGTCCAAACGACGCATCGCGACGGTGTCGGCCACGGCCGTCCTCGCCGTCGCGGGCGGACTGCTGACGGCTCCGGCCGTCACCGCCGCCCCGTCCCAGGTCCCCGCCAAAGCCCCCGCCAAACCGCAGCCGGCGGGGCGTTCGGCGTTCACGCCGAGCGACTTCACGGTGAACCCCTCCCCCACCACCCGCAAGCAGGTCGTCGCCGACGCCCGCAAGGCCCTCGCGGCGCACAAGAGCGCCGGGCACGTGAAGTCGGGTGACGCCTTCACGCCGCGCACGGTCGTGGTCGCCAAGAACGGCGCGGCCGACGTGCGGTTCGACCGGACGTTCCACGGTCTGCCGGTCTACGGCGGCGACCTGATCGTGCACCTCAAGCCCGGGGGTGCGTACCGCGCGCTGAACACGGCCACCCCCACCGCGGCCGTGTCCACGACGCCGCACGTCGCCGCCGCCGACGCGGCCCGCGCCTCGCGCGGGCAGCTGGCCGGCACGGTGTCCTCGGTCGGCAGGCCGCACCTCGCCGTGTGGGCCACCGGCCGGTCCTCCCAGCTCGTCTGGGAGACCGTCGTACGCGGCGTGCGCGCCGACCGTACGCCGAGCGTCCTGCACGTCCTGGTGGACGCGACCAAGGGCAAGGTCGTGACCAAGCGGGACGAGATCGACACCCTCCTGTCGCCGGCCCAGCAGGCCGCCGCCGAGGCGCGCGCCAAGGCCGCGCCGAACGGCGGGGTCCACGCCCTCACCGCGGGCACCGGGAACTCGATCTACAGCGGCACGGTGTCGATCGACCTGACGCAGTCGGGCAGCACGTGGTCGATGAAGGACCCGTCGCACGGCAACGGGTACACCACGAACCTGAACCACGCGACGAGCGGCACCGGGACGACGTTCAGCAACTCGACCGGGACGTTCGGCAACGGCACCAACAGCGACGCGGCGTCGGCCGGCGTCGACGCGCACTACGGCGCGGCCGAGACGTTCGACTACTACAAGAACGTCCAGGGCCGTAGCGGCATCTTCGGCAACGGCGCGGGCGTGCCGTCCCGTACGCACTACGGCAACGCCTACGTCAACGCCTTCTGGGACGGCTCCCAGATGACGTACGGCGACGGCTCCGGGAACGCCCGTCCCCTCGTCGAGCTCGACGTCGCCGGCCACGAGATGAGCCACGGCGTCAGCGGCGCGCTCACCGGCTGGGACGAGACCGGCGAGACCGGCGGCATGAACGAGGGCACCAGCGACATCTTCGGCACCATGGTGGAGTTCTACGCGAACAACGCCAAGGACACGCCCGACTACACGATGGGCGAGCTGATCAACATCAACGGCGACAACAAGCCGTTGCGGTACATGTACAACCCCTCGCTCGATGGCAGCTCGCCGAACTGCTACACGAGCAGCAACGGCTCGCTGGACCCGCACTACTCGCTCGGCCCACTGTCCCACTGGTTCTTCCTGCTGGCCGTCGGCAGCGGTGACCACGGGTACGGCAACAGCCCGACCTGCAACAGCTCCACCGTCACCGGCATCGGCAACGACAAGGCCGGCAAGATCTGGTACAAGGCGCTCGCGTCGTACGCCAACAGCAGCGAGAACTACGCACAAGCGCGCACCGACTCGCTGAAGGCCGCCGCCGACCTGTACGGCACGCACTGCACCGAGTACAACACCGTGAACGCCGCGTGGGCGGCGGTCAGCGTCACCGGTTCCGACCCGGTCCCCGGCACCTGCCCCGGCCAGCCCGGCGCGCCGTCGGTGACCAACCCCGGCAACCAGACCAGCACGGTCGGCACCGCGGCCAGCCTGCAGATCCAGGCCAGCGACCCGAACGGGCAGACGCTGACCTACAGCGCGACGGGCCTGCCCGCCGGGCTGTCGATCAACGCCTCGACCGGCCTGATCTCCGGCACGCCCACGACGGCCGGGACCTCCTCGGTCACCGTGACCGCGAAGAACACCTCCAACCTGACCGGCAGCACGACGTTCACCTGGACGGTGAACCCGGTCGGCGGCGGGTGCTCCTCGCCGGGCAACAAGGTGAGCAACGGCGGATTCGAGAGCGGCACCTCACCGTGGACGACGACCTCGGGCGTCGTCTCGGCCAACGGCAGCGGTGAGACCTCGCACTCGGGCAGCTACTTCGCCTGGCTCGACGGCTACGGCACCACCCACACCGACAGCGCCACCCAGTCGGTGACGATCCCGTCCGGCTGCAAGGCCTCGCTCAGCTTCTACCTGCACATCGACACGAGCGAGACCGGCAGCACGGTCTACGACAAGCTGACGGTCAAGGTCGGCAGCACCACGCTGGCCACCTACAGCAACGTCGACGCCGCGTCCGGATACACGCAGAAGACCTTCGACGTGTCGTCCTACGCCGGCCAGACCGTGACGCTATCGTTCAGCGGCACCGAGGACTCGGGCCTGCAGACGAGCTTCGTGCTCGACGACGTCGCCATCAACGCATCCTGACCGTGATCCATCGGGGCGCGCGCCGGCGTCGGCGCCGGGGGCCGGGAGAATACACCAGTTTAAAATGTATTT
>NZ_JBFAUM010000001.1:679383-803675 GCF_040679195.1 Actinoallomurus sp. NPDC052308 | reverse complement strand
CGCGGCGGGCGCGCGAGGTTATTGATTGCGGCACACATGCTCCCCCACCACCCAAAGAGACCGCTGGGCGCGGGGGCCCCGGCGTGCCCCGCGGGCCCCCCCCTCTTCATCACCAGGAGTTCCTCTTGAAGAAGGCTTTGCTCGCGCTCGTCGCCTCGGCGGCGACCGCGCTGACCCCGATGGGCGCGGCCCACGCCGCCGCCCCGCACCCGGCCACCGCCGCCCTCGCGGACACCGTACGGACGCCGGCGACGCCGTCGTACACGGTGAACCTGACCAGCAACTCCAGCGGCTCCACCTGGACCGGGCACGAGAGCGTGAGCTTCACCAACGCCTCGGCCACCCCGCTCACCGAGGTGTACCTGCGGCTGTGGGACAACTACCACGGCAGTTGCCCGTCGACGCCCATCACGGTCTCGAACGTGACCGGCGGCACCGCCGGTTCGCTGGAGGTCGGCTGCACCGCGCTGAAGGTCACGCTGCCGAGCCCGCTGAACCAGGGCCAGACCGGCTCGATCGGGTTCGACCTGAGCATCGTCGTCCCGGCCGGCGTCGACCGGTTCGGCCGAGACGGGTCGTACAACTTCCTCGGCAACGCCCTGCCGGTCCTGGCCATCCGGGACGGGTCGGGCTGGCACCTGGACCCGTACACCAACAACGGCGAGTCGTTCTACACCCTCGCCAGTGACTTCAAGGTCACGCTCGACCACCCGAGCTCGATCAGCGTCCCGGCGACCGGGACGTCGGTGGACACGCCCGGCTCCTCCGGCCGGACCGTCACGACGGCGACCGCGAACCAGGTCCGTGACTTCGCCTGGGGGGCCGGGCCGTTCGGCCTCGTCTCCGGCACCTCGCCGGGCGGCGTGAAGATCAACGTCTACCGGGTCAGCTCGATCAGTTCGAGCTCGGCGAACTCCATGCTGAGCGTGGCGGAGTCCGCGATCGACGCGCACAGCGGACGGTTCGGCGCCTACCCGTACGGCGAGGTCGACGTCGTCCTGGACAACGGGTACTGGTTCGGCGGCATGGAGTACCCCGGCTTCGTCCTCGACCTGGTCAGCTCCACCGCGCTCGCGCACGAGCTGGCGCACCAGTGGTGGTACGGCATCGTCGGCGACGACGAGTACAACAGCCCGTGGCTGGACGAGGCGTTCGCCGACTACTCCACGGACCTCTACCAGGGCCTCAGTGGGACGGGCTGCTGGAACAACGTCTCCTGGGCGTCGTCCGCCGAGAAGATCACCAACTCGATGGCGTACTGGGACGCGCACTCGAGCCGGTACAGCACGGTCGTGTACTCCTACGGCAAGTGCGCGCTCCACGACCTGCGCCGGCTCATCGGCACGACGGCGATGACCAACCTGCTGCGCACCTACGCGCAGTCCCACTGGTACGGCGTGTCGACGACGGCGGAGTTCAAGGCGGCGGCCCAGGCCGCGACCTCGACCGACCTGACGTCCTTCTGGACGCAGCACCGCATCGACGGCTGATCAGTCACCGGAACGAGGGCGGGCGGCCTGGCGCAGGCCGTCCGCCTTCTTCGTGCTTCCGTTCTCCTCGGCGGAGTCGGGCAGCGGGATGATGGTCTGGCGTCCGGGCACCGCCAGCACGAGGCCGACGACGAGCAGGACCAGCCCGAGGGCCGCTCCCCCGATCGGCACGACCGTCCGGACCGCCATGATCTTCACCGCCTGGTCCTTGTTGACCTTGGCGAGGGACTTCTGGCTCGCGTCGGTCATCTTCAGGTCCAGGTCGGCGGCGACGAGCCGGTCCACGCCGTCCTTGGTGCGCAGCGTGGTCCGGACCTTCTGCTCCTGGCTCACCTGGCCGCCGGTGCGCGGGTCCACCCAGAGCGTCACGGTCGCGGCGTAGACGCGGTCGACGGCGACATTCCCGGTCTTCTTGTCATAGCCCGGGAGTTTCTTGGGGTTCTTCACCTTCAGCAGCGCGGCGGGCAGGCCGCCCTTCACGGACTCGGTGACGGTCGGGGGGACCCGCTGGACGAAGCGGTACACCCTGATGCCCTGGATCCGCTCCTCCCCGGCGAACGCCGCGGGCCAGGTCCGCTTCGTCGAGAGGTCGAAGTACGGGTAGGAGCGCTTGTGCACGCCGATCGGCCAGAACGTCCCGATCCCGGACTGCCGGACACCGGTGTCGCTGCCGACCGACGCGCCCTTGATGTTGTAGAGCGTCCCGGCCCGGCGGTCGAAGGCGGCGCGCTGCTGCTGGATCTCGATGCTCTTCTTCGTCGCCGGGTCCTCGATGGAGGTGAAGGAGTCCCAGACGGCGATCTTCGTGGTGGCCGCCCGGGCGTCGCCGCGGACGGTGTTCACCGCTCGCAGGCGCACGCCCTTGCGAATCTTCAGGGTGGCGGTGTCGAGGTACGAGGCGTCGGTCGCCTCCAGGGTGGACTGTTGGAAGAGGTTCGCCGGAGCGGCGATCACCTGGTCCGCGACATAGAACCGCACCAGCGTGGCGAGTGCGAGGAAGAAGGCCGCGATCCCGACCAGGACCAATCCGACATTGCGTCGCACACTTGACCTCCCGCTCGACGTGCACCGCATCGTAGAGGACAAAAAGGGCGATGCACCCTTGGCTGAACAGCCGTGATGAGTACGTTACCGAGGCGTAGGATTGCCGTCTCGCCGTCCCGGAGGTCCCCCCTTGCCGCCCGTCTCCCACCGCGCGACGCTCACCCGCTCGGTACGCCTGCTGCGGGCGTTCCGCGACGAGCAGTCCGACCCGGAGGGGTTCTACCGGCTGCTGGCCGCCGACACCGTCGCCCAGCTGGGCCGGTACACCTCCCTGGACGGCGCGACCGTGGCGGATGTCGGGAGCGGGCCCGGGTTCTTCACCGCCGCGCTGCGCGAGGCGGGCGCCCGGTGCGTCGGCGTCGAGTGCGACGCCGGGGAGCTGACCCTCCACGGCCCGCCTCCGCCCGGCACCGTGCTCGGCACCGCGCTGAGCCTGCCCCTCGCCGCCGGCTCCGTCGACGTGTGCTTCTCCTCGAACGTGCTCGAGCACGTGCCCGACCCGTGGCGGATGGGCGCGGAGATGATCCGGGTCGTACGGCCCGGCGGCGTCGTGTTCCTCGCGTTCACCAACTGGCTGTCCCCCTGGGGCGGCCACGAGACCTCGCCCTGGCACTACCTCGGCGGGCACCGGGCCGCCCGGCGGTACGAGCGGGAGCACGGCCGGCCGCCCAAGAACCGGTACGGCCACAGCCTCCACCCCGTGTCGGTCGGCGCCGCCCTCGCCTGGGCGCGCGGCCGCGACGACGTCACGGTCCAGGCGGCGGCGCCGCGCTACCTCCCCGGGTGGGCCGCCCCGGTGGTCCGCGTCCCCGGCGTCCGGGAGTTCCTCACCTGGAACCTCCTCCTGGTGCTGCGCAAGACGACATGACCACGACGCGCGCCGAGGAGCGGACGCCGGACCCGCCGGCCGAGCTGCCCAGGATCTCCGGCCACCAGAACGCCCTGGACGGCGTCCGGGCCGTCGCCGCGCTCGGTGTGCTCCTCTTCCACGTCGCCGCCGACACCGGCCACACCTTCCGGAGCGACCTGACGGCCTGGCTGCTGTCCGGGGCCGGGATCTGCGTCCCGGTCTTCTTCACCCTGTCCGGCCTGTTCCTGTACCGCCCGTGGGTCGCGGCGCTGCTGCTCGACGGCCACGACCGGCCCCGTACGGGCCGCTACCTGTGGCGGCGCGCCGTCCGGATCCTGCCCGCGTACTGGCTCGTCGTCGCCTTCGTGATGGGCACCATCCTGACGGCCCACGCGGGCGACCCGTGGACCTGGCTGAAGCTGCTGACACTCACCTACACCTACGACCCGCACCCGTGGTGGCACACCTACCTCGGCCCGTCCGGGCTCGGCCAGGTGTGGAGCCTCACGGTCGAGGCCGCCTGGTACGCGCTGCTGCCCGTCACCGCCGCCCTCCTCGGCCGGTACGCCCGGCGAGGCGGCGCGGACACCGACCGGCGGGCCCGGCGCCTGCTCCACGCCATCGCGGGGTACGCGGCGGTCTCGTTCGTCTTCACGATCTTCATGTTCACGCCGCGTATGTCCATCCAGCTCGGCGTGTTCGTACCCCGCTACTTCGCCTGGTTCGCGATCGGCATGGCGCTGTCCGTGGTGACCGTCTGGGCCCGTACGGGCGCCGCGGCGCCGGTCCGGTTCTGCCGTACGATCGCGCACTCGTGGGGCACCTGCTGGGCCATCGCCGGGGTCCTCTACTGCGTCGCCGCCTCCCCGCTCACCGGCCCCACCGACCTGGTCACCCTCGACACGACCTGGACGGCGGAGCTGCGCGTCCTGCTGTACGGCCTGGTCGCGGCCTTCTTCGTCGCCCCGGTCGCCCTGGCCGGGCCGGGCGACTCCGGCGTCGACCGGATCCTCGGCAACCGCGTCGTGAGCTTCCTGGGCCGCATCTCGTACGGCGTCTTCCTCTGGCAGCTCGCGGTCTCCGTCACCTGGTTCCGCGTCACCGGCCACGCCGCCTTCACCGGCGGCTTCCTGACCGCCTTCCCCGTCATCACCGCCCTGACCGTGGCGGTCGCGACGCTCAGCTTCTACGCGGTCGAGAAACCCGCCCTCCACCTCACCCACCGCTGAGCGGCCCGCGACCGCTGGGAAAGGGCGCCGCGCTTCAGCGCCCCTTCCCGGTGGGTGATCAGGCGGATTCGGTGGGGAGGCCGGCCGCCACCCAGTCCTCGATGCCCTCGCGGTACTTGCGGACATTGGTGTAGCCGAGGGTGGTGAGCCGGTCGGCGACCTGTCCGCTGTTGGGGCACGCCGGGTTGGAGCAGTAGGTGACGATCGCGGCGTCGCGGTCGGGGAGCAGGGTGGGCGCCTGGGCGTCGACCTCGTCGCGGGTCAGTGCGAGGGCGCCGGGCAGGTGCTGCTTCGCGTAGTACTCGCCGCCCAACGCGTCGACGACGGTCACGGCGCCCGCGTCGATCGCGGTCTTCAGTTCGTCACGGGTGATGAGTGCGGTCATGCCACTACCTCCAAGAGGTGGACTATAGTCCGGTTGTGATCGATGACAGTACCGGACCAAAGTCCGCTTCCGCAATGCCCTTGGAACTGCTGCGCACACCACCTCGTAAGGAACGGGCCGACGCGGCGCGTAACCGGGCCGCGGTGCTGGAGGCCGCCGCCCGGCTGTTCGCCGAGCGGGGCGTCGAGGCGGTCTCCATGGATCAGGTGGCGGCGGCCGCCGGCGTCGGCAAGGGCACCCTGTTCCGCCGGTTCGGCGACAAGTCCGGACTGGCCGCCGCCCTGCTGGACGCCCGGGAACGTGTGTTGCAGGAGGCGATCCTGAACGGACCGCCACCCCTCGGCCCCGGGGCGGCGGCCGACGAGCGGCTCGTCGCGTTCGTCAACGCCTACTTCGACTATCTGCTGGAGTACCGGGATCTGCTCCGGATGTCGGAGAGCGCGGCACCCGGCGCCCGCTACCGGATCGGTGCCTACCGATTCTGGCACCGCCACACGGCGATCCTGCTCGGCGCCGTACCCGACCCGGAGCACACCGCGCACGCCCTGCTCGCCGCCCTGTCGGCCGTGCACGTGTCCGCGCTCCTACCGGAGCTGGGCGAGGAGCGGATACGAGCCAACCTTCTGCGCCTCGCCCGCTCGGCGACGCGGCTGTCCGACCAAGGCTCATGAGGCGGTATGTCACCCGACGGCGGCGAGCCCGGCGGTCGCCGCCGGAGATCGGGTCGTCTCGGAGGATGGTGGCCAGGCCCTCGATCCGGGTGCGGCCGGCGTCAGTGGGCCGTCCAGCCGCCGTCCACGGGGAGGATCGCGCCGGTGATGTAGGACGCCGCGGGCCCGGCCAGCAGAAGGGCGGCGGCGGTCAGTTCGGTGGGGTCCGCCCACCGGCCCGCGGGCACCTGGTGGTCGAGGAAGTCGCGTACGCGGGGGTCGTCGTCGACGTCCTCGTTGAGCGGGGTACGGAACGGGCCCGGCGCGAGAGCGTTGACGCAGATGCCGGTGCCGGCCAGTTCGGTCGCCAGGCTCCGGGTCAGCTGGACGACCGCGCCCTTGCTGGCGGCATAGCCGGCCCGGCCTGAGGCGCCCACGAGACCGAGCGCGCTGGCCAGGGTGACGATGCGGCCGTATCCCGCGGCCCGCATGAACGGGACGGCCGCCTGGCAGGCCAGGAAGGTCCCGACGACGTTGACCTCGAGACAGCGCCGGAACTCGGCCGCGCCGAGTTCGGCGATGCCACCTCTGGCCTGGATCCCCGCGCTCGTCACCAGGACGTCCAGGCGGCCGAATCGCTCGGCGACCTCACCCACCGCCCGGTGGACACCGTCTTCGTCGCTGACGTCGCAGGCCAGCGCGAAGGCCGTCCGGCCCGTGAGGGACGCGATCCGCGCCGCAGCCCGCTCTCCGGTTTCCCGCCGCCTGCCGACGAGCGCGACCGCCGAGCCCGCCTCCGCGAGGGCGAGCGCGATGGCGTGGCCCAAACCGGAGGTGCCGCCGGTGACGATGGCGACCTGTCCGTTCAGGTCCGTGCCGACGCGATGGCCCGGAGTGCTCTGGATCATGTCCACCTCTTCCTACCGGGAGGGTCGGCGCGTGTCCTGACCCAGGTACGCGGCTCCGTTGACCCAGTTCTGCACGAGCCATCGCGCCGCCTCGGTGAGATCTCCCTCCCGGATCGCGGCGAGGATGCGCCGGTGTTCGTCGATGCTCCGCCGGGCCCGGTCGGGGCCACCGAAGTAGAGCACGTCGTAGCGTTTGAGCAGGGGCTTGGTCTGGTCGATGAGCCGCATGAGGTGTCTGTTGGCGCAGGCCGAGAGCAACAGGGCATGCCAGCGGTCGTCGAGGGCGGCCAGTTCCTCACCCCTTTCCACGACGGCCCGCATCTCGTCGATCTGTTTCTCCAGCCGGTCGACGAGTCCGATCAGGTCCTGCGGCGCGGTCCACCGGAGGGCGAGGGCCTCCAACTCGCCCACCAGCGGATAGAGCTTGCGGGCCTCGTCGACGTCCAGAGGCGGCACGCGGAAGCCCCGTCGCGGCTCGGCGACCAGCAGTCCCCGATCGGTGAGCTCGACCAGCGCCTCTCGCAGCGGCGTACGGCTGACCCCGAGTTCGGCCGCGAGGCGGACCTCGTTGACGCGTCCCTCGGCAGGCAGGCGGCCGTCCAGGATCCGCGCGGTGACCTGGTCCGCGATGTCACGGCGCAGCCGCGGGCACCGCGCTCCCTCCCACGATCGTGACCGACACGGTGGTCGCCCACCTGAGCGCCGAGGCGCTGTGCGGGGGCTACCGGGCGGCGGCCGAGGCGGCGCCCCGGCTCGCCGCGGTCCGCTCCTCCATCGCCTCCCTGCTCAACGCGAGCGCCACCGACATCGCGCTGACCGACAACGCGACCCGCGCCTGGCAGGCTGTTTTCTACGCCCTGCCGTTCGGACCCGGGGATCGCATCCTCACCTGCCGCGCGGAATACGCCAGTAACGTCATCGCCTTCCTCCAGACGGCCGAACGCACCGGAGCCCGCATCGAGGTGGTCGACGACGACGAGACCGGGCAACTGGACGTGGAGGACCTGCGCCGCCGCATGGACGAGCGGGTACGCCTCATCGCGATCACCCACGTCCCCACCCAGGGCGGCCTCGTCAACCCCGCCGAGGAGGTGGGGCGGGTGGCCGAGGAGGCCGGGGTGCCGTTCCTGCTGGACGCCTGCCAGTCGGCCGGGCAACTCGACCTGGACGTCGAACGGCTGCGCTGCGACGCCCTCAGCGCCCCGGGCCGCAAATACCTGCGCGGTCCCCGCGGCACCGGCTTCCTGTACGTGCGGCCCCGGCTGCGCGAGCGGCTCCGGCCCGCAGTCCTGGATCTGCACTCCGCCGTGTGGACCGGCCCGGACAGCTACGAGATCGACAAGACCGCGCGGATGTTCGAGACGTGGGAGCGCGGCGTCGCCGCCACCCTCGGTCTGGGTGCCGCCGTGGACTACGCCCTGTCCCTGGGGCTGGGCCGGATCGAGGAGCGGGTGTGCGATCTGGCGCGGCGGCTCCGGGACGACCTGCGGCAGGTGCCCGGCGTGCAGGTCCACGACCAGGGCGCCCGGCAGTGCGGCATCGTGACCTTCGCGGTCGGCGGGATGCCCTCGGCCGAAGTCCACCACCGGCTCACCCGGTTGAACGTCAACACCTCTGTCTCGCTCCGGGAGTACGCGCGGTACGACCTGGGTGCGCGCGACCTGCCCGACCTGGTCCGCGCCTCGGTTCACTACTACAACACCGAGGAAGAACTGCGCCGGCTGGTCGAAGCGGTCGACGGACTCCCAGCGGGCCGACCACGAGGCCGCTCCCGCGATCTCCCCGGCAACGTCCTCGCGCGCGGGTATTCCGCACCCGCGGACAAGACGATCGCCGAGCCCTGACGTCAGTCGCGGCAGAGGCGGACGGCTCTCGGGTGGGACAGGCGGGCGTCGGCCGTGAAGCCGGGGAGGGCGTCCGGCTGGAGGACGGCACGGCCGCGGGTGACGATCGCGCAGGTCACGCCGTAGCGGTCCGCGATGGCCAGCCGGTCCAGGGGGGCGGTCCCCTTGGCGAAGAAGGCGGTGGTGTCGCGGGCGCGGACGTCCTCGTCGACGAAGGGGTACGGCCACGCCGGGGCGACCGTGTCGGCGCCGCGGGCGTTCACCAGGCGGGCGACGGTGAGGTCGTCGGCGATGACCACCTCGCCGGGGCGGATGCCCTTGAGCACACGGTCGTACGAGGGGGTCGGCGGCGGTGCTCCCCAGGCGTGGAGCGTGGCCGGGCTGACCTTCCCCCAGTAGGCGCGGATCAGGCCGCCCGACTCTCCGTACAGGCCGACGCAGCAGGCGACGAGGGTGACCGCCGCGTAGACCGTCCAGCCTCTGGCGCGCTCGGCGAGGTACGACGCGAGCGCCAGGTGGAGGGGGAGCATGGCGACCGGGATCACCCGCGCCAGCCCGTACGAGCCGACGGCCGCGCCGAGGGCGACGACCGCGACGGCGAGACCGAAGAGGATCTGCAACTCCCGGCCGAGCGGGCGGCGGCCTCCGGTGACGAGCGCGGGCAGGCCGACGAGGGCCAGGCCGTACGTGGCGAAACCGCCGTCCTTGACCACGTCCGTGAGCAGCACCTTGTGGATGGCGTCGAAGCTGCCCGCCGCCCCGAAGAGGGTGGAGACGTCCGACCACGGCCACACCATCACGAGGGCGAACGCCACCGCGGCGCCGACGGCCAGGTGGAGGGGCCGGGCGCGAAGCGTCGCCCGCGGATCGGCCAGCACGAACGCGACCAGGCCGATCACCATGTTCACGGCGGTGAACGGGTGGATGAGGACGACCAGCGTGCCGAGCAGCGCGACGGTGGCGACCGCGCCCACGCCTTCAGGCCGTGCTCGGTGGCGCAGGAAGGCGTCCCAGACCAGCAGCATGAGCGCCGTCCCGATCAGGCTCGGGTAGCTCATGGTCCAAGAGAGGGAGTACAGGCCGAGGAAGCCGCTCCAGGCGACCGGGTCGGTACCCCACAGGAGGAGGGCGAAGACCAGGGCCAGCGTCGCCACGAGCGGGCCGCGCCCGAGGTTGCGGCAGAAGCGGCGCAGGGCGAAGATCAGCAGCCCGACGTTGGCGAGCCCGGCGGCTTCGAGCACCGTACGGGTGGGCGCCCCCGTCGCCGCCTTGATCATGCCCAGCAGGACGGTGTACGGGGAGTAGTAGGGACTGCCGGAGGCCGCGCCGACCATGGGGTCGGCCGGGCTCCACAGGTCGCGCGCCAGGGTGTTCACCGTCGCGAGGTGCAGCAGGAAGTCACTGACCCAGGTGTGCTGGAGCGTGACCAGGAGCGCCCAGAGCCCGACCGGCACGGCGACGATGAGGTACGGGTCACGCCACCACCGGGCGCGGGCCGGCGGTCGGCCGTTGGGGGAATCGGCCGGCTCCTGGCTCACCTGGTCGGATCCGGCGATGGGGGGACCGTGATGCATGGGCGTCTTCTCGTGCGGGGGGAGGGAGGTTCTCTGCGACGGCTCGCGTGGGGCGGGCCACCGTGAGTTCCGATGGCCGGGGACGCCGAACGACCGTCAGCGGCGACGGCCGGTGAGGCTTCCCAGGCGGTAGGCGACACCCCATCCGGTGACGCGGCGGAAGGCCTCGACGATGATGTCGCGGCTCATCTTGGAGTTGCCGCGCTCCCGCTCGACGAAGGTGATCGGCACCTCTGCCACCTGAAGGCCGCACCGGACCGTCCGCAGCGTCAGGTCGACCTGGAAGCAGTAGCCCTGGGAGGTGACGTCGTCGATGCCGATCTTTCGCAGCGTCGTGGCGCGGTAGGCGCGGAACCCGCCGGTCGAGTCGCGCACGGGGATGCCCAGCATCAGCCGCGCGTAGGTGTTCGCGCCCCGCGAGAGGACCTCACGGTTCTTCGGCCAGTTCTGGACCTGCCCGCCGCGTACCCAGCGGGACCCGATGGCCAGGTCGCTGTGCTCGAGGGCGCCGAGCAGTCTCGGCAGCTCCTCGGGCTGGTGGGAGCCGTCGGCGTCCATCTCGACCAGAACCTCGAAGCCGTGCTCCAGCCCCCAGTTGAACCCGGCGACGTACGCCGCGCCCAGTCCCTCCTTGCCCTGGCGGTGCAGCACGTGGACCTGCTCGTCGCGGGCGGCGATCTCGTCGGCGATCTCGCCGGTGCCGTCGGGGCTGGCGTCGTCGGCGATCAGGATGTCGACGGTCGGCACGGCCGCGCGGACCCTGTCGACAATGATCTCCAGGTTCTCCCGCTCGTTGTACGTCGGGATGATCACCAGAACCCGTTGGAGGTCGCCCACGCTGTCCACCCTTCGCTCCCGCAGACCGCCGTCCTCGACCTGGCGGACCGCCGCGAAGGGTCGAGAGGCTCGCAAAGAATACGCGACATGCGGTGCGCAAGTGATGTTTGGTTCATAGGTCTCATCTCGGGCGGACCTGGAAGAACGTTCGGGCGGGCGAATACGTCGATATCGGGCCGGGCGACCGTTTCGTTCTTCGCGCCCTCACTCTCCGCTCGAGGCGGTCTCGTTCGGGCCGAGTTGCTGGATGACCTTGGTGAGCGCCGTTCGCAGGTGGCGACGTTCCTCTTCGGTGAGGGTGGCGGTCGCGTGCTCCTCCAGGCGGCGGCGGGCCTCCTGGATGGGCTGCCGGGCGGCGCGGGCGCGGTCGGTCAGGTAGAGGCGGACGAGCCGGCCGTCGTTCGGGTCACGGCGGCGGGTGAGCAGCCCGGCGGCCTCCATGCGCGTGGCGGTGTTCACGATCGTCGGGGTCGTGATGGGCAGGCGCGCCCGTGCCGCCACCTCGCCCGGCGTCAGGCCGTCGGTCTCCCAGAGCGCTTCCAGGATGAGGTTCTGGCCGATCCGGACGCCGTGTCTGTTCATCGCCTCGTCGGAGGCGGCCTGCAGCAGCTTATGCGTCCGGACCAGCAGCGTCAGGAAGTCGTCCACCTCTCGATCCTAAGGGTCGATTGCATGCTAATGATTTCGCCGCTACGGTCTCATTAGCAAGCTAACGACCTCCTGGAGAACCACGCATGATCCTGATCACTGGCGGGCTCGGCTTCATCGGCTCCCACACCGCCCGCGCGCTGCTCGACCTCGGCGAGTCCTGCGTGCTCACCCGGCACCGTACGGCCCGGATCCCCGCCTTCCTCGAAGACGAGGTCGGCAGCCGTCTCTTCGTCGAGCCGCTCGACGTCACCGACCCCGACGCGGTCCTGGGCCTCGGCGAACGTCACTCCATCACGGGCATCGTGCACCTCGCCGCGGTGTTCTTCGGCAGCCACTCCCCCGTGGAGGAGGTCCAGGCCAACACGCTGGGGCTGCTGAACGTGCTGCGGGCGGCCACGGAGTGGGGCGTGCCACGCGTGAGCCTCGCCAGCACGGTCGGCGTCTACCTCGGCGTGAACGAGACCGTGCTCCTCGAGGACGTTCCGCTTCCGATGACCGCCACGCACCCGATCCCCGCGGCCAAGAAGAGCGCCGAACTGCTGGCGGGCACGGTGGCCGAACGGGCGGGCTTCGAGGCGGTCAACCTGCGCATCGGGGCGATCTGGGGCCCGCTCGGCCGCCCCGAATCGCCGTTCTTCCCTGTTCCCCGCCTCGTGCACGCGGCGGTGCGGGGCGAGGCGGCGGACTTCTCCCCGCCGCGCCGGCCCGCGTACACCGACGACGGCGGCGACTACTGCTACGTCAGGGACTGCGGCCGCGCCATCGCCCTGCTACAGACGGCCGACCGCCTGAACCACCGCACGTACAACATCGGCTCCGGCCAGGTGACCAAGCACACCGAGGTCATCGAGGCGATCCGCACCGCCATCCCCGACGCAACGATCGACCTGCCCGCCGGTCGTAGTCCCGGCGCTCCCGCCGAAGACCCGTACCTCGACCTCACCCGGCTCCGCCAGGACACCGGCTTCACTCCCGCGTACGACCCGAAGCGCGCCGTCCACGACTACATCGCCTGGCTCAACGCCGGCCACGAACGCTAAGGAACGGCCCCCTAGGCGACGGCAGTGAACCGGCGGTCAGACGCTGCGCACGTCGCCGCAGTCGATCACGGCGACCTCGACGCAGGTACCGCCCTCCTGGCCGCTGTGGGTGCTCTTTCGCCAGCCAAGGGTTGGTGAGTCCATGTCAGGTCACGTCCCTTCCATGAGGGCTCGGATCAGATCGGTCGACGCGGCCGCAGACAGAGCAGCCGATCTGATCAGGTCGAACATCACCTTAAGACCCTCGATCGACTTATGTTGCTCGATCAGGGGGCCGTGACCGTTAACGGCCTCGGCGTAGCCCAGGTCCGGTGCTTCATCGAAGCTGAAGATCGTGAAACCCCCAGACGGATAGACCGGGGCATCCTCCGGCAGTACGTGAATCGTGATGTTCGGCCGCTCTGCCAGCTCAAGCAGCCGCGCGTACTGCTCGCGCATCACGTCGGGGCCACCCACGACGCGTCGAAGCGCCGACTCCGAAAGGACGAAGACCAGCCACGGCGCGTCCTCCCGATCGAGGATCTCTTGGCGGGCCAGCCGGGCGGCGACGAGTTCTTCCAACCTTTCGTCCGGCTGCCCTGCCCGCAGCACCTCCCGTGCGTAGGCCTCAGTCTGTAGCAGGCCCGTGATCAGCAGCGGGTCGAAGAGGCGGATGGAGGCGGCGCGGGCTTCGGCGGCGACGTAGTCACGGAACCAGCTCGGGGTCTGTTCGCGGCGGACGTGCCACCAGAGCTCTTCAAAGTAGGCGTCGAGGCCGAAGAGCTTGTCGAAGCCCTTGGACATCTCCGGGGTGGTCGGTCGTTTGGCGGTTTCGATGTGGCCGATCATCTGGCCGGTCACCCCGACTCGTCCTCCTAATGCGTCTTGCGAGAGATTGGCCTTTTTCCGGTAATACCGGAGGCGATAGCCGTACTGTGCGATCGCCGAGACGCGCGGATCGAGTTCTCGTTCTCGTCCCATCGGTTCGATCTCCCTTGTCCGCGGTTGTGATGTGTAGCGACGAAACCGTATCGACGGTAAACGCCGCGCGACACGCTGAGGAAGCGATCCCTTCAGCGACCTGCGAGGGGTAGGAGAAATCGTCGACCGCGGAGGAAGTCTCGTGATCGAATCGCGTCTTCCGTATGAAATATCTCTTAGCCCGAGGACGGCGGCGGCGCCCTGCGCCCGTCTCGTACTCAAAGACCGGCTGCGGGAATGGGGCCTGGCCGAACTGCTGGAGGACGCGGGCACCGTCACGGGTGAGCTCGTCGCCAACGCGGCCAGGCTCGGCCAGGTCTTCACGGTCCGGCTGACCCCCGAGGACGGCGCCCTGCTGGTCGAGGTGGTGGACTCCTCGCCGGACGAGCCTCAGATCAGGGACGCGTTCGGTGACTCGGACGCGGAGGGCGGGCGGGGTCTGCTGATCGTGGCGGCGCTGGCCGCCGGCTGGGGCGTACGCCGGGAGGGCCCCCGGAAGGTCGTCTGGGCACGGGTGGCGCCATGACGGCCGAGGACATCGAGGCGGAGCTGTACCGCCTTCGGAGTGCGCACCCGGACTGGCTGATCATTTACGGGGCCTACACCCGGTGCTTTGCAGCACACGGTTACATGCTCGACAGACCGGGCGTCTGGATCACCGCACGCACGCCAGCGGAACTGCAACGCCGGATAGGTCTGATAACGAACACCTATTCAGGCCATCGCAAATAGGTGCAATCATCACAGTAGACAGCCCAGGAAAAGACGCCGCAGCAGGCGCCTTGGAACCGGGGTCGGCGGTGGTCGCCCGGAGCAGCACCCACGGCGACCTTCACGCTAACGTCGCAGAGCGCCGCCTAGATGCGGCCTATACCGAGAGTTTCGTTCGCCCGGGATTCAGTGGCGAGGTCGCAGATGGGACAGACCGCCATAGCCCGACTCCGAAGCCGGACGCCGCCGAAAGGCCCCTCCGGCCCGGAGCCCCGGTGACGCTCCTCGACGGCGGCGGAGAGGTGCGATCGGTGACCTTCAGCCCCGACGGCAAGACCGTTGCCGGCGGTGGGAGTCGTCTCACGATCTGGCAGATCGGCTGAGCGCCCGGCAGCCGTTGACCTGAACCGGCTCGATCGACGCGTCGGCGCCGGGGCTGTCCGCGCCGACGGCCGGCCGATGGTCACCCATGGGAAGTCCTGCCTGTGACGCGCGTCATAGGCCGGTGCCGTCACAAAGGGCGCGGCGTCGGTGCCTTGTGGGCGAACGAACCACCGGCAGCAAAGGAAACCTCATGAACCTCGCGCTATGGATCTGCGCCGGACTGCTGGCCCTGGTCGCGCTGGCCGGCGGGATCAGCAAGACCTTCGTCCCCAAGGAGAAGCTGGCCGCGGCCCACGGTGGGGGCTGGACCGACGCCGCCAGTGTCGGCTTCGTCAAGACCCTCGGCGTCCTCGAACTCCTGGCCGCGGTGGGCTTGGTCCTGCCGGCCCTGGTCGGCATCGCACCGGTTCTGGTGCCGGTGACCGCCGTCTGCTGGATCCTGCTGATGGTCGGTGCGATGGTCACCCACGGCCGACGCGGCGAATTCGCACTCGTGGTGCTGAACCTCGCCTATCTCGCCCTGGCCGTGTTCATCGCGTGCGGCCGGTTCTGAGCCCTGGCCCGTCGGCTCAGGGTGATCCCGTCCCGTCGGTTCGCGGTCCGAAGGCGCCGGCCTGCCAGAGGGTACGGACGTGGTCGATCACCTGCGGGCCGAGGGCGCTCAGCCCTTCGACGTCGTTCTCGGCGACCGCCCTGGTCACCAGGGTGCTGGTCGCCGCGACGACCATCTGGCAGGTGAACCGGCCCGCGTCGTCGGTGACCCCCATCAGGTCGGCGAACACGGCGGTGATGGCGTCCTGCAGCTCGCTGCGGCGCCGCATCGCCGCGGGACCGGCCGCGTACACCTCGATCAGGAACAGCCGCGTGTAGGGCAGTTCGATGGCGAGTGCCGCGAGGTAGGCGGTGAACGTCCGCTCGAAACCGCCCAGCGGGTCACCGGTCGCCTCCGGACCGGGCATGCGGTGTTCGTCGGCGCCGACCATCTCCAGCAGGTGCTGCAGCAGCAGGTCGGCGGCGACGTCGAAGGCGGCCATGAAGCAGTCGAGCTTGTCCTCGAACAGCTGGTAGAAGCTCTGCCGCGAGACGCCCGACCGCTGGAGTACGTCGGCGACCGAGGTGGCGACGTACCCCTTCTCGGCCATCACTTCGGCCATCGCCGCGCACAGCCGCGAGCGCTGGATGCGTTCCACTTCCTCCCGCGAGAGCGCGTAACGCCCGCGGGGCAGCCGACGCGGCGATGAATCCGACACCCGTTCACCATAGATGTTCATGGCACCGGCCGAGACGGCAGGAGCGCGAGGTCGAGCCGCCGGAGCCGCGCCGGATCGGCGACGATGTCGTACTCGGCGACCTGGTCGCCCGCCACCGTGATCACGAGCGCGAGCAGCAGCCGGCCGTGCGGGGCGATCACGGCGCCTACCCTTCCGTCGACGAGCGCGGGTTCGGCGAACGTCGCGCGCCGCCCGAAGACCAGTGTCTCCCGCGCCACGGTGTCCGCCCCACGCGCCACCGCCGGCCGCCCCGGCGTCAGCACGACCGCGTCGGCCCGCCGTACGACGTCCGGGGCGAGCACGGCGAGCAGCGCGGTGAGGTCGCCGCCGCGCGCGGCGGCGAGGAACGCCTCGACGACCCGTCGTTGCTTGGACAGCTCGGCGGTGGGGAGCGCCGTCGTGCCGCGTACCCGGTGCCGTGCCCGGCTGGCGAGCTTCTTGGCGGTGACCGGAGTGCGGTCGACGATGGGGGCGATCTGGTCGAACGGTACGGCGAACAGGTCGTGCAGCACGAAGGCGACGCGTTCGGCGGGCGGAAGGGTGTCCAAGACCACGAGCATGGCGCGGCCGACCGAGTCGATGAGCATGGCCTCGTCCTCCGGGTCGTCGTCCCCCGCCTGCGCGGACACCTCCCATTCGAGAGTGTCCTCCCGGCGCGAGGCGCGCGTCCGCAGCATGTCGAGGCAGAGCCGGGACACCACCGTACGGAGCCATGCCTCCAGGTTGTCGATGCCGCGTTCATCCGTGCGGCTGAGTCGCAGCCATGCCTCCTGGACGGCGTCCTCCGCCTCGTTCGCCGAACCCAGCATCCGGTAGGCCACCGCGCGCAACTGCTCGCGGTGCGCCTCGAAGCGCCGGGCCAGTCCCTCGTGCTCGTCCATCGGTCACCTTCCGCCGTCGGGCTCCGTCTGTTTCGTGCCACCGAGCAGCGAGCCGACAGGAGAAGACCGACCGATGATGCGACAGCAGCAGAATAACGAGTTCGACGAGGCCCGGCCGTTGCTGCGGCCGGTGGCCCTCGGGGACCTGCGGCTGCCCAACCGGGTGGTGATGGCGCCGCTGACCCGGTGCCGCGCCACCAACGAGGACCTGGTCCCGACCGGCCTGCACGCCGCCTACTACGGCCAGCGGGCCGGCGCCGGCCTGATCGTCGCCGAGGGCACCTGGGTGAGCGCGGAGGCGATCGGCCTGCCGAACGTTCCCGGGATCTACAGTGAGCGGCAGGTCGCCGCGTGGCGCCGGGTGACCGGCCTCGTCCACGCCCTGGGCGGCCGTATCGTGCTGCAGCTCTGGCGCCCGGGTGACGACTCCCGGCCCGTACGGGAGATGAGCGTCCCGGACCTCGAACGCGTGATCGCGGAGTTCGGCGCCGCGAGCGGGAACGCGCGCCGGGCCGGGTTCGACGGGGTCGAGATCGCCGCCAACGGCACCCATCTGCTCGCGCGGTTCCTGAACCGGCGGCTGAACCGGCGCACCGACGGATACGGCCGCCCCGGGCACCGTCTCCTCCTCGAGATCGTCGACGCGGCCACCGCCGCCTGGGACGGCCGGCGTGTCGGGATACGCCTGTCGCCGTACTGGAGCGTCGCTGACGCGCCCGCCACCGACCGGACGCTCGTGGACCATCCGTTCACCGGTGACGACCGGTCGCGCGCGGACTATCCGTTCACCGGTGACGACCGGACGCTCGCGGACTACGACGCGCTCGTGGCCGAGCTCGACGAACGCCCGCTCGCCTACCTGCACCTGCGCGGTCCGATGCCCGGCGGGCCCGTCCCCGACTTCGACGCCTTCGCCCGGTACCGCAAGCTCTTCGACGGTCCGCTGATCGCCAACCACGGCTTCGACCGGGACAGCGGCTCCGCGATCATCGACGCGGGACTCGCCGACGCCGTCTCGTTCGGCCGCCTCTTCGTGGCCAACCCCGACCTGGTGGCCCGGTTCGCGCTGGGCCACGAGACGGCCGCCGCCGATCCGGGCGCCCACTACACGGGCGGCGCACGCGGCTACGTCGACCACCCGATCTGGTCGGCGTCCTGAGGATCTCCGGCTAGGCCACGGTGCCGCCGGTGTTCCGGATCATCTGCTGGAGCACCTTGAGGGCGGTGACGTAGTCGGCGTCGTCGATGCCCTGGTGGATGCGTGCGCGGATCTCCGGGGCGTGCCGCTTCAGGTCGGTGCGGGCCTCCTCCCCCGCCTCGGTGATCCACAGCCGGCCCTCTCCGTCGCGGGAGAGCCAGCCGCGCTCCACCAGGACCTCCGCCTCGGCCGCCAGGTCGTCCTCGGGGCGGAGGTAGGAGCTCATGGCCTGCCGGAGCTCAGGGACGGTCAGGCCCTGGCCGTCGGGCGAGATGTCGTTCTTTGACAGATTGCGCAGCAACCAGAACTGAGGCTGGGTGAAACCCAGCTCGGCCTGCCGGGCCCGGGTGAACGCGATGAGGGCCTCGTAGGCCACTCCGGTCCAGTACGCGGCGGGCTGCGCGGCGAGGTCGGCGTCAGAGATCTGCCCGGTCGTCATATGCGATGCCTCCTTGAATGCTCACTGATGGGAGGACCGTAGAACGTCAAGTTAAGTTGAGGTCAAATGCCGAACTGCGAGCCCACATCTACCGGCTCATCCAGCGGGCGAAGGAGGGCCACCGGCCGCGTCCGTGGAATCATCGGCCCGCGCCCACCTGGCCGGCGTCATCGAAGCCCTCTCAAGGCGACCGCACGGATTTGACTGACAGGCCATGGGCGACATGTGAGGATGCGTCGTAATCGGCAGCCGCATGTCAAGGAGTGACGCATGGATAACATTTGGGAGCCCATGCTGGACCCGGCCGAGCTCTGGGGTTCCGAGATGGCCGAGAAACTGGGCGAGGCGATCGGCCAGCGGTATGCGGACATCGCGGCGGCCGAAACACGCAAGATCACGCAGCTACGCGGCCACGCCAAGCTCGCGGTCGATCTGACCGGCCAGCTCATCCCCGCGCAGTCCGACGCCTCCGCACGGGACCAGATCACGAAGTCGATGGCCGGCGTCGCGGCGCTCGACCCACCGTCGTCGGAGACCCTGGTCGGGGGCGTACCTCTCGCCGTCCCACCGCGGGCGAACAGCTGCGTGACCAGTAACGGGCCGTACAACCAGTGGGGTCACACCTGGGACCCGCGCGCGCTGCAGCACTGGAGTTCTCCGGAGGCGATCAGTACGCCCACGCCTCGGGTGCTGCAGCCGCGGGTCGTCGTCGCGGTGGACGGGGAGCAGGAACAGATCACGGGATCCGGGTGCTGGTTCCAGGTCGGTGTCTCGGGACGGGTGACGCTCAACGTCGACTGGCGCTTCAATGCCGGGTGCGATGTATTCACGCTGCTGGCGGGCTATGGCTACGCGTCCATCGGCATGTTCGGCTCGGTCTGGGGAGCTCGGGAGAATCGATGGGTCGACCACGGCGGCGCCGGATTCACCCTGGCCGACCAGCACTACCTCGGCATTCAGGAATGGTCGAACGAGTCCCGGCGATTCAGTGTGGGCTTCGACGCGATCGCCGGCGGCGCGTATTACTGCGCGGGCTGGCTCCGCGTGCACGCGTTCGCGGCCGGGCTGAGCGGCGCCCGCGCCGAGGTCGCCGCCGTGCTGAATCCGTTGCAGGTGTGCACCTGACGATTCGCCGACGCCGTCGGCGCGACGTGCGTGACTACCTCTCCCGCGTCCGCGACGGCGCCGCGACCAGGCGGGCGACGATGACGAGGCAGAGGAGCTGAGGCAGGGTCTCGGTGCACAGGTGCGCCGCGGTGTGCTGCGCCGACTGCAGGCGCAGGCCGACGAGCAGGGACGCCGTCGCGGCGAGCATCGCCGCCGCCGGGAGCCACGGCGTGCCCAGCCGCGTACGCGCCGGGGCGAGGGCGAACGCCACCGCCGCGACCGCCGCCACGGCCGTCCCGACGAGGCCGTCGCTCCAGTAGCCGATGCCCGCCGCCGCGCCCACCGTCAGGACGAGCTCGAGGGTCGCGACGGTGCGGGACCTCGCCCGCGCGGTCTCCGGTCGCGGCTCCGGTTCGGCGGGGCGGTGGCGGGACGGCCAGAGTGCGGCGATCACCAGGACGACCAGGAAGTTCAGGCCGATGAGGACGGCGGCCTGGTACGTGCGGTCGGGGGTGTACGACAGGCGGACGGTGCCGATGGTGCCCGCCGGGAGCGCCCACGCCTGGCGCCAGCCGTCGATCCGTACCGGGTGCAGGGTCCGCCCGTCGATCTTCGCCTGCCAGCCGGCGTTGTAGTTCTCGTTGACCACCAGGTACGAGGCGCGCCGCGCCGAGACCTCGACCTGCCGGTGCTCGGACGTCCACCGCGTCACGGTCACCGGCGACGGCTCGCCGTTCCCGGCGGCCGTGGCGCCGGCCGGGGCGAGCACGGCGGAGTCGACGCGGAAGGCGTCGGACGGCGCCGCGGCGAGCCGATCGTCGCCCGCCTTGACCGTGACCGTGCGGCACGCCTGGAACCGGAACGCCCGCCCCTCCAGGAGGTCCGCGTACGTGCCGGTCGCGCGGGTCGGCACGTCGACGCCGTTCAGCCGCAGGTGGGGGCCGAACCCGCACGGCAGCGGGACGCGCGCGCCGGGGAGCGTCCGGAACGGCTTGACGCCCGGCACGGTGACGTCGGTGATCTGCGGCAGGCCGGAGAACCGAAGCGTCAGCCGGCTCGTCCGCATCGGCTTGAACGACACGCGGCCCTTGTCGTCCAGCGGCGCCTCGCGCCACTGGCCGTCGTCCCCCTCCACACGGATCTGGGTGAGATAGGCCGCGCCCGCCGGGCGACGTACGGTGATCTGCCCCACCTGGACCTTGCGGCCCCAGGACAGCGACAGCCACGGCGCGCGGTCGCCCGTCGCGGGCACCCACGTGGTCGCGGGGTCGGCGTCGAACGCGCCGCGTGGCAGGGTCGCGGGCTCCCGGGTCAGCGTCGAGCTCGCGGTGACCTGGAGGCGGGGGTCGGTACTCGTGTAGCGCTGGATCAGGTCCGGATCGGTGAGGGCGGCCGTCCCGGTCAGCTTCGCGGTGTCCGTACGGGCGGCGGTGAAGACGCGGTCGAAGGCGTACGGCTCCTCCGCCCGGCGTTCGAGGTACGGCGAGCAGACCCAGCGGATCGAGCCCCGCAGGCACGCCGGCATCCCGTCCGAGGTCCGGGACATGACCACCGTCGCGCCGGCCGGGACGTTCGGCAGGCGGTACTCGCGGCCCGCGCGCACGCCGTCGACGTGCAGTTCGGAGATGGCGACGCGGGCGGCGGCGGGGACGGCGGGCCGCGCGGTCAGCGACCGGATCCGGACGCGCAGCCAGCGGGTCCGCCCGGCGGGGACACGGAGCGGCTGCGCGGCGGAGGTACGGGCGAGGTGCTGGACGACCCGGCCGGTCTCGGTCTCGACGGCGACCTCGTCCGGCGGCGGGCCGAGGCCGTCGTCCTGGGCGAACGCCGCCGTGACGTTCCGGGGCGTCAGCGGGTGGTCGAAGTCGACGCGGAGCCACTGGCCGACGGGGCCGCTCCAGCCGCCGGTCTCCCACCGGGTGCGCGGGTCGCCGTCCACGGCGGCGTACGGGAGGGCGCCGGGCTGGTCGAGTTCGGCCGGTGAGGTGATGTCGGAGGCGGAGGCGGAGGCCGTGACGTCCTTGACGCCGGTGTAGGCGGCGACGGTGGAGTAGCGGTCCCAGCCGGGTTCGAGGACGTCCCGGCGGGTGGCGGGCACGCCCCGCTCCTCCGCCGCGGTCAGCGTGGGCGAGGTATGGCCGCGCAGTTCGCCGAAGTCGCGTTCGACCTTGCGCAGGGAGTCCGCGACGACGGGCCGGCCGGTCGTCTCGGGATCGTCGGCGCCGAACAGGACGGGCCGGCCGGTCGGCAGGCCGTCGTCGGCCATCGTGAGCAGGGCCTCCGGTGAGCCGTACAGCCGCAGGGCCCGGTCGGCGTCGAGCAGGCCGACGGTGTCGTCCGCGCCTTCGACCTCGTAGATCTCGACGGGCGCGTACGGCTGGTCCGGTGAGCTCACGGCGTCGTCCGGCAGGACGGAGCCGGCCGGCACCCCGCCGAACCAGGCGACCCTCCGGATGCCCGGTGAGGAGTCGAGTGCCTGGTGCACGCGGGCGGGCCACGCGCCGCGCAGGTCGTCGCGGCGCAGATCGTTGCGGACGAGGAGGTAGCGGATGCCCATCCGGGCCAGCACCTCGGTCAGCCCCGCGGAGCCCCGGCCGGTGGTGATCCGCTGGTCGATGGCGTCGAGCAGCCGCGTGACGCCGGCCGAGCCTGCGGGGACGAGCTGCCGCTCGCCCCAGCGGACGTTCAGCAGCGGCTGGGTGACGTCGTCCATCGGGCGGCCCCACAGGTACTCGCCGAAGCGCGCCCCCGGGACGGCCAGGACGCCCTGGTCCCCGGCGCGCCCGTTCAGCCAGGCGGCGGCCTCGCGCCAGTACCGCGGAACCTCACGGAAGTCGCCGTCGGCGGACAGGCCCGTGCTCAGCGCGGACAGCGTCACCCCGGCCAGGGCGGCGGCCGCCCCGGCGGCGGTCCACCTCCGCCACCGGAGCGGCGACGACAGCAGGTGCGCGAGGCCGAGGGCCAGCGGCAGCCGGACCAGGCCGTCGAACTTGTAGAGGTTGCGGAGCGGGGCGAGCGGCCCGTCGATCAGGTCCCGTACGGCGGGCGCGAGCGGGCCCGCGTGCCCGGCGACCATGACGACGAGGCCGGTCAGCAGCGTGAGGACGAGGAAGGTCCGCTCGGGGAGCCGGGCCCGTACGAGACCGGCCAGGCCGAGGGCGGCGACGAGACCGGTGCACAGGACGGGGAGCGTGGCGGTCGCGAAGGCGTGGCCGAGGGGCCACCAGGGACGGCCGTCCACGACGAGGAGGTTCAGCCAGCGCTCCGACCCCCGCAGGACGTTGGCGGGGCCGGTCGTCGCGGTGGTCGTCGCCGCTTTCTCGGTGTAGAGCAGCCACGAGTAGGCGTACCGGCCGAGCAGGAGCAGCGGCACGGACCACCAGGCGGTGGCGCAGCCCACCGCGACCGCCCACCACGAGAGGAGGCGCGTCCGGAACAGGCGCGGGCGCCCCCGGGGACTCCGGGTGAGCACGTACAGGACCGGGACGACGAGGACGGCGAGGACCGCGGTGGCGTTGATGCCGCCGCAGCAGGCGACGGCCAGCCCGGACCGGGCGGCCGCGCGGACCCGGCCGCCGCCGTGCGCGGCGGCGACCAGGGGCAGCACCATCCAGGGCAGCATCGCCAGGGGCAGGTATTCGGAGGAGTTCGTGCCGAGGGACGCCAGGCCGTGCGGGCCCAGCGCGAACGCGAGGGCGCCGATCAGCCGCGTGTCCGGCGTGCCGATCCGGAGGCGGCCGGCGAGGCGGCGGGCGCCGAGGAACGCGGTGCACAGCAGCGTCGCCAGCCACAGCCGCTGGACGATCCAGGCCGGCATGCCCGCCAGGTGGCCGAGCGCGTAGAACGGGCCCATCGGGAACAGGTAGCCCGACACCTGGTTCTGCAGCTGCCCGAACTGCTCGATGTCCCACAGGTGCAGCGCCCGGCCGAGGAAGCCGAGCGGGTTCACCGCCATGTCGATCTTGGTGTCGGCGATGATCCGGCCCGGCCGGGTCGCCGTCGCGAGGAGGGTCAGGAGCGCGCAGCCCAGGAGGGTCCGCAGGCGGTCCCGCAGCCGCTCGTCGAGGCGGTACGGCTCGGTGTCGGGGGACGGTTCGGCGCGGGTCAGCGCGGCCATGGGAACGACTGATCCTCCAGACCGTGCGCCGTCCCGCGCCGGACGGCCGCGTCGAGCAGCGCCGCCATGCGTTCGGCGCTGCGCGCCCACGTGAACTCGGCGGCCCAGGCCCGGCAGGCGGCGGCCGTCTCGCGACGTCGCTCCGGCCCGGTCAGCTCCTTCAGCGCCCGCTCGACGACGTCCGCGAGGTCCTCGCCGTCGCGCACGAGCCGGCCGGTCACCCCGTCGACGACGGCGTCGCGCAACCCGTCGACGTCGTACGCGACGGTCGGCACGCCGAGCGCCGCCGCCTCGGCCACACTGAGGCCCCAGCCCTCGCCCCGCGAGGCGCTGAGGTGGAGCCGGGCGCGGGCGACGAGCGCGACCTTGTCCTCCTCCGGCAGGTAGCCGTGCAGGACGACCAGGTCCGCCAGGCCGCGCGCGGCGATCCGGGCCCGCAGCCCGGCCTCCTCCGGTCCCCGCCCGATGACGTGCACCCGGACGCGGAGGCGTTCGGCGACGTCCAGCAACCGGTCGACGCGCTTGTGCGGGACGAGCCTGCTCACGCACACCAGCTCCGGATCGTCTTCCCCGGACTCTGGGACGGAGTCCGGCAGTGTGACTCCGTTGGGGACGATGTGGACGGGACCGGTCCAGGCGAGGCGTCCCCGCATGGCGGTCACCGTGGACGGGGACACCGCGACGCAGGCGTGCCGCCGGTACGTCCACCGGGCCACCGGCCCCTCGAGGAACCGGCCGATCCGCGCCAGCCACGCCGGGAAGTAGACGCCGAACTGGTCGTCGTGCACGTGGTGGACGACGCACAGCACGGGCACGCGGCGCGGCAGCACCCACGGCGTGAAGAACGGGATGCCGTTCTGGCAGTCGAGCACGGCGTCGAACGCCCGCCGATGCCGCAGCATCCAGGCCAGGACCAGCGGATACACGCCGAACCGGCCGCCCAGGCGTACGATCTGGACGCCCTCGATCCGCTCCCGCCGGGCCTGGCCGGGCGCCCGCCCGGTGACGAAGCACACCCGTGTTCCCCGCGCGGTGAACCACCGGGCCATCTCCCAGGCGTAGCGCTCGGCGCCACCGGCCTCCGGATGCCAGGGGTCGCGCCAGTTCACGATCGCGAGCGTACGCAGTCCCCCCTCGACCGTCATCTGGCGCCCAGCTCGTCGGCGACGGTGATGGGGCGCTGCGCGGCCGGGGTGCGGCGGGCCTCGGCGTGGATGCGGAGCAGATCGCGCAGGCAGCCGACGGTGTGCCGCCGTACGGAGAAGGTCGAACCGGGCACGTCGCGCCACACCACGGGGATCTCCACGGGGTCGGCGCCCCGGCGCCGGCAGTGCAGCAGCAGTTCCACGTCGAAGGCGAAGCCGGCCGTGCGGAGGTCGGCGGCGGCGGCGCGGGCCAGCGGGCCGGTGAAGAACTTGAACCCGCATTGCGTGTCGGCGACGCCTCCCGTGAGGTCGTGGACGAGGCGGTTGAAGGCGAGCGCGCCGACACGGCGCAGCGGGTGCCCGTACACCTCGACGATCGAACCCGGATGCCGCCGCGAGCCGATGACGACCTGGTGCCCGGCCCGCAGCAGGACGAGGACCTCGTCGAGGGCGGCCAGGCCGGTGGCCATGTCCGCGTCGCAGAACCCGGCGTACGGGGCGGTGGTGGCCAGCAGACCGGCCCGCACCGCCGCCCCCTTGCCGGGCACCGGGCAGTGGACGAGACGCACCGGCACCGGCCCGGACCAGCGCTCGGCGATCCGCGCGGTGGCGTCAGTGCTGGCGTTGTCCACGACGACGATCGAAGCGCTCAGCGGCAGCCCGGCCAGCTTCGCGGACAGCCGTTCCAGGCCGTACGGAAGCCGCCCGGCCTCGTTGCGCGCGGGGATGACGACGTCCAGCGCGGGGGCGGGCGGGCACTCCGGGTGCACGGCTCACCGGGAGCCGTAGTTGTACAGCGGCTTGACGACCGGGTCCTGCTGCGAGGTCGTGACGACGCGCACGACGCCGAACGAGGTGATGAGGGCCAGCACGATTCCGGCCAGCATGGCGACGGCGATCCGCATCATGGCTCCTTCGGCGACAACGATCTGAAGAGGCTACCGACCGGTAGCCGCATTGACCACACAACCGCCGCAAAAGTAGTGAACGACGCTATTGCCGTAGGCCATTGCGAAACCGGCGTCTCTCTGCTCCGGGCGGCACCCGGGACGGCCCGTGAGGAAGGTGGAACCAGATCCGGGGAGTAACCGGCCGCAGCGCGGTGAGGATCGATGGACGGTTGAGAGCCCGCTGGTGCCACGGCCGGGTCAGTGCCCGTCATGGCGGGCGCTCGGGCCGCTGGTCAGCGGTTGAGGTAAGCGGCCAGGCCGTCGGGTTCTTCGTTGGCGATGAACACCGACCGGACGTTGATGAGGGCTTCTTCAACGTGAGTGGTGCAGCCCCACGCCGCATCGCCCCAGGAGTCGGCGATCTTGATCTCGGCCGGTTCGGTGCATCCGGCGCGACCGCCGAGCTGGCAGCGTTCGGGGTGCGGCGTGGTGGCCTGCGCGGCGGCGGCGGCACGCATCCGGTCGGCGAGTTCTGCGGCGGCGGCGGCGCGTTGCTCAGCCTCGGCGCGCAGTTGCTGCTCGGCGCGTACCGCTTTGGCCAGCTCGTCGTGGGCCGCTTTGGCGCGTGCCTCGGCGGCCGCCTTCTCCTGTTCGATGTAGTGGCGTTCGATGGCCAGGGCCGCGGTGTCGGCGAAGACGCGGGCGAGGGCGAGGTCGGTGTCGTGAGGGACGCGCGGGGTGCGGTGATACATGGCGAAAGTGCCCAGCAGGCTGCCGTCGCGGGCCAGGATCGGCGTGGACCAGCAGGCCGCCAGGTCGGCACGGTCGGCCAGCTCGCGAAAGTCATCCCAGAACGGGTCGGTGGCGATGTCGGTGACGATGACCGGTTCCCGCCGATACGCGGCCGTGCCGCAGGAACCGACGCCTTCACCGGTGGCGATCCCGTCGATGGCCTGGTTGTAGAAGTCGGGCAGGCTGGGTGCGGCGCCGTGGCGCAGGTGCCGGCCGTCGGGGTCGGCGAGCAGGACGGAGACGAGCATCTCCTGCGGCGTCAAGTTCTCGATGCAGCGAGCCATCCCGTCGAGCACCTCGGTCAGCGGGGCCTGCCGGGCGATCTGCTCCAGTAGGGCGCGGTGCTCGGCCATCAACCGCTGGGCCTGTTTGACCTGAGTGGTCTCCACGCCGATCACCCGGATCCCGGTCACGTTGCCGTCGGCGTCGCGGCGCGGCTCGTAGGTGAAGTCGAAGAACGCCTCCCGCAGGTGCGGGTCGGAGCCCAGCATGACCTGGGCGTCGCGGCCGATGTAGGGCTCACCGCTGCGATAGACCTCATCCAGCAACGCGATGAAGCCCTGCCCGGTCAGCTCGGGCATCAGCTCGGCCAGCGGAACCCCGGTGCGAGCCCGTTCTTCGCCGATGGCGGCGAAGAACGCCGGGTTCGCCGCCTCCACCACGTGCGCCGGCCCCGACAGCGAAGCAAAGACGGCGATGGACTGCCCGAACAACGCCCGCAGGTCCTCCGCCGCCGCTTGCCCGGGAACCGCCGGATCCGCAGCGGAGGATCGCTGGCCTGATATCCCCGTCATGTGCCGGTCTGCCTCTCATCTGGAAATGCCGAAGATCGATGGTGCGCCGAGCGGTGACAGGCCGGTCAGGCATCGGCGTCGTTCTCGACGACGCGGATGGTCCCGCACCACGCCGGGGTGCTCACGGCCTTCCCTGCTCGCCGGCGGCCCGGAGCGGGGCGTCGGCGCAGTCTACCGTCCTTCCCCTGCTCACCATCGGGTGCCACATCCTCGACCGGTCCGAGGAGGAATGCGCCTGCCTGTTCGGCATCGGCGGGCGGGATGCGGTAGAGGGTCAGGGCGGGTCCGGTGACGACGCGTTCCGCGCCGGGGAGCCGGGCCGCCCAGGTTCCGAACTCCTCGGGCGCGTCGACGGCGACGTAGCGGATCCCGTGGGCGCGCAGCGCGTCGGTGAGCGGCGCGCCGGAGCTGATGAGGGGGTCCAGTGCCCGGGCCCGCGGGTCCTCCACCGCCATCCGGAGGTCCCGCCGCCCGCCTGTCCCGACCCGTACGGCGTCGTTCAGGACGACCCGGCCGGGCAGGTAGCGGGGCAGCGGATCGAGCACCCGGCGCCCGCCGTTCCAGGCGTAGGTCCGGTACGCCTCCCACGGCAGGACGAGCACCGTGCCGGGCTCGGCCGCCACGACGGCGCGCGCCCGCGACCAGGCGGCCGGATAGCGCACCGCCGCGAGCCGGCCGCCCGCGCCCCAGGCGAGGCCGGGCAGCAGGGCCACCGGGACGAGGAGGGCCAGGACCGCCAGTTCGGGACGCCCGCCCGCGACCCGATCGACGGCCGGACCGGCCCCGACCGCCTCCGGGCCGCTGCCCGCGACCCGGTCGACCGCCGGGCCGGCCCCATTCGCTTCCCGACGTCCGCCCGCGACGCGGTCCACGGCCAGGCCCGCCCCGACCGCGACGACGACGGCGAGCGGCGCGACGTACTGCTGGCCGTCTCGCAGTACCGCGAATCCGGGCCACAGCCCGATCGCCCAGCGCAGGAGGCCGGGGACGACCGCGCCGAGGGCGGCGAGGACCAGGCCGGCGAGCGCGGCGACCCCCAGTCCCCGGGTCGCGGCCGCCCGGCCGCGCGCGTACGCGACCAGGGCGAGCAGGACGACGCACAGCCAGGGCACGGCGGTGACGACGGCGCCGTACCCGGACGGCACGGTCTCGGCGTTCCAACCGCCGCCGAGGAGCAGCAGGCTGCCGAGCGTGCCGAACGGCGTGTCCGCGCGGGCGGCGAACGCCGCCACTCCGGCCGGGTCCGCCGGGACCCCCGAGAACCGCGTGAGGGAGGGAACGAGCCACGGCAGGCTCATCACGAGCAGCCCCGCGAGCAGCCACGGCAGTCGTCTTTTCTCCGACCAACCGACCCCGACCGGCCTCCCGGCCCCCGACCGACCGACCCCGACCGACCTCCCGGGGCGCGGCCGGTGCAGGCCGATCACGAGGACGACCAGGCCGGACACGGCCATCGCGGCGAACCCGCCGATCGCCGCCGGCACCAGCGCGAGGACCAGCCGCCGGGGCTCGCCGCGCGCGGCCGCCCGCACCACCCAGGGCAGCGCGGCGTACCCGAGGAGCAGCGCCCACTGGCCGAGCAGCAGCCGTTCGGCGACGAAGGGGTTCCAGGCGTAGACGACCCCGCCGGCCAACCGGGCCGTGAGCCGTTCCGAAGGGACCAGCGCGGCCGCGGACACGCAGGCGATCACGAAGACGGCCAGCAGGATCGCCTTCTGCACGACGTCCGCGGGCGCGACCTGGGCCAGCGCCGTGACGACCGCGTCGCTGGGCACGTGCCGCGGCAGCATCCCGGCCAGCCCGAACGTCTCGCGGTCGAACGTCGGATGCGGCACGAACACCATGTCGTACGCGAGCGTGAACCCCGGGGCCAGCGCGGGCCCGAGCGCCAGCAGCCCTAGGACCAGCCCCGTCCCGGCGGCGACGACGGAGCCTCGGGACACGCGCTAACGTCCTGGTTCGGGGTCCCGGGGCAGCCCGAGGAGGCGTTCGGCGATCACGTTGAGGTTGACCTCGGTGGTGCCCCCGCCGATGGTCATCGCGCGGGAGGCGAGCAGCAGCCTGGTCCACTCCGCGCGCGGTCCCGCACCGGGCGGGCCGGTCAGCGCGCCCTCGGCGCCCAGCAGCCCGAAGCCGTACTCGGTGACCCGCTGGCCGTGTTCCATGCCGACCAGTTTGCTGACGTTCGCGGTGGCGCCGGCGTCCACGCCGGACAGCCGTTTGAGGGTGGCGCGCAGGCCGAGCAGCGCGAACACGTGCGCGTCGGCGACCAGCCCGCCCACGCCGTCGCGGGTGACCGGGTCGTCGGCGAGGCCGAGGTCGCGGACCAGCTCCAGCAGCCGGGGCACGTCCGCGCCGAGCTGCCAGCCGGTCGACAGGTTCACGCGTTCGGCGGTGAGCGTGACCCGCGCGACCTGCCAGCCGGCGTTCACCGGACCGACGACGAGGGAGTCGGGCACGAAGACCTCGTCGAGGAACACCTCGTTGAAGACCTCCGCGCCGGTGAGGTCCTTCAGCGGCCGGACCTGCACGCCGGGAGAGGTCATGTCGACGAGGAAGTAGGTGATGCCCGCGCGCTTGGGCGCGTCCGGGTCGGTGCGGGCGACGCAGATCCCCCACTGGGCGTACTGGGCGAGTGAGGTCCAGATCTTCTGCCCGGAGATCCGCCAGCCGCCGTCACATCGGTCGGCGCGGGTGCGCAGGCCGGCCAGGTCGGAGCCGGCGCCCGGCTCGCTGAAGAGCTGGCACCACACGATCTCGCCGCGGAGGGTGGCGGGCAGGAAGCGCTCCTGCTGCTCCGGCGTGCCGTACGCGGCCAGCGACGGAACGACCCACGCGCCGATGGCGAGCTGCGGGCCCTTGATCGCGGCGGCCCGCAGCTCCTGGTGGATGATGACCTGCTCGAGGGGCGAGGCCGCCCGGCCCCACGGCCGGGGCAGGTGCGGCTGCACCCAGCCGCCCGCGGCCAGCTCCGCGATCCGCTCCCGCTCGTCCAGCGCGGCCAGTTCGGCGACCCGCGCCCTGATGTCGCGCCGCAGCGGCTCGGCCTCGGGCGGCAGGTCCAGTTCGCGTTCCCGCCTCTCCCCGGCCAGGGCGAGCCCGGCGATCGACGCCCGCTCGTCCGCCGCGCGGCCCAGCACCGCCCGCAGGGTCAGGGCGCGCCGGTAGTACAGGTGGGCGTCGTGCTCGAAGGTGTAGCCGATGCCGCCGTGCACCTGGATGCAGTCCTCGGCGCAGGCCACGGCCGCGTCGGGGGCGACGACGGCCGCAACGCCGGTGGCGTACGGGACCTGGTCCCCGGCCGCGACGGCCTGGGCGGCGTCCCAGACGGCGGCGCGGGCCTTCTCCAGCTCGATCAGCATCCGCGCGCACTTGTGCTTGACGCCCTGGAACTGCCCGATCGGCCGGCCGAACTGCTCACGGGTCCGGGCGTACGACGAGGCGCCCTCGACCGCCCACCCGGCGACCCCGCACGCCTCGGCGCCGAGGATCACCGCCGCGAGGGCCCGCACGTCCTGCGCGGTCAGTCCGGTCAGCACGCGGTCGGCGGGCACGACGGCGTCACGCGCCACGACGCGCGCCGACCCGAGTACGGCGTCGACGGCGTCCAGTGTCTCGACGTCGCACTCCCGGCGGTACAGCGCGACCCACTCCTCGGCGCCGTCGCCGACGGCGACCGGGACCACGAGGACGTCGGCCGTCGGGCCGCCGAGGACCGGCCCGGCGCCGCCGCCCACGATCAGGGCGTCGCCGCTCCGCCGCCCGGTGAGCCCGGTCGCCAGGCACACCGCGCCGGTCAGCGTTCCCCCGGCGAGGCCGGGCAGCAGCTCCTGGCGCGCCTTCGGCGCGTCGGCGGCGGCGATCACCGCGCTCGCCAGCACCGTCGGGACGTACGGCCCCGGAACCAGGGCCCGGCCCATCTCCTCGACGGCCACCGCGAGCTCCAGGACGGAGAAGCCCTGCCCGCCATGCTTCTCCGGAAGGTGCAGGCCGAGCAGCCCCAGCTCGGCGAGCTCCCCCCAGTGGGCGGGCCGCGGCGCGCGTACGGCCTGCTTCCCACCCTCGCGGCTTCGCCCCGCCGCCCCCTCGTCGTCCGCGCCGGCCGTCCGCACCACCGCCTCGTCCGCGACGGCCGCCCGGACCACCGCGCGGGACGCGTGCCGCTCGGTGAACCGGCGTACACTCGCGGCCAGCTCCTCGTGCTCCTCGGTCAGCCCGATGCCCATCCGGCGCTCCTCCGTGCCGCTACTTGCCGGGCTCCGGGTCGCGCGGCAGGCCGAGCATGCGTTCGCCGATGACGTTGAGCTGCACCTCGGTGGTGCCGCCGTAGATGGTCATCGAGCGGCTGAACAGCATGTACCGTGCCCAGATGCCGGTGGCCTGACCGGGCTCCTCCACGGTGGCCACCGCGCCCTGCGCCTCCCAGATGAAGTCCGCGACCTCCTGGTTGAACTGCACGCCGAGCAGCTTGCGGACGCTCGCCTCGGCGCCCGGCTCGTGGCCCGAGATCTGCTTGAGGGTGAGGCGCAGGCCGAGCAGGTCGATCGCCTGGCCCTCGCAGAGCAGCCGGCCCAGCTCGGTCAGCGTGGCCGGGGACAGGTCCTTGCCCTGGAAGGAGTTCAGGAGCTCCCGCGTGCCCGCGCCGAGACCCTGCCCGCTGGACAACTGCACCCGCTCGTTGCTGAGGGTGTTGCGGGCGACCTTCCAGCCCTGGCCGACCTCGCCGACGACCTGGTCGTCGGGCACGAACACGCCGTCGAGGAACACCTCGTTGAACATCGCGTCGCCGGTCAGCTCGCGCAGCGGCCGCACGTCGACGCCCTCGCCCTTCATGTCGACGAGAAAGTAGGTGATGCCGTCGTGCTTCTTGGGCTCGACCGAGCTGCGGGCGACGCAGATCGCCCACTTGGCGTGCTGGGCGAGGGACGTCCAGATCTTCTGGCCGGTGAGCCGCCAGCCGCCCTCGACCCGCTCGGCCCGCATCTGCAGCGAGGCCAGGTCGGAGCCCGCGCCCGGCTCGCTGAACAGCTGGCACCACACCATCTCGCCGCGCAGCGTCGGCGCGAGCCACCGCTCCTGCTGCTCCGGCGTGCCGTACGTGACGAGCGACGGCACGACCCACGCGCCGATGCCGAGCTGCGGCCCCTTGACCTTGGCGGCACGCAGTTCCTGGAGGATGAGCACCTGCTCCATCGGGGAGGCGGCCTTGCCCCAGGGCTTGGGCAGGTGCGGGAACACCCAGCCCTCGTCGCCCATCTTCGCGAACCGCTCCCGCTCGTCGGTGATCGCGGCGAGCTGCTCGACCTCCGCGCGGATGCGGTTGCGCAGCGGCTCGGTGTCCTCGTCCAGTTCGACCTCGACGGCGCGGCGTACGCCGTCGAGCGCCAGCCGCGCCACCGACCCGGCCCAGTCCTTGCCGGGGCCGAGCAGGACGCGCAGCGTCGAGGCGCGGCGCAGGTAGAGGTGGGCCTCGTGCTCCCAGGTGAAGCCGATGCCGCCGAGCACCTGGATGCAGTCGCGGGCGCAGCGCAGCGCGGCGTCCGGCGCGATGACGGCGGCGACGCCCGCCGCGAAGCCGGACTCCTCGGCGGGGTCGTCGGAGGCGCGGGCGGCGTCCCAGACGGCGGCGCGGGCCTTCTCCAGGTCGATCAGCATCCGCGCGCACTTGTGCTTGATGCCCTGGAACTGCCCGATCGGCCGGCCGAACTGCTCGCGGACCTTGGCGTACTCCGCGGCGGTGGTCACGCACCAGCCGGCGAGACCGACGGCCTCGGCGCCGAGGAGCAGCGCGGCCAGGTCGAGGACCTCCGGGCCCGTGAGGCCGGTCAGGACCCGGTCGGCCGGAACGGCGACCTCCTCGGCGGACACCCGGGCGACGCGGCGGGTGCGGTCCAGGCTCTTCAGCGGCGTGACCGTGAGCCCGGCGGCGTCGACGGCCACCCACTCCTCGCCCTCGTCGGTCGCGACCGGCAGCACGATGACGTCGGCGAGCCCCGCGCCCAGGACCGGCTCGACCGTACCGCTGATCGTCAGGCCGTCGTCCGTACGGCGGCCGGTGAGGCCGGTCGCCAGCGACAGCGCGCCGATCAGGGAGCCGTCGGCGAGGCCGGGCAGCAGCGCGGAGTGCGCCTTGCCCGCCTGTTCGGCGCGCAGCAGCGCGGCGCTGGCCAGCACGGTCGGCAGGAACGGCCCGGGCACGACGGCGCGGCCGAGGGACTCCAGGGCGACCGCGAGCTCCAGCAGCCCGGCGCCCTGTCCGCCGTGCTCCTCGGGCACGTGCAGGCCGAGGAGGCCCTGCTCGGCGAGAACGGCCCAGAAGGCCGGACGGACCTCTTCATCAGCGTCGAGCGTCGCGCGTACGACATCCACGGACGCGTACCGCTCCGCCCAGCCGCGCACCGCGTCGGCGAGCGCCTCGTGCTCCTCGGTCAGCCCGATCGCCATGTCCCCACCTCATCCCGCAATGTCCCGTCGCGGCCTACCTTAGATGGCCATCGACACGGATTGGAATGGGATTCGGTATGTGACACGGCTCTCGGGGGCCGAGGACCGGATCAGGCCACCTTGATCGAGCGCATGACGTAGTTGACGTCCGGCCAGAGCTTCTTGTCGGTGTTCGGCACCGTCATCAGCAGCACGCCGGGGGCCTTCTTGCCCGTGTCGACCACCGCCACCGTGAAGAGCTCCCCGGTGGTCTTCACGCCGTGCTGGCGATAGGTCAGGTAGTAGCCGACCAGCCACCCCTTGTGTCCGTCGACGTTCAGCGACTGCGAGGCCAGCACCCTCTTGTGGTGCGTGTAGCCGTACAGCTTCGCCTCGTAGGAGTCGGCGACCTTCGTCGCGGCGGCGCGCTCGGTGCCCGGCCCGCCGTAGGCGTCCTTGTTCGCGCCGCCCAGTTCGGCGCTCAGCAGCCGGCCCCAGCGCTTGGGCTCGCTCACCGCGAACTGGCCGGCGCTGAACCCGAGCTCGGCCATGGCGCTCTTCTGGGTCTGCATCTGCCACGGCTTGCCGAGCTTCGGGTAGGTCAGGCCGGCCCGCGTGTCGGAGATGTGCCCCACCGGTCGGGTGTGGGCGCCCTTGAACTGCGTGAGCGGCTTCTCCGGCTGGTCGTCCGCCGGCTGACCGGCCTTCTTCGACGTAGCCGCCTTCGGCTTATGGCTCGGGCTCGAGCTCGCGGTGTGGTCCGACTTCTTGCCGGCGGTCAGGAAGTACGCTCCGCCCGCCGCGACCAGGCCGACGACGAGCACGCCCACCACGGCCAGCAGCGGCCGCTTGGACCGGCCCTTCTCCTCGAAGCCGTCGTAGTCGTCGTAGCCGCCGGTCGACGGAGCCGTCGGTCCCCCGGCGGCGCCGTCGCCGTTCTGGTCCCGCATCCAATCCGGCAGCCGCAGGTTGCCGCTGCTCGGCTTGCCGGGCTGCGGCGGGGGGCCGGACGGGCCGATAGGCCTGTCCCACATCGCCGGGTCGTCGCCGTGCGAGAAGAAGTCGTTCTCCGCGGCCTGGTCCTCGGCCGACACCGGACCGCCCGCCGGGGACGGCGGGACTCCGGGCGCGCCCTGGAACGCCCCGGGACCGGGGAAAGGCCGGGACGGGGCGACGTCGTCGTACGGCTGCGGGCCGGCGGCCGGCGGTCCGGGCGGCGGTCCGGGCGGCGTCGCCGGGCCCGCCACGCCGTCGCCGGGGCCGAGCAGCGACTCGAACGAATAGGGCTCGGACGCCGGGCCCGGACCCGCGCCGTCGGCCGCAGGGCCGGTGTCGACGCCGGCCGCACGCGTCGGATGAGCGGGGGCGAACCCGAACGACGGGTCCGCCACCTCGTACCCGTACGTGGCGTCCCGCGCGTCGTACGGGGCGACCTGCGGACTCTCGGCCCCGAAGGGCGGCGTGGAGCCGGGCTCGGTCTCGGGCCGGACGGGCTCGTTCGGGCCGGAGGAGTTCTCCACCGTCCGGTGGCCGAACGACGGCGTCTCCTCCTCCGGCACGGACGGGAACGCCGTCGTCGGCTGGAAGGCGACCTCCGGCTCGGCCGGCGGCTCGGCGCCGAACGAACCGTCGCGCTCGGCCGGCGGCTCGGCGCCGAAGGAACCACCGGCGGAGAAGGAGCCGGTCGGCTCGGCGGACGGGCCGGCGCCGAACTCGGCGGGCGCGCCGAAGCCGCCGTACCCACCGGACGCCCCGGACTCACCGGACTCACCGGACTCACCGGAGCCCTCGGGTGCGGGCGTCGCGGGGTCGGCGGGCTCGAACGGCGCGCGCTCCCGGCGCGCCGCCTGCGGAGACTGCTCGGACGCCGAGACCGTGGGGAACCCGCCCGTCGGCGCGTCGTCGTCCGCCCAGGAACCGGGCTGGCCGCTCACCGGCGGGAACGCCGACGCCGCGGAGTCTCGTCCGCTGACCTCGGGAAGCGGCCCCGTCGGCTCATCCTGTTCGGAATACGGGCCGCTATGGCTGTTCGCCGGACGCCACTGCCCGGCGCTTCCCTGATCAGACATGCCGCACAGGTTACGTGAAGATCAACAATTCTCGCGTCGAACACTAATTACGGCCAGGCCACAGCTTGTTAGCCGCGGCATGGCGTCACCGTGACGTCCGTCTCACGCCTGAGTGTCCGCGAGAGCACCGCGATCGGGCGGAATTCCCGGCCTGGCAAGCCGTTCACGCGCCAGCAGCGTACCGCCGGCCACCGCACCGGGCATGGCCAACACGGAACCGAGCGGAATGAGGAAGGTCACGAACACCGCCACGCCGAATCCCAGGGACAGCCCCCGGTCGCGACGCAGGAGCGCGAAGCGTTCGCGCCGCCGGACCCCGCGGCGCTCCAGCGCGATCGACGTCAGCTCGAACGTGAGGAAGTATCCCGACACGCACGCCGCGAGGACGGGGACGACCGTCTGGCCGACGACCGGCAGGAAGCCCAGGACGAAGAACAGCACGGCGAAGAGCGCGGTCACCGTCCCGACGACGACCCCGTCCGCGATGGCGCGCGCGAGCTGCCGCAGCAGCGGAACCCGGGCCTCCGGAGGCAGCCCGCCCGCGCCCTCCTCCACCCGCCCCGACAGGCTCTCGTAGAAGGGATCGCCGACGATCAGGGTCACGGCGGTGAACGTGACGATCGCGATCATGATCGCGGCGCCGAAGACGAGGACGGCGATCAGCCCGCGCGTGGCGCCCCGCGCGGCCTTCGACCAGTGATCGGCGAACGGGCTCATCGCCTTCGCCAGATCCCAGTCGTAGTGGGCCAGGACCACGAGGGCGGCGACGTAGACGGCGAGGACGATCAGCGCCGGAATCAGGCCGAACAGCCATTGTTTCGGGCGCCGCGCGACCCATGCCATGCCTCGCAGGAAATACCGGACTCCGGTCGCCAAATCTCGCACGCGCCCACATTAGAGCCCGAACACCGTCCGACACCCTCACCGCGCGTACGTGGCGGATCTCGGCGCGCGCGTCGCCGCGCGTTCGGCCGCGCGCCGGACACCCCGCACCATCCCGCCGAAGACGATCTCGTGGCACGGCCGGATCGCCCACCAGTAGAGATGGCCGAACAGGCCGTGCGGACGGAAGACCGCGCGCTGCCGGAACCAGGTCCGCCCGCCCCGCTCCTCGACGCCCAGCTCCAGCCAGGCGAGGCCCGGCAGCCTCATCTCGGCCCGCAGACGAAGTGACACCCCGGGGACCAGCTTCTCGACCCGCCAGAAGTCCACCGTGTCACCGACGCGCAGCCGGTGCGGGTCGCGCCGCCCCCGGCGGCTCCCGACGCCGCCGACCAGCCGGTCGATGCCGCCTCGGACCGCCCAGGCCGTACGCCAGGAGTACCAGCCGGCGTCCCCGCCGATGCCCTCGATGACCCGCCACAGCACGTCCGGAGGCGCCGCGACCGGCGACTCGCGGACGTCGGTGTACCGGGTGCCGCCCGCCCACGCGGGGTCGGCCGGCGACGGGTCGCTGGGCGGCGCGGCGGCCGAGTCCGGAGTCGTGGCCTCGGCCTCGTGGGCGCGCCGGAGCGCCAGGCGCATCGCGTCGTCGAAGCCGGTCGGCCCGCCCGGCGGGTCGGGCACGAACCGCCGGATGTCGTGTTCCCGGCAGACGACCTCGTTGGACTGGGACTCCACGAGGGGCCGGGCCAGGCCGCCGGGCACCGGGGTGACCAGGCCGACCCACAGGCTCGACAGGTGCGCGGTGAGGATGGGGACCCGCACGACGACGCGGCGCGGCAGCCCGGCCAGCGCCGCGTACCGGCGCATCATCTCCTCGTACGTCAGCACGTCGGGGCCGCCGATGTCGAAGGTCCGGTTCACCGACGGCGGCAGCGCCGCGCATCCGACGAGGTACCACAGCACGTCGCGCACGGCGATGGGCTGCGTGCGCGTGCGCACCCACCGGGGGGTCACCATCACCGGCAGCCGCTCGGTGAGGTAGCGCATCATCTCGAAGGAGGCCGAGCCGGCGCCGAGCACGACCCCCGCGCGCAGCACGGCCGTCGGCACGCCGGACGCCAGGAGGATCGCGCCGACCTCCGCCCGGGACCGCAGATGCTCCGAGAGATCGCCGTCACCGGCCGGGACCAGGCCGCCCAGGTAGACGATCCGGCCGACGCCCGCCTCCAGGGCCGCCTCCCCGAATATCCGCGCCGCCCGCCGGTCCCGCTCCGCGAAGCCCGGACCCGATCCGAGCGCGTGCACCAGGTAGTACGCGACCGAGACCCCCTCGAGGGCCGTCCGGACCGCGACCGCGTCCAGGACGTCCGCGCGGGCGACCTCCACCCGCCCGAACCACGGCCGGGCGCGCAGCCGCTCGGGAGAGCGGGCCAGGCACCGCACCCGGTACCCGGCGCCGAGCAGCTCGGGCACCAGCCGGCCACCGATGTACCCGGTCGCCCCGGTCACCAGGCACAGTTCCCGGTCCTCGCCGCTCACCGCTCACCCCCGGACCGCGCCCGGTGGAACCGCTCCCGTCCCTCGTCGAGATCGATCAGGGGATCCGGGTAGTCCAGCCGCCGGCGCACCTCCGTGGGCAGGAGCCACGGGCGGTGCACGGCGGCGCCCTCGATCTCGGCGAGCTCCGGCACCCACCGGCGCACATAGTCGCCGCGCCGGTCGAACCGCCGCGCCTGCACGAGAGGGTCGATCACCTGGTTCGGCCGGGTGCTGGCGCCGGTCCCGGCCACCCACTGCCAGTTGAGCTGGTTGTTCGCCACGTCCCCGTCGACCAGCAGGTCGAGGAAGTGCCGCGCGCCCACCCGCCAGTCGACGTACATGATCTTGGTCAGGAAGCTCGCCGTGATCAGCCGCCCGCGATTGTGCATCCAGCCCTGCTCCGCCAGCTGCCGCATCGCCGCGTCGACCAGCGGATATCCGGTGCGCCCCCGCCGCCAGGCCGCGACCGCCGCCTCCTCGGCCCGCCAGCGATCACCCCGGGGCCGGTAGTCCTCGTGCGCCACCTCCGGATGGTCCGCGAGCAACTGCCGGTTGAAATCCCGCCAGGCCACCTGCCGTACGAACGCCATGGCGCCGGGACCGCCCACCGCGGTGGCCCGGCGCACCAGTTCGACGGCCGACAGACACCCGAAGTGAAGGTACGGCGACAGCCGGGACGTGGCGTCCCCGGCGAGATCGTCGTGCCGGTCGGCGTACCGGGTGACCGGCCCGTCCAGCCAGGCGGCCGCCCGCCGCCGCCCCTCGCCCTCCCCGCCGCGCGGCAGTACGGGCGACGGAGCGCCGTCGGCCAGATCGGCGCCCGACGGCAGGCGCTCGGACCGTACGGCCGGGACCGGCACCGTGTCCGGATCGGCCAGCGGCTCCCGTACGGGGACGTCGCTCCACTTCCGGAAGTACGGCGTGAAGACCGCGAAGTGCCCACGAGACGCGGGAGTGATCGCGCCCGGCGGGACGACGGTGACGGAGTCATGGACGCACAGCCGCCGACCCGAGGTTTCCAGCGCGCGGCCCAGCCGCGCCTCACGCCGCTGCGCGTACGCGCTGACGTCCCGCGCCAGGTGCACCGACCCCGCCCCGGTCTCCTCCGCCACCCGTACGACCTCGGCCACGACGTCGCCCCGGCGCACCACGAGCCGACCGCCCCGGCTCCGCAACGCGCCGTCCAGATCAGCCAGGCAGTCGGCGAGGAAGGCCGCCCGGTTGGGAACCACGAACCCGGCGTCCCGCACCCCGTCGTCGACGACGAACAGCGGCACCACCTGATCCGCCGCGTCCAACGCCGCGCGCAGGACCGGATTGTCGTGCACCCGCAGGTCGGCCGTGAAGAGACAGATCGCAACGGACATCACTTATGGGCATTCCCCACCCGGCGCCACCCCAACGCGCGGGCCGAGACGACGAAGACGACACGAAAGGGCGCGCCCGGCAGTGCCGGGCGCGCCCTTCGGTTACAGCGCGAGTTGGCGGCGCCGGAGGACCGAGTGGATCCAGCCCGCCCCCAACGGAATCAGGCATGCCACCGCGGCCCAGGAGCTGATGGCCGGATGCCACAGCTCGATGACCCAGGTGACGCTGAGGAGCCCGAGGCTCCAGTGTGCCGCAGACGCCAGGTAGGGCAGTTGCTTCACCTGCTTGACGAGGTTGACCGTGAGGATCCTCATCACCAGGACGCCGGCGAGCACGCCGAGGACGATGTCGACGAGGTGACTGCTGGCCGAGTAGGTCCCGACCCACATGTCGATCGACAGCGCGGCCTCGAACACCTCGACTCGCACGAACCCCTTCCACGTCGCGGCCTCGGGCCGCGGGCCGGAGTTCTCGCTCTTGTCCTCACTGAACTTGATCGCCGCGAAGGCCATCATGCCCAGCACACCGAAGAGCATGAACGTCCAGGAGAACGCGAAGTGGGATCCGAGGGCGAGCACGCCCAGGACTACGCCGATCGTTCCGACTTTGTAACGCCGAGCGTGCCGCTTGATGTGATCGTCCACCAGCCACGCGTGGTTCTTCTCGTCGGCGATGAACCACATCACGGCCGGGGCGACGAATCCGAGCCCCAAACCGACGATCTGTGGATGGACGGTCTCCAACAGGGCGGAGTAGCGTTCCGGCTGACCGACCAGCCCGTACACCGACCACGGGCTTCGCCATGCGCTGAGGGCGACGATCAGCGGCGGTACCGCCACCAGCTCCACCAACTGGATGAGGATGCCCGCAGTCACGTACACCTTCAGCCACCGGTCGAGTTTCTCCACCTTCTCGGAGATGACGATCAGGTTGTCGACTCCCGAGAGGAAGACGACCAGTGCCACGTCGAACGGGCCCATGCCCCTGATCAGGACGAAGGTGGCGAGTAACCCGATCGGTATGGCCAGGAAGGCCGATTTTCGAGGCACGAAAGGCCCCTCTCTGCTCTGTACGAGGTCCTTGCGGACCGCGAGCCGCTTTAGGGCTCGCGCAGAAGACTGTGCGCGGGGGAAACCCGTAGGCAAAGTCCGGTTGTGGCCGCCCGCGTTCCCATCAGGAACGCCTGGCCGAGCAGGTCGTGCAACGGCCACCACACGGGGGGCGTGGGGGCGGAGCCCCCCACCTCAGGGGGTTCGGGGGGTCGCCCCCCGAAAGAAATGACGAAGGGCCGGCGTGGAAGGAAGCCGAAAGGCTTCCGACCACACCGGCCCCAGGTCCGAGTGGAGGTGGCGGGAATCGAACCCGCGTCCTTCAGTACCAAGACAGGGCTTCTCCGGGCGCAGCCTGCTAGTCGTTTTCTCAGCCCCGGCGCTCACGCAGGCGTGTCGCCGACGGGCTCAGCCACTGTTAGGTTTCCCTGTCACTCCCGCGGCCGGAGTGGCAGGTTGAGTCTCCTAGCGATGCCAGGTCCCGGGCCGGAGACAGTCCCGGGCTGACAAGTTCGCTACCTAGCCTCAGGCGGCGAGGGCGAACTGAGTGCGCTTAGAGTTGGCACTTGTTGTTTTGCGGTTACAGGATTTACGAGGTCACAACCGCAACCCTCGGCCCGCTTCCCCGTGTCTCGACATACCGAAGTCGAAACCGGTCACCCCCTCTTGAGTTGTCAACCGGGCACCGAAGCACCCGTCGCGTCGACCGTACATCTTCAACACCGGGGATGCCAACGTGATTCCCGCCGCTGGACTCCTGGCGGGCGGTGGAGGTTCGACCGGGCCCTCACAGGGGCCGGGAAGGATGAGACCCCCGTGGGTGTGGACTAGGCACACCCACGGGGGTGACCGGCAGGGTCGGGCCGGTCCGGACGACAGAGCCTCCCCCGAGACGAGGCTCTGGTCTCATCACGGCGACTGAGTCCGCAACCCCCCAAGCGGTGTCTCAGTCACTTGTTAAGACGCCCGGTCACGCGCGGATGGTTGCGGCCCGAGAGTCAAGAAATGACAAAGCCGTCACGCCGGTCACAACGGCCTGCCGACGCAGCCCACGTCGGTGCCGCGTCCCGGGCCACAGGTCAGCGCTTCGCCTTCAGGAACGTCGCGGCCAGGGTCGCCGCCGAGACCTTGCCCTCGACGGCGATCGCGAAGGCCACGTCCTGCCGGTACCCGACGAACCACGAGACGACCTTGCCGTTGCCGTACGGCACCGTCGCGGTGACACCGGCCACCGGCCCGCCGGAGACCTTCGCCTGCTGGGCGGCTCCGCTCCTGACAGACGTGCTCATGAGGCTCTGCAGCGTCGTGACCCCGTCGGACGCGCCCAGCGGCTGGGCCTGCATCTGCGGCGGGGAGTCCTGCAGGAGCTGCGGCGGCCGCCAGGTGCCGACCGCGACCGCGCCGGCGACCAGCGCCATCGAGAGCGGGCTGACCTCGATCTTGCCCTGCCCGACCATCTCGGCGGCGCGCTCGGCGGTGCTGGAGGGCGTCGGCACGGAGCCGGAGAACGACGGCACCGACAGGCTCCACGGCGCGCCGAGCCCGAAGCGCGCCGCACTGGTGGACAGGTCCTGCGGGGCGATGTTGCGGTACAGCGCGGCGAACGCCGTCGTGCAGCTCACGGCGAAGTTGGAGTTGAAGGTCCCCCGGCCCACCCTGCCGCGGTAGGTGAAGTTCTGCCCGCCGATGTTCTGCGTGCCCTGTTTGCACGGCGACGACTCGATCTTCTGGCCGTTCTGCAGGAGCGCCCGGGTCGTCACGATGCTGAACGTCATTCCCGGCGGATAGTGCCCGTTCAGGGCGGCGCTGCTCGGCTGCGAAGGCTCACCGGACTGGCCGGCGTCGCTCTTGTGCTGCGCGGCGATGTTGTCCGCCGCCGCGAGGATCTTGCCCGTGGCCGGATCGATCGCGGCGAGGGACGCCGCGTAGGAGACCTTCCTGAGGGTGTTCTCGGCGGCGTCCTGCGTCCTGCGGTCGATCGTCGTGGCGACCTGCTGGCTCGGGTCGCCGAGGACCTCCTTCAAGATCTTCTCATTGGACCCCGAGAGGTCCTGCGCCACGACCTTGACGGTGGGGGTGCCGGCGAGCTTCCGCTGTTCCAGCACCTGCAGCCCGGACACGCCGATCGTGTCGCCGGGCTGGTACGGCGCGCCGACCTGCTGGAGGCGTTCGGCGGTGGCCGGTCCCAGCTTCCCGACGATCTCGTCGGCGACCGCCGGCGCGACGTACGCGATCTTGGTCTGCCCCTCGACGCCGGGCACCTGCCGGAGCTGGGCCGCGTCGCCGGCCTGGGCGGGGATCTGGAGGGTGACGAGCGGCAGGAACTTCTGCGGCGGCGCGGACCGCACGTGGGCGATCACGCGGTCCTTGTCCAGGTGGGTGATCTTCGACAACTGCCCGAGGGTCTGATCGGCGTTCGCGAGCCTGCCGGGCGTCACGCCGAAGACCTCGACCTGGACCTTCTTGAGCAGCGTCTTGGCCCTGTTGTCGACGATGGGCTGACGCGTCGGCGTCTCGGTCACGATCGCGAGCCGCTGACCCTGGCCGAGCTGCGGGTGGATGATCGACGGACTCCAGGTGACCTTCCACTTGCCGTTCGTCCGGTGCAGCCGCATCGAGCTGCCGTAGCTCCACGGCTGGCCGCCGTCGCCCAGGTCGATGCTGACCGAGAACTGGGCGGTCGCGTCCTCGCCGTTCTGCCGCACGCGGCCGAGCGCGAGGTGCAGCGACGCCAGGTCGAGCTGGGACGGTACGGCGCCGAGGACCGCCGCGACCTTGGTCCGGTCGCCGTCGGTCTGCTTCGCGGCGGTGCCGTAGTTGCCGTTCTGCCAGGCCACCAGGAAGTCGCGGATCGTCGGCAGCGGCGAGGGCTCGGCGAAGCAGCCCGCGCTCGCGGTCGTGACCAGCAGGGCCGCGGCCAGTCCGGCCGCCGACCGGAGCCGTCGGATACCCACCCTCAGCGCCTCCGCAGCCGTGCGGCGCGAGCCCGCTCCATCTCCCGGGCGGCGTCCCGCTTGGCGATGTCCTGCCGCTTGTCGTACTCGCGCTTGCCGCGCGCGACCGCGATCTCCACCTTGGCCTTGCCGTCCTTGAAATAGAGGGCGAGCGGGACCAGCGTACGGCCGGGCTCGTTGGTCTTAGCGATCAGCTTGCCGATCTCTCGCCGATGCAGCAGCAGCTTCCGGGGACGACGCGCCGCGTGGTTGGTCCACGTCCCCATCGTGTATTCGGGAATGTGCACTCCCTCGAGCCAGACCTCTCCGTCGCGGATCAGAGCGTACCCGTCCGTGAGGTTGGCCCGTCCGGCGCGCAGCGACTTCACCTCGGTGCCCATGAGCACGAGGCCCGCCTCGTAGGTGTCCTCTATGTGGTAATCGTGACGCGCGCGCTTGTTCTGCGCGATCAGTTTGCGTCCCTCTTCGCGTGGCAATGACTCAGCCTCGGTCCTTCTTCGGCAGGGTGGCCGACAGCCCGCGCACGACCGTGAGCGCGCGTCGCTCGGCCTCCCGGGGTGGGCGGTTCGCGTTCACCGCGACGTCGGGGTCGATCCCGGACCCATCGAGGTTACGGCCACTCGGAGTCCGGTATCGACCGACGGTGACTTCGATCGCGGATCCGTCGGCCAGCCGCAACGGCTCCTGCACCGACCCCTTTCCGAAGGTACGCGATCCGACGATCACTGCGCGATCTCGATCACCCAATGAGCCCGCGACGATCTCGGCCGCGCTGGCCGTTCCGCCGTCGACCAGGACGACGAGCGGGACCGCGGTGTCACCGCCCGGATCCGCCATGAGCCGCTCCGGCGGGGTCCCGGCGCGTTCGAACGTCGCCACGAGGCCGCCCGGCAGGAACACCGACGCGGTGTCGACCGCCTCGTCCAGCAGACCGCCCGGGTTCGCCCGCAGGTCGAGCAGCACGCCGCCGGGGCGCCGGGGCCGGCCGGTCACCGCCGCGCGCACCTCACGTCCGACTCCCCGCGTGAACGCCGCGATCCGGATCACGACCACACCGTCGGCGGTGAGGGACGCGCTCACGTCGTGAGAGGCCATGGCCGTCCGCACGAGCGCGAACCGCAGGGACACGCCGTCGCGGCGCACCGCGAGGTCCACGCCGGTGGCGGGCCGGCCGCGCAGCGCGGCGGCCACGGTGGCGACCGTCAGGTCGCGGGTGGCGATGCCGTCGACCGCCGAGACGACGTCGCCGGGGCGCACGCCCGCGCGCTCGGCGGGCGAGCCGGGCTGGACCCCGACGATCCGGACGTCGTTCCCGATCTTCTCCAGCCACAGGCCCACGCCGCTGTACCAGCCGTTCAAGGTGGCTTCGAGGCCGCTGAACTCCGCCGCCGAGTAGAACCGCGCCCACCGGTCGCCGAGACGGCGCAGCGCCCGCTCGACCACGGCGCGTTCCCGCTCCGGGTCCGAGGCCGGATCCGATCCCGCCCGCGCGGGATCGGCCACCGCCGGCTCGGCCGCACGCGCGGCCGGCCGGGAACCCCGCCGGAGCGGGTCCCGCCGTGCCGACGCGTGAATGCCCGTCCCGCCCGACCCGGCGCCCAGGACGTACGCGAACGCGAGAGCGGCAGTGGCGGCCGCCCCACGGAGCACACGACCGGTCAGCCGGGTCATGCGAGGATTCTACGAGCGGACTGATCACCGGACCGGCATATCGCCGGGAGCAGCGTCAGATCTTGAGGTAGCGGCGCAGGGTGAGGAACGACGCCAAGGCGCAGAGCAGGATGCCGAAGCACATCGAGGCGACGATGACCCCTGTCACGTCGACCCAGCCCAGCGGCGTCGCGAACTGCAGGTTCTTCTGCAGCCTGCCGAGCAGGAAGACCTTCGAGAAGCTCAAGAGGATGGCGGCGAACACGCCACCGACGAGACCCGCGATCGCGCCCTCGAGGACGAACGGCAGTTGGATGTAGATGTTCGAGGCGCCGACCAGCCGCATGATGCCGGTCTCCCGCCGCCGGTTGAACGCCGACAGCCGGATCGTGTTGGCCACCAGGAGCACGGCCGCGATGAGCTGGATCGCGGCGATGGTCAGCGCCGCCCACTGCAGACCACCGAGGATCTTGAAGAACTTCTCCAGGATGGCGCGCTCGTTGACGACCTGGTCGACGCCCGGCCGGCTGTTCATCTGGGCGACCACCGCGGCGAAGTTCTTCGGATCCTTGAGCTTCACCCGGAAGGAGTCGGGGATGTCACCGGGCTGGATCGAGCCGGCGATGCCCGGGCTGTCCTTGAACTGCTGCTTGGCGCGCTCGTACGCCTCCTGCGCCGTCTCCTGGGTGACCTTCGCCACCTGCGGCATGCTCTCGAGCTGCTTCTTGATCTCGGCCTTCTGACCGGGCGACGGCTCGCTCTTGTGGCAGTTCTGATTGGCGCTGAGCCTGTTGCACAGGTAGATCGAGACCTCGACCTTGTCCGACCAGTAGTTGTTGGACTTGTCGACCTGCATCTTCAGCAGCACACCGGTGCCGAACAGCGCCATCGCGATCGCGACGGTGACGACGAGCGCGATGGTCATCGTGAGGTTCCTACGGAGACCGATCCAGATCTCCTGAAAAACGAACTGTACCCGCATGCCTCGCTGTCCTTGGTCGTCCGGGTGTTGGTCGTGTCGGCGCGGCGGCGCGGTCTATCGAACGCCGCCGTACGCCTGGCCGGGTCTGCTACGCCTGGCCGACGGTCGGCTCAGACGCCGCCGTACGCCTGGCCGTAGACGCCGCGCGACTGGTCGCGCACGACGCGGCCGTCCTCCAGCTCGACCACTCGCTTGCGGAACGCGTCGACGATCGCCGCGTCGTGCGTCGCCATCACGACGGTCGTGCCGGTCCGGTTGATCCGGTCGAGCACCTTCATGATGCCGATGCTGGTCGCCGGGTCGATGTTCCCTGTCGGCTCGTCGGCCAGCAGGATCATCGGCCGGTTGACGAACGCCCGTGCGATCGCGACGCGCTGCTGCTCGCCGCCGGACAGCTCGTCGGGCATCCGGTGGGCCTTGCCCTCGAGGCCGACCAGGTCGATGACCTCGGGGACCACCTTACGGATGAAGCGTCGCGGCTTGCCGATGACCTCGAGGGCGAACGCGACGTTCTCGTAGACGTTCTTGTTGGGTAGGAGTCGGAAGTCCTGGAACACGCAGCCGATGCGGCGGCGCAGGTGCGGGACCTTCCAGTTGCTCAGTCGGCTCAGATCCTTGCCTGCGACCTGGATACCGCCCTGGGTCGGCCGCTCCTCCTTGAGGATCAGGCGCAGGAACGTCGACTTGCCGGACCCGGAAGGCCCGACGAGAAAGACGAACTCGCCCTTCTCCACGGCCACGTTGACACCCTGCAGGGCCGGTCGACTCTGGTGCGAATAGACCTTGGTGACGTTATCGAAGTGGATCACGGCTGCATCACGACGTGCCAGTCTAGGGGCTGGGGGACGGCGACGACTGTCTTTTCGTCGACAGACGCCCTGCCGCGGCTTCCCGGCTTGGCGGGCCGATTGGCCAAGCAGCAGTCTAGAGGGGAGACTGGCATGGATCGTCCAACTTGGGTACACCGAGGAAAAGCAACCGGGCATCACGGACACTCGCCGCCGAAGACGGCGGGCCACCGGCCAGGAGCGCTTAGGCTGAACGGATTCCCGCCGAACGTTCAGGAAGGAGCCGGATGAGCTGCGAACATCTGATCTGCGCGCGATGCTCGGGCCCCGTCGTCGAGGGGCGCTGCCCCGCGTGCCGCGCGGCACGGGCGGAGGTGCACCGTACCGGGCCGTTCGGCCTGTCCCCCATCGTGATCGGCGCCCTGATCCTGGCGCTGACGCTGCTGATCGCGCTCAAGCTGGGCCTGCACTGAGCGGCCGATCGCCCCGGCCCGCTGAGTGATAGGTCACCCCGGGCCGCTGAGCGATGGGCGCCCCCGGCCCTCCGCCGCCCGGCCGTCGGTCACCGACGGGCCGAGCGCGTGGTCGGTCAGTCCTGCTCGCCGGCCTCGCGGCGGCGCATCCAGCGGATCTCGGCCTCGATGAACTCGTCGATGTCGCCGTCGAGGACCGCCGTGGGGTTTCCGGCCTCGACGCCCGTGCGCAGGTCCTTGACGATCTGGTACGGGTGCAGCACGTAGTTGCGGATCTGCGTGCCCCAGGAGCTCGTCGTCTCGCCGCGCAGCTCGTTCATCCGCTCGGCCTCCTCCTGCCGCTTGCGCTCCAGGAGTTTGGCCTGCAGCACCGTCATCGCGGTCGCGCGGTTCTGCAGCTGGCTGCGTTCGTTCTGGCAGGAGACGACGATGCCGGTCGGCAGGTGGGTGATCCGCACCGCCGAGTCGGTGGTGTTGACGCCCTGCCCGCCGGGGCCGCTGGACCGGTAGACGTCGATGCGCAGCTCGTCCTCGGGGATGTCGACGTGGTCGGTCTGCTCCACCACCGGGACCACGTCCACGCCGGCGAACGAGGTCTGCCGGCGGCCCTGGTTGTCGTACGGGGAGATCCGGACCATGCGGTGGGTGCCGTGCTCTCCGCGCAGCGTGCCGTAGGCGTACGGCGCCTTGACCGTGAAGGTCGTCGACTTGATGCCGGCCTCTTCGGCGTAGGACGTCTCGTAGACCTCGGTCGGGTAGCCGTGGCGCTCGGCCCAGCGGATGTACATCCGCTGCACCATCTGCGCGAAGTCGGCGGCGTCCACGCCGCCGGCCTGCGAGTTGATCGTGACGAGCGCCTCACGGGAGTCGTACTCGCCGGACATGAGGGTGCGGACCTCGAGCTGCTCGATCTCCTTGCGGAGCGTGCCGAGGTCCCGCTCCGCCTCGCCGCGGGCGTCGTCGTCCCCCTCCTCCGAGGCCAGCTCGAACAGCACGGCGGCGTCGTCGAGCCGGCTGCGCAGCCCCTCGACCTTGCCGAGCTCGCCATCGAGGTAGGACAGCCGCCGGGTCACCTGCTGGGCGCGGTCCTGGTCGTTCCACAGGTCGGGATCGGCAGCCTGCTCGCGCAGCTCCGCGATGTCACGGCGCATCGAGTCGAGGTCGAGGACGGTCTCGATGCCGGTGAGCATCGAGCCGAGCTCCTTCATCTCTTCCGAGGGATCCATGGCTGCCACGTTCGAAAGCCTACCCGTGCCCGTACTCTCCGCGTACGCGCTCCGTCGGTCTTCGCCGACCCCGGAACCGGACCGCGCCGAAAGGCAGTCAGAGATCCCTGGCATACTCTGCCCGATAGCTGTAGCGAAGGCACGGGGTACATGAACAAGGCGGTTACGTCCACGCTCGTGGCGGTGCTCACCATCACCGCCGCCGCGGGGTGCTCGGGCAAGCCACACCGCACCGTACGAACGACCCCGGTCGCCGCCGAGAGCAGCCCCGCTCCCGAGCCGCTGACGCCCGACGTCGCGGCCAAGGCGTTCCACTCGTTCGTGAACAACGACGACGTCGCGCGGGCCAGCGGAGACGAACGGCTCTCCCTGTGGTGGACCAGTGAGGGGCAGTCGCAGCTCACGGCCGCGGCGTTCCGCCGGGCCGTGGCCGCCGGCGACCCGGTCCCCCGCTACCGCTACGAATCACCGGTCTTCTATGTGCCGCGCCTGCTGCTGACGGGGCCGCAGTGGTTCGTGGTGAGCGCGCGCCGGACGACCACGGACGGCAAGGACCCCCACACCGTGTACATGGGCTTCCTGCGGTCCAAGGCGGTCCAGCGCTGGCGGCTGAGCCTGCTCGCCGTGCTGGACGACAAGCAGAGGCAACCGAAGATCGCGGTGGACTCCGAGGGCTACGCCAAGGCCCTGGCCACCTTCGACAACGCCCTGCTGATCCCGCCACGGCTGGTGCCGTCGATCCAGGCGACACTCGCCGAGGAGGGCCCGCAGAACGTCGCCGCCCAGGTCATGCGGGCCGGGAAGTACACCACCGGCTACTACACCGGGGACCAGAAGGCGATGAAGAACAAGAAGCAGAAGAAGGCCGGGGTACGCAGCAGCGTCGTGTACTCCGCGACCTCCTTCCCGATCTTCCCGCTGGCGACCGCGGACGGCGGTGGGCTGGTGCTGTACGCCCTCAGCCGTGACACGGTCACCACCAAGAGCAAGAGCAAGCCCGGCCGCCTGCCGGTCCCCGATGACGCCGTGCCGTTCCTGAACTCCGATTCCGTCAAGAACGAGATCGACGTCAGCCAGACGATGCAGTACGTCGCGGTGGTCCCGGCCAAGCCCAAGAAGAAGGATGACGGCACCGTCAAGGCGCAGATCATCGGCGCCGACGGCGGCACCGTCAAGGCGGCCGTCCCGGCCAAGTAGCCCCAGGGCCTAGGACGCCTGGGCCGAGGCCAGGTCGAAGTCCTCGATCAGCGTGGTCGCGCGCCCGCGTACCGGCAGATACGTGACGGCCCGCCAGATCCAGGTGGCCGTCACCCGGTGCCCGGTCCTGCCGTGGAGGTAGGTGCGGACGTCCGCCGGCAGCACCGCGACGTCGCCGCTGCCGGTCGCCGTATAGGTCGTCGTCCGCCGCACCGAGTAGCTCACGATCGCCCCGCCGTCGCCGGTCCGCAGCGCGTAGACCGGATATCCGGTGGGCGAGGACCGGCCCGTGACGGCCACGTCGTGGTCGCGCAGTTGCTTCTCCTGGCGGGCCTCGGCGGTCCGCCACCCGCGGGCGACGTCGCTCGGTCTGATCGTGTCGTCGTCACCGCGATCGAGGTACGCGCCGTGCGCCGCCGGCAGTGCGGCGGGCGTGGTCGCCGGCGTGCCGGCACCCGGGTCGACCGCGACGGCGTAGCCCTGCTCGTCCGTGGCGATCCGGGGCGGCGGGCCGTGGAAGTAGAGCCGGCTCGACAGCCGCCACGCGGACTTCGCGCTCTGCTGCGAGAACACCGCGAAGATCGGGCGTTCGGCGCCACCGCGCCGCTCCAGCGCCGACACCGCGAACCACCGCGGCAGGCCGCGCAGCCGCGGGACGTACATCACGGGATTGCGCAGGGAGATCGCCCCGGTGCGCGGCGGCCGCCCGCCGCCGAGCCGCAGGGTGGCCTCGGCGGTGGCGCCGAGCGCGTCGGTGCCCACCGCACGCCACTCCTTCGCGTCGCCCGCCGTGACCGCCCGGTTGTAGTGGCGGACGTAGGCGGCGAGGACCTGCGCCGACGCGTCGGCCGAGACGGCGGGGGCCGCGGTGTCACCGGCGTCGCCGTCGCCGTCGTCGTGACCGCCCTGGCACCCGGCGAGCAGGAGGATCGCCAGCACGGCCGGCGCGACACGGCGGTGACGCATGCCGGAATTCTAGGAGGCGGTCGCCTGGATCGCCTTGCGGTAGCTTCCGACGACCTGGGCGGCACCCTGCGGGGGCACCACGGCGAGGTACTGGGTCAGAGCGGTCGTGTCCAGGTGCCGGCGGACCTTGCCGCTGATCAGACCGGCCAGGTCGCCGCCGTTGCCGATCAGCCCCGGCTTGGCCAGGTCGTAGCTCTCGCTCTGCCGCACGACGTACCAGACGAGGGCGCCGCCGTCGGTGGTGCGCAGCGCGAACGCCTGCTGCCGGTCCGGCCGGAAGTCGGAGGTGAGCGTCACGCCCCGGCGCTTGAGCGCGGACTCCGCCTTGACCAGCGCGTCGTGCGCCTGGGTGGTGTACGGGCCGGGCGCCATGCCGGACGTGCCGCGGGTCAGCGTGGCGGCGTGCACCGCGGCGACCTTCCCGGGCGCGGGCGCCGTCTTGCCGTCGTCGGGCGCGACCGCGGTGGCGTAGCCGTCCTTGTCCAGCGCGACGCCGGTGATCGTCGCGGCGGGGAACGGGTCGGCGGTGAGGAGCCAGGGGCCGCTGGGCCGCTCCTGGGTGAAGACCAGGGCGTGCCGGGTCTTGCCGGCGGTGGCGACGACCGCGAACCACTTGGGGAACCCCGTCTGCCGGGGGATGTAGTAGGCCGGAGCGCTGTAGACGAACGGCGCGTACTTCTCTCCGGCCGCCGTGCGCCGCCGGTACTCGGCGCGGTCCATGTCGAGCTGGGCGCCGGTCTCGACGGTGGCCAGCAGCTTCTCGTCGGACGTGCCGTTGGCCCGGTTGTTGACGGACTGATAGTGGGCGAGCAACTGCGCGGCCCGGTCCTTGGGCACGGCGGGCGCGGCGATCGCCGGCGAGCCGCCGCACGCGGCCAAGGGCAGCAGGACGACCGTCAGGGCGGTGAGGTGTCGAAGCATGCGGACCAGATTCGCACAGTGATCATTCGATCACTGTGCGAATCTGGAAAGAATCTCCGCTGGGGAGGACGCCCCGGCGACCGCCCGGGGCGTCCCCGCCGCCGGCTCAGGCGGGCAGCGTGCTGGCCGTCACGAGCGTGCGGATCGCGCGCAGCGCCACCGACAGGGTCGCGATGCCGAAGCTGTCGCTCTCCCAGATCTCCCCGAGGGTCTGCGCCGCCCGCGAGACGGCGGCGCTGTTCTTCTCGGCCCAGATCGCCAGGCGTTCCTCGGGGTCCGCGCCGGACTCGCTGGTGACCAGCACGTCGCGGGCGAGGGCCGCGTGCGCGGCGTACAGGTCGTCGCGCAGCGCCGATCGGGCCATCGACTGCCAGCGGTCGTCGCGCGGCAGCGCGATGACACGCTCGCGCAGCCGGGCGATCTGCAGGCGGTCGGCCAGGTCGAAGTAGACCTCGGCGGTCTCCTCGAGCGAGCGTCCCGTGCTGTGCGCGATCTCCACCAGGTCGAAGGTGGAGTAGGCGGGCACCATGATCGCGACCTGCTCGGCCAGCTCGCCCGGCACCCCGTCCTCGGTGAAGCGGTCCCGCCGCTCCTCGAAGCCCTGCAGGTCCCGGCCGGTGAGCAGCTTCGGCAGCTGCGGCGCGAGGATGGCCGCGCCCCCGGCGAAGAAGTCGACCGTCTCCTTCAGGTCGAACGGCATCCGCCGGTTGTGCAGCAGCCAGCGGGCGCCACGCTCGGTCAGCTTGCGCGCCTCGAGGCGCATCCGGATCTGCGTGGCGGTGTCGACCTGGGACTCCAGGGCGTCCACCGAGGCCCAGAACCGCGGCATGTCGAACACCGCGCGCGCCACCAGGTAGGCGCGGGCGATGTCGGAGGACGAGGCGCCGGTCTCCTCGTTCATCCGGAACGCGAACGTCGTGCCGCTGTTGTTGACCAGGCTGTTCACGACGGACGTGGAGATGATCTCCCGGCGCAGCGGGTGCCGGTCCATGTAGTCCCGGAACCGCTCCCGCAGCGGCGTGGGGAAGTACTCCACGAGCCGGGTGGCCAGGTGCGGGTCGTCCGGCAGGTCGGAGGCCCGGATCTCCTCCTCCAGCGTCAGCTTGCTGTAGGCGAGGAGCGTGGCGAACTCCGGTCCGGTGAGGCCGAGGCCCGCCTGCCGCCGCTCGGCGAGGGCCTTGTCGTCGGGCAGGTCCTCCAGCCGCCGCTTCAGCTTGCCGTCCCGCTCGAGCTTGCGCATGTGGCGCGCGTGCACGTGCAGCATGGACGAGGCCTGCCTGCGGGCGGCGGCGAGCACGACGTTCTGCTGGTAGTTGTCGCGCAGCACCAGGTCGGCGACCTCGTCGGTCATCTGGAGGAACAGCGCGTCCCGCTGCTTGCGGGTCAGCTCGCCGTCGCGGACCACCTGGTCGAGCAGGATCTTGATGTTGACCTCGTGGTCGGAGGTGTCCACCCCGGCGGAGTTGTCGATGAAGTCGGTGTTCACCAGTCCGCCGCCGAGGGAGAACTCGATCCGGGCGCGCTGGGTGAAGCCCAGGTTGCCGCCCTCGCCGATCACCTTGCAGCGCAGCTCGGTGGCGTCGGCGCGCAGCCCGTCGTTGGCCCGGTCGCCGACGTCGGCGTTGTTCTCGGCCGTGGCCTTGACGTACGTGCCGATGCCGCCGTTCCAGAGCAGGTCGACGGGGGCGCACAGGATCGCGTGGATCAGCTCGTGCGGGGTCATCGCGGTGACGCCGTCGTCGATGCCGAGCGCCTCGCGCACCTGCGGGGTGATCGAGATCTTCTTGGCGGTGCGCGGGTGTACGCCGCCGCCCTTGGAGATCAGCGAGGTGTCGTAGTCGGCCCAGGAGCTGCGCGGCAGCGCGAACATCCGTGTGCGCTCCTGGAACGACGTCGCCGGGTCGGGGTCCGGGTCGAGGAAGATGTGCCGGTGGTCGAACGCGGCGACCAGCTTGATGTGCTCGGACAGCAGCATGCCGTTGCCGAACACGTCACCGGACATGTCGCCGATGCCGACGACGGTGAAGTCCTCGTTCTGCACGTCCACGCCGAGCCCGCGGAAGTGGTACTTCACCGACTCCCACGCGCCGCGCGCGGTGATGCCCATCGCCTTGTGGTCGTAGCCGACCGAGCCGCCGGAGGCGAACGCGTCGCCCAGCCAGAAGCCGTACGACGCGGCGACCTCGTTGGCGATGTCGGAGAACGTCGCGGTGCCCTTGTCGGCGGCCACGACGAGGTAGGTGTCGTCCCCGTCGTGCCGGACGACGTCCGGCGCCGGCACCACGTGCATCTGGCCGCCCCCCTTACGGGTGCCCGCCCCCGCCTCTCCACCCACGAGGTTGTCGGTGATGTCGAGCAGACCGCTGATGAACTGCTTGTACGACGCGACGCCCTCGGCGAGGAACGCCTCGCGGTCGCTCGGGTCCGGAAGCTGCTTGCAGACGAACCCGCCCTTGGCGCCCGCCGGGACGATGACGGTGTTCTTCACCGCCTGCGCCTTGACCAGGCCGAGGATCTCGGTGCGGAAGTCCTCCTTGCGGTCGGACCAGCGCAGCCCGCCGCGGGCCACCGACCCGAACCGCAGGTGCACGCCCTCCAGGCGCGGCGAGTACACGAAGATCTCGAACTTCGGCCGCGGCTGCGGCAGGTCCGGGATCGCCTCGGGGTCGAACTTCAGCGACAGGTACGGCTTCGGTTTGCCGTCGGCGGTCCGCTGGTAGTGGTTGGTGCGCAGCGTGGCGCGGATCATCGCCAGGTAGCTGCGGAGGATGCGGTCCTCGTCCAGGCTGGAGACCGCGTCGAGCGCGCCCTCGATCTCCTCGGTGATGGCCGCGGCGAGCTCGTCGTGGGCGGCACGGGACCGGTCGTCGCCGGCGTGGTTGAGCCGCGGGTCCAGCCGCGCCTCGAACAGCCGGACCAGGAGGCGGGCGACGCGCGGGTTGGCGACGAGCACCTCCTCGATGTACCGCTCGCTGAAGGTGGTCCGGGTCTGCCGCAGGTAGCGGGCATACGCGCGCAGCACCATGGCGGACCGCCAGTCCAGGCCCGCGCGCAGCACCAGCGCGTTGAACCGGTCGCTCTCCACCTTGCCGGCCCAGAGCGCCTCGAAGGCCTCCTGGAACAGCCCCTTGACCTCGGTGTCGTCCACGTCGGGCGACGGGTCGTACCGCAGGCCCAGGTCGTAGATCCACGACTCCCGCCCGTCCGCGCGGGCGATCTCGTACGGCCGCTCGTCGATGACCTCGACGCCCATCTCCTGCAGCAGCGGCAGGATCTGGGACAGCGAGATCGGCGGGCCGAGCCGGTAGATCTTCAGCCGACGCTCGCCGGCCTGCGCGTCGTACGGCTCGTACAGGTTGATCGAGATCTCACCGGGCTCGGAGAGCTCCTCCAGCCGGGTGAGGTCCGCGCACGCCGTCCGGGCGGGGAAGTCGGCCTTGTAGCCCTCCGGGAACGCCTCGGTGTAGCGCCGGGTGAGCGCGCTCGCCTGCTCCTCGCCGCACTGCTGGACGATCGCCTCGGCGAGGTCGTCGGTCCACGACCGGGTCGCGGCGATCAGGCGCCGCTCCAGCTCGGCCGGGTCCACCTGGGGCAGCGGGCGGCCCCGCTCCCCGCGCACGACGACGTGCAGCCGGGCGAGGATCGAGTCGCCGACCATCGCGCTGTAGTCGACGGAGACGCCCTCATACGCCCGCAGCAGGATGTCCTGGATGCGCAGCCGGATCTGCGTGGTGTACCGGTCACGGGGCAGGAAGACCAGGCACGACATGTACCGGCCGTACTCGTCCTTGCGGACGAACAGCTTGAGCTGCTTGCGCTCCCGCAGCCGCAGCACGCCGAGCGCGATCGGCAGCAGCTCGTCGACGGAGATCTGGAAGAGGTCGTCGCGGGGGTAGGTCTCGAGGATCTCGATGAGGTCCTTGCCGTCGTAGCTGTCGGCGGCGAGCCCGGCGCGGTACAGGACCTCCTCCACCTTGTGCCGCAGCACCGGGATGTGCTCGATGCTCTCGCTGTAGGCGGTGTGGGTGAACAGCCCGAGGAAGCGCCGCTCGCCGACGACCTCCCCGCTGTCGCCGAACTTCTTGACCCCGACGTAGTCCAGGTACGCGGAGCGGTGCACGGTCGCCCGGGAGTTCGCCTTGGTCAGGATCAGCAGCTGCGGCTCCCGCGCCTTCGACCGCACCTGCTGCGGCAGGGACGCGAAGCTCGTCGACTCCGCCTGGTCGGACCGCAGGATGCCCAGGCCGGTGCCCGGGATCGCGCGCAACTGCTCGCCGTCCGGGCCCTCCTCCAGCTTGTACTCGCGGTAGCCGAGGAAGGTGAAGTGGTCGTCGGCCAGCCAGTCCAGCAGCTCGACGCCGTCGATGATCTCCCGGTCGGGCAGCGGCGGCCGCTTCTCGTTCACCTCGACCGCGATCGCGCCCGCCAGCGCGCGCATCTTCTGCTCGTCCTCGACGGCGGCGCGTACGTCGCCCAGCACCCGCTGCAGGTCGGCCTCGAGCTCGTCCAGCAGCACGCGATCGCTCTGCCGGTCGATCTCGATGTGGATCCAGGACTCCTCCAGCACGAGGCCGTCGCCCTCGCCGACCGTCTGAAGGCTCCCGGTCACGTCACGGGTGACTCTCAACTGCGGGTGGACGATCAGGTGCGTCGCGAGCCGGTGCCGGTTGAGCTCCATGACCACCGAGTCGACGAGGTAGGGCATGTCGTCGGTGACCACCTGCACGACACTGTGCCCGGGGTCCCAGCCGTACTCCTCGATCGTCGGCGTGAACGCGCGCACCATGGCGCGTCCCTGCGGCCGTTCCTCGCCAAGGTGCCGGTGCACCATCGCCGGGCCGCACACGTCCACCGGGTCGCGGTCCAGCAGGTCCTCCGGCGCGACATGACGGTAGTACAGCCGCAGGTAGCCGAGGATGTCTCCGGCGTCCTGCCGAACCCCCGGCGTGTGCGTGCACGCCTGCGCCGCACGGCCCAGCAGTTCGTCCTTGGCGTCGTCGAGTCCACCGGTGCCGTTGACGTTGGCACTCGCGCTCATGCGCCCTCGCCCCTCATCTCAAGTCTCCCTCAGTACCTTCAAGAATCCAGTGCTTCACGCGGTCTCGGACGGCGACCGTTGTTCCCGCCATGGCCTGTCGAGAACTTTTCGGCCGCAGCGGCGGTGATCCCGTGGGTCGGTCCGCCGTGCGCGCCGCAGCGCCACCGATCTCGTCGGATTCGAGAAGATCTTCGGCGAGTCGCCAGAGGTCGTCACGACGATCACGATCGTGCGTCGTCACCGGAGAGCGCCTGCGTCCGGCGTCCCCGGTGGGCGGACTCTGCTTTCGCGGAAGGATTACGAAGCTACGCCCGGGCATGCGGGATCGGTGTCCGGACACGCCGGAACCGAACGCGGCCGCACCACGCCGTTGTGGTGTTGTGCTCACGGCGGCCAGGTTAACGCGAAAACGCGGATTGTCCGACCCGAACGAAACCCGGTCACTCGCCTCCGGTGCTGGTGGTGGCACCGGAGTGGGCATTGGGCGCGGTCTGGGCGTTCGTGCCCTGACCGGTCGAGCCGGTTCCCGGGCCGCTGCCGCCCGTCCCGGTGCCGGTACCGGACCCGGTGCCCGTGCCCGTTCCGGTGCCCGTCCCGGTTCCGGTGCTCGGGCTCGAGCCGGTCGAGTGCGTGGGGCTGGCCGAGTGCGTCGGGGTGCTGGAGGTGTGGGTCGGGGTGGGCGAGTGCGTCGGCGTCGGCGAGTACGTCGGGGTGGGCGAGTAGGTCGGGGTCGGCGAGTACGTCGGCGTGGGCGACCGGTCCGACCGGGTCGAGGAGGGCGTGTCGACCGGCACGCCGGCGTTGCCCTGCCTGGTCTCGGAGGGGGACACGTGGCTCTGCGTGCCGTTCGGGTTGTACCCGGTGTTCTGCCCGGAGCGGCCGGCCGCGTTGGAGGTCAGGACCAGCCCGATCACGACCGCCGCGGCCGCGACGACCGCGGCTCCGGCGGCGGCGAGCCTCCGGCGGCCCCGGGACATCGTCGACCATCCGCCGGGAGCGGCCGGTTCGGCGCCGGCCACGGGCGGGAGGAGCGACGAGATCCCCTCGCTGTGGACGGGCGGGACCGGCGAGGTCGGCTGCCCCGATACGGGCGGCAGGACGGGCGACGTGCGCTCCTCCGCGCGGTAGGGCGTGGGCTCCTCCGCGCGGGGCGGCCGGACCACCGTGACGGGGTACTTGTGGGCGGCGGCGCCGAGGCGCGGCGTCCCGGCGAGGGCCGTGCCGCCGGGCGGGGTCCGCTGGGCGGCGACCGTGGCCGCGTGCTCCAGCAGGTCGGCGGGGACCGTCAGAGGACCCGCGTCGACGGCGACCGGCGGCAGCACCTCGGTCGGGGAGGGCTCCGGCCGCTGGGCCTCGCCACCGCCGCCGAGCAGGCGCAGCAGGAGGGCGTTGGCGGTGAGCCGCCGGGCGGGGTCCTTCTCCAGGGCGCCGGTCACGAGGGCGTGCAGCCCGGCGGGCAGGTCGCCGATCCGGGGCTCCTCGGAGAGGATCCGGCTGATCACCGCGGAGATCGAGTCGCCGCCGAACGGCGGAGTCCCCGTGGCCGCGAAGACCATCGTGGCGGCCCACGCGAAGATGTCGACGGCCGGCCCGACCGTCTCGCCGCGGATCTGCTCCGGGGCCATGTAGGCGGGGGTGCCGACGACCCGGCTGGAGACCGTCGAGGCCCCGTCCAGCGCCCGCGCGATACCGAAGTCGATCACCCGGGGGCCGTCCGGCCCGAGCAGCACGTTGTGCGGCTTCAGATCACGGTGCACGACGCCCGCCTGGTGGATCGCGACGAGCGCGGTGACCGTGCCGATCGCGAGCCGCTCCAGCGCGGCGCCGCCGATCGGCCCGCTCTCCTTGATCACGTCGTACAGCGAACGTCCGGGGACGTACTCGCTGACGATGTAGGGGCGGTCCCCCGCGACGTCGGCGTCGAGCACCTGCGCGGTGCAGAACCGCGCGACCCGCTTGGCGGCGGTCACCTCGCGCTCGAAGCGGGTCCGCGCCTTGGCGTCCTCGGCCAGCTCGGCGTGGAGCAGCTTGATCGCGACCTGCGCGCCCGCCGGGGATCTGCCCAGGAAGACGGCGCCCTGGCCGCCCCTGCCCAGCCGACCGACGACCTCGTAGTCCCCCAGCCGCCTCGGATCACCTGGCTGCAGGGGATTCGAATTCTGGTCCGCCGCAGTCCGGTCCATTGCCGACCGCATCCCTTCCGTCGCTCCCCGCCGACCGTCCCCACGGTCGGGCATATCGGTTGAGACGCGGTCGACGTCCTGCTGGTTCGGCCGGCCGGCCGGGGCGTCGATCAATCCCCTGCCGGCGCGCCGATCGGAGCATGGGCGACGAACCGCATCTGCCGAACATATCCCCACCGACTCCGCGTTCCCAGAGCGCGTCGCGCCAGGTGACGGACATGTCCCGTACGAGAGACGCGCCCGGCCCCGGTCAGGAATCCGGGGTGAAGTGGCGCAACACCTCGGGGTTGGCCATCGCGTCCGGATTCGCCGCCTTGTCGATGGGCGTGCCGAGCAAGATCTTACGGACTGGAACCTCGAGCTTTTTACCGGACAGGGTGCGCGGCACGCCCGGCACCACCCGGATCTCGTCGGGGACGTGCCGGGGGGACAGCGTCGACCGCAGGGCGGCGCGGATCCGGCCGACCAGGTCGTCGGACAGGGCGACCCCCTCGGCGAGCTGGACGTACAGCAGCAGGCGGCCCTCCGCGCCGAGCTGCCCGGTGTCGACGACCAGGGAGTCGGCGATCTCGTCGAACCCCTCGACGACGCGGTAGAAATCGGCGGTGCCCATGCGGACGCCCCCGCGGTTGAGGGTCGAGTCGGACCGCCCGTAGATCACGCAGCCGCCGTCGGGCAGCACCTTGATCCAGTCGCCGTGCCGCCAGACGTCGGGGTACACCCCGAAGTAGGAGTCGCGGTAGCGCTCGCCGCCCTCGTCGTTCCAGAAGTAGATCGGCATGGACGGCATCGGCTCGGTGAGCACCAGCTCCCCGACCTCGCCGATGACCGGCTCGCCCTTCTCGTCGTACGCCTCGATCTTGGCGCCGAGCCCGCGGCACTGGATGACGCCCGCGCGCAGCGGCAGCAGCACGCACGGCCCGACGAACCCGGTGGCCACGTCGGTGCCGCCGGAGAACGAGCCGACCAGCAGGTCCCGGCCGATGTGGTCGTACAGCCAGCCGAAGCCCTCCGGGGGCAGCGGCGAACCGGTCGAGCCGATCCCGCGGATCCGGGACAGGTCGTACTCCCGGCCCGGGTCGAGGCCCGCCTTCATCGACGCCAGGACGTACGGCGCGCCGACCCCGAAGTAGGTCACCCCGGTCTCGGCGGCCAGCCGCCACAGAGTGTCGCCGCCGGGCGCGCCGTCGTACAGCACGATCGTCGCGCCGACGAGCAGGCCGCCGATGAGGTAGTTCCACATCATCCAGCCGGTGGTCGTGTACCAGAAGAACACGTCGCCGGGGCCGAGGTCCTGGTGAAAGCTGAGGGCCTTGAGGTGCTCCAGCACGATGCCGCCGTGGCCGTGCACGATCGGCTTGGGCAGGCCCGTGGTGCCCGAGGAGTACAGGATCCACAGCGGATGGTCGAAGGGCACCTCCTCGAAGGCGAGCGGCTCTCCGGAGCGCCTCAGCTCGGCGTACCGGAGCGCGCGGCCCTCCCCGATCGCGGGGGCGTCGAGGTCGAGGTACGGGATCGTGACCGTGGCCGTCAGCGTGGGCAGCGCCGCCTGGATGTCCCGGACCACCCCGGACCGGTCGAACCGCTTGCCGTTGTAGGCGTAGCCGTCCACCGCGATCAGCACCTTGGGCTCGATCTGGGTGAACCGGTCGATCACGCTCGGCGCGCCGAAGTCCGGCGAGCACGACGACCAGACCGCGCCCAGGGACGCGGTCGCCAGGAAGGCGACCAGGGCCTCGGGGATGTTCGGGACGTACGCCGCGACGCGGTCCCCGCGGCCGACGCCGAGCGCCCGCAGCCCGGCGCGCACCTCGGCGACCTCGGCGGCGAGCTCCCGGTAGGTCAGCGTCCGCGAACGGGACGGGCCGGAGCCTTCGTCGGCCTCCGTCCGGAAGATCACCGCCGTGGCGTCCGGGTCCTCCTCGGCCCGCCGCAGCGTGTTCCGGGCGTGGTTGAGCGTCGCGCCGGGGAACCAGCGGGCGTCCGGCATCTCGGCGCGCTCCAACGCCGGCCCGGCGCCGCGGTCGCCCAGCACGCCGAAGTAGGACCAGATCGCGTCCCAGAAAGCGCCGACCTCGGTGACGGACCAGCGCCACAGCTCGTCATGAGAGCCGAAACCGCGCTCTTCCATGAACCGGGCGACACGGGCGGTCCGGCGGACCTCCTCGGACGGCTCCCACAACAGGTCACCCTCGGCAACGGACACGGCACGGCCTCCTCATGTTCTCGAGGAATCCAGCATTCACGGGGGCGGCCACCGATCGCAATGCCGGGTTCCCACATGCCTCTTCCGTCACTCGTGTGGCGTCGCGGTGAGCTCCTCGATCGCGGCGACGACCGCGTCGGTCTCGGCGAGGCTCGGCAGCACGGCGTCCGCGCCCGCGCCGCGCAGCTCCGCCTGAGTGGCCGTGCCCGTCGCGACCGCGATCGACTTCGCGCGGGCGATCTTCGCCGCCTGCACGTCGCGCGGGGAGTCGGCCACGAGCACGGTCGCGGCCTCGGCGATCACGCCGCGGTACCGCTCCCCCGTGCGGGTGCGGGCCAGCTCGACCAGGGCGGCCTTGGGGTAGGTCTCCGAGCCGTACCCGCCGACCTCGAAGTCGAGGTACTTGGCCAGGCCGAGCGTCTTGAGCTTGGTGACGGCGTTCGGCCGGATGGAGCCGGTCAGCACCGACTGGACGACGTCGCGCCGCCGGGCCACCGCCGCGAGGGCCTCACGGGCGCCGGGCAGCACCCGCCCCTCCTTGCGGACCGCCCCCTTGCGCGCCGAGAAGGCGTCGGCCAGGGCGGCCATGAACTCCGGCAGGTGGTCCTCGGTCGGGGCGACGTCGTTGAACGCCAGGGTCTCGAAGATGATCTCCGACTCGGTGCGCCCGGCGGTCGGCGCGAGCCGGACGAGCGGCCGCCCGGTGACGCGTTCGAACGCCTCGGCGTACGCCTCCCGGGTCACCTTGCCGACGTCGACCAGCGTGTGATCGACGTTCCACAGCACCAGACGAGGCATCACGGTCTCCTGCACGGAGTGAACACGGGGGCCGGTCAATCGTGGGGGGTCCCGGCCCGTCCGCGCAAACCCGGCCGCTCGGGGGCCGGGAGGACTCAGGGCGTCAGGAGAAGCGGCCCGTGGTGGCCTGGATCCCGCCGATCACCTCGAGCGGGATCGTCCCGCCCACCGGCTCGGTGAACCGGCCCAGGAACGTGTGGATGGTCATCCGGCCGCGCGGCGGCCGGTCCGCCGGGGTCTCCACGACGACGCGCACGGTCCTGGTCTCGCCGGGGTCCAGCCGCTGGAAGATGCACTCCACCCGCCCGACCCCCGAGCACGCCGGGTCGCTGACGGACACGACCGCCAGCCGGTCGTCCATGCCGGGTGCGGCGACCTTGACGCTGCGCGCGACGACGTGCCGGATGATCTCCGAGCCGGCGTTGGTCACGCTGAAGCCGTAGACGACGCGGCGGCCCGGGACGAGCCGGTGACCGGCCACGGGCGCCAGCGACGGGTCGGCGCGGACGGAGAGGCGCGCCAGGTCGGCGTCGCCCTCCGCGTCGACGACGCGGGCGGGCCGTGGCTCGGGCACGGTGAGCGCCTTGACCGCGAATCCGGCCGCCGCCGCGCAGCCGACGATGGCGGCCAATGACGTCAGACGCCGCACACAGCCCCCCGGTCCGTTCTCGGCGCGTCAGGCGTTCGGCCTGGTCACAGGACAGATTACTCGCCAGGGGGCGCGGAGGCGATCACCCCATGTGCGGGTACCGGTGATCGGTCGCCGGAACGAAGGTCTCCTTGACCGAGCGGGTGCTCACCCATCGGGTCAGGTTGAAGATCGAGCCGGCCTTGTCGTTGGTGCCGCTGGCCCGCGAGCCACCGAAGGGCTGCTGCCCGACGACCGCGCCCGTGGGCTTGTCGTTGACGTAGAAGTTGCCCGCGGCGAACCGCAGCTTCTCCGACGCCTCCGCGATGGCCCGGCGGTCCTGGGCGATGATCGATCCGGTGAGGCCGTACGGCGCGGCGCTCTCCATCTGGGCGAGCACCCTGTCGTAGTCGGCGTCATCGTAGACATGCACGCCGAGGATCGGGCCGAAGTACTCCGTGGTGAAGATCTCGTCCTCCGGGTCGGCGCTCTGCAGCACCGTGGGCTGGACGAAGTAGCCCTCGGAGTCGTCGAGGCCGCCGCCGACGAGGACGTCGATGGCGTCGTGGGAGCGGGCGCGCTCGATCGCGGCCCGGTGCTTGGCGAACGCCCGGTCGTCGATCACGGCGCCCATGAACACCGACAGGTCCTCGGCGACGTCGCCCATGGTCAGGGACTCGACCGTGCCGAGGAAGTCGTCGCGCATGGTGTTCCACACCGAGCGCGGGACGTACGCCCGGGAGGCGGCGGAGCACTTCTGGCCCTGGTACTCGAACGCGCCGCGGATCAGCGCGGTGGCGAGCACCCGCGGGTCGGCCGACGCGTGGGCGACGACGAAGTCCTTGCCGCCGGTCTCGCCGACGAGCCGGGGGTAGGTGCGGTAGCCGGCGATGTTCTCGCCGACGGTGCGCCACAGGTGCTGGAAGGTCGCGGTCGAGCCGGTGAAGTGGATGCCGGCCAGGTCCGGGTGCCGCAGCGCGACGTTGGAGACCGCCTCACCGTTGCCGGTGACCAGGTTGATCACGCCGGGCGGCAGGCCGGCCGCCTCGAGCAGGCGCATCGTGAAGTGCGCGGCGAACGCCTGCGTCGGCGAGGGCTTCCAGACGACGACGTTGCCCATGAGGGCGGCGGAGGTGGGGAGGTTCCCGGCGATCGCCGTGAAGTTGAACGGCGTGATCGCGAGGACGAAGCCCTCCAGCGGCCGGTACTCCAGGCGGTTCCACACGCCGGGCGAGCTGATCGGCTGCTGGGCGAGGAGCTCCCGGGCGAAGGAGACGTTGAAGCGGAGGAAGTCGATGAACTCACAGGCCGCGTCGATCTCCGCCTGCTGCACGGACTTGGACTGGCCGAGGATGGTGGCGGCGTTCAGGGTGTTACGCCAGGGGCCGGACAGCAGGTCGGCGGCCTTGAGGAAGATCGCGGCGCGGTCGTCGAACGACAGCGCCCGCCAGCCCGGCGCGGCCTGCCGCGCGGCGTCGATGGCCGCGCGCACGTCGTCGTCGGTCGCCTCCCGGGCCTGGCCGAGGACGTGCCGGTGCTTGTGCGGCTGCACCGTGTCGACGGGCCGTCCGCCACCGAGCCGCTGCTCGCCTCCTATGGTCATCGTGAGGTCGATCCGCTCGCCGGCGAGCTCCTTGATCTTCGCCTCGATGCCGGTCCGGTCCTGGCCGCCGGGGGCGTACGCCTTGACCGGCTCGTTCACGGGGACCGGTACGTTCGTGACAGCGTCCATGAGAGATCTCCCCGCAGTTCGTGACAGCGTCGTCATGATGATCCGGGTGAGGATCGTGGTCGCGTTCCGTCGTGAGGACCGCAGGTCAAATGTATGCGGAGATCTCGGTGAGCCGGTCCACCACCGGGAGGCCGAGACGGGCCAGATCCGCCCGCGCCTGCGTCCCCCCGGCGTACAGGATCGCGCGCGCCCCCGCGTGCCGGGCGGCCGCCGCGTCGTCGGCGCTGTCCCCGACCGCCACGACCTCGGCCGGGTCGACCCCCAGCCGGGACAGGTGCCGGACCATGAACTCCGCCTTCGACCCGCCGGACTCCCCCGGCCGCAGGCCGTCGACCCGGCGGAAGATCTCGCCGATGCCGTGCTCGCGTACCGCGATGGTCAGCCGGTCGTGGTGCCACATCGACAGCAGGGACTGGGTGTGCCCGGCGTCGGTCAGCGCGTCGATCGCGTGCCGGGCGTCCGCCGCGAGCCGGCAGCGCTCCATCAGCCGGTGGTAGGAGTCGTGGAACGCCGCGTCGAGCCGCTCCCACTCGCCCTCTTCCAGCGCGCGGCCCAGCAGGCGCTCGTAGCAGGCCCAGATCGGACGGCTGTAGATCGCCTGGAACCCCGCCCGGTCCATCAGCGGCAGGCCGTACGACGCGAAGACCTCGTTGGTCGCGTCCACGGTCGCGTCGATGTCGTCGAACAGCGTGCCGTTCCAGTCCCAAACGATGTGCGTCATAGCCAATCGAGCATAGGTCAGAACGCCCGTCGGCTGAAAGCATCACGGGAACAGGTCGCGCAGCTCCTGGGTGGCGTACCACATGAGGTCGTGCCCGGCGGCGCCGTCGACGGTGAACTTCGCGTCGTCGTCACCGGCGTCCGCGGCCTCGATCGCGCCGCGCGCGGCGCGGACGTCGGGCTCGGCCTCGGCGTCGTCGACGTGCCCGGACGCGATCCGGTTGAACGGGATCGGCTCCGACACGCGGACGAGGGCCCGCTCGTCGGCGTCGACAAGGTCGCCGACGGCGAAGGTCACGGCCTTGTCGGGCACCTCGGCGGCGATGACGACCCGGCGGGACGGCGCCCCCGGATCGGCGGCGAGCAGCCGGAGGGACGCCTTCGCGGCGTCCGACATCGCGGCGTACTCGAGCTCCTCGAGGTCCGCGGAGGCGTACCACTCGCGCAGCGCCGGCGTCACGGCATAGGCGGTCAGCGGCACCGGCCCGACCTCACGGTCACGGAGGATCCGGGCGAGGCCGCCGAGTGTGGACGGTAGATAAACGCGCATGGTCCTGGAGAGTGTGCCAGTACCGGCGCGCCGACGCGCGCCCTATCCGCACCGACACCCCGATCCGGGCCGCCGTCAGCCGAGCTGAACGCCCAGCAGTTCCTCCAGGCGGGCGACGGTGCTCGAACTGTCGACGTAGTGCACGCCGGTGATGCCGAGCTCCTCGGCGGCGCGCACGTTGTGCTCGATGTCGTCGACGAACGCGCACTCCTCCGCCGGCAGCCCGATCAGCTCCAGCGCGTGGTGGAAGATCGCCGGGTCCGGCTTGCGCAGCCTGACCTCCGAAGAGATCACGACCGCGTCGAACAGCTCGGCGAACAGCTCCCGCGGATAGGTGTTGCCCCAGGAGTTGGACAGCAGGCACGTACGGACGCCGGCGCCCTTCGCCCGGCGAAGCGCGTCGTACATCGGCTCGACCGGCTCGAAGGCGTGGAACATCCTGGTCAGCAGCCCGTCGGCGGGCACCGGCGTGCCGGTCCGGGTGCGCAGCCGCTCGGCCAGCAGAAACTCGAACTCCGCCGGGCTCAGCGACCCGTCCTCCAGCCCGTGGATCGGGTTGACGCCGTCACCGGCGTACGCCTGGCTCACCCACTCCTTCATCACCAGCTTGTAGACGTCGGCGTCGATGTCGTCCACCTCGATCCACGCCGTGATCGCTTCCTTCAGCGGCGTGGTGAGCACGCCGCCCCAGTCGGTGATGAGCCCGCGAACCGTCACGAAGCCGATCGTAAGCCACCGATCCCCCAACAACCGAACGCGGTTCTACGCGGCGGCAGCGTACGGAACGCTCGGCAATGGCCTGCCCGAAAGGGATCGGAGCGCAGGAGCACGCCGCCACGCGTCAGCGGCGGAGGGCAGTACTGTGCGCGGGTGATCGATGACCTGGTCGACCGGATCCTGGCCGGTGACGATGACGCCGCGTGGGAGCTCGAGGAACTGGTTGAGGACGACCCGGACGCTCTTCGGCCGTACCTCTCGCGACTGCTCGACGCGGACGACGTCTACCTTCCGGAGGCGCTGTTCCGCGACGCGGGCGAGGACGTGCAGCGCGAGGCCGTGGCGCGGGTCGACGCCGGTTCCCCGAACGTCTGGCTGGTGACGATGCTCACGGCCACCCACGGTCTGGTGGTCGAGGCGGCGTTCCGGCGCTGGCGGAGGCAGCCGCCAGCGGGCATCGAGGCCGACACCCTCGCCAACGTGCTTCCCCGGTACGGCTGGGACTTCGAGACCGACGGACGGGCCCGGGAGATCCGCGGGGCCACGGCGTACGCGCTGGTGCCCGAGGACGGTCCCGCGTCGGCCGAGGAGGAGTGCCCGTGGTGCGGCGGCCCGCTCTGGGTGCTCCTCGACGTCGACACCGCCGACCCCCGCGTCGCCGCCGCGCTCGCTCACACCGGTTGGCAGGGCCGGCTGCGGATCATCGCCTGCTTCCTGTGCTGCATCTACCCCCGCGTCTCCTTCGCGGAGGTGACCCCCGACGGCGGCGCCACGTGGTCCCCGCGTACCGCCCGGCCCGGCTACCTGGACGGCAAGAAGCTGGAAAAGGCGGCCCCACCCCCGGTACGCCTGACCGTGGGCGAACGACGACCCGACCGGTACCTGGGCGGCCCGACCCTCGGCGGCGACCGTACGGAATGCTCGGTAACGGCTCGTTGACGAGGGACCAAAGCCCGCACATCAGCGCCGCGAGGAGCGCTTTACCGAGCGTTCGGTACGCCTCCATGCCGCCACTCCCGCGACAACACGGATGACCGGGACGAATCGGATGCCTGGCCGGGCCCTCGCGTCTGAAGCCGTCTACTCAGAGGAGAATTCGTCTCCTCTGAGTAGACACCCCAGAGCGCGAGCGGACCACCCGGCAGGGGGATTGCCGGTAATGCGGCGGTTACGCCGATCGCGGCCCCGAGGAAGCCTCGACGGTGGCCGCTTCGCGCCGGCCGCCGCTGTCACGCCTATCCGGCGCCGGCGAGAAAGCGAACACGGCGGAAGCGGGCCACCCGAGCAAATCAGGCGAAAGCGGGCCGCCCGAGCGGCCGGGTCAGTCGCGGGCCGCTCTCAGCTCGGCCGCGCGGGCCCGGCGTTCGCGCTGCTCGACCGGGTCGGGGACCGGCGCGGAGCTGATCAGGCGGCGCGTGTAGGCCTCGCGCGGGTCGAACAGGACCTCGTCGCGCGGGCCCTCCTCGACCAGTTCGCCCTGGTTCAGCACCGCGACCCGGTCGGAGACCAGTCCGACGACGGCCAGGTCGTGCGTGATGAACAGGCAGGCGAAGCCGAGGCGGGCCTGCAGCTCCAGGAACACGTCCAGCACGGCGGCCTGCACCGAGACGTCCAGCGCGCTGGTCGGCTCGTCGGCGATCACGAGGTCCGGGTCGAGGGCGAGCGCCCGCGCGATGCCGATCCGCTGCCGCTGTCCGCCGGACAGCTCGTGGGGATAGCGGAACCGTACGGCGGGGTCGAGCCGGACGCTCTCCAGCAGGGCCACGATCCGCTCGTCCCGGCCACCGATCTTGTTGATGACCAGCGGCTCGGCGATGCAGTCGCCGACGGTCATCCGGGGGTCGAGGGACGACGCGGGATCCTGGAAGACGATGCCGCACCGTCGCCGCAACCGCCGCAACGCGCTCCCCCGCGCGCCGGTCAGCGAGTCGCCGAGCAGCCGTACGGTGCCCGAGGCCGGGGTGATCAGCCCGATCGCCGCGCGGCCGAGGGTCGACTTGCCGGATCCGGACTCGCCCACCAGGCCGAGGACCTCGCCCTTGGCCACGGTGAGGGAGACGTCGTCGACGGCGCGGACCTTGGTACCGCCCTTGCCGCGGAACTGCACGACGAGGTTCTCGATGGCGAGCGCCGCCTCGCCCGGCGCCGCCGGTTCGCCTGCGACCGCCGGTTCACCGGTGGGCTCGTCGCCGCGGGGCTTGAGGCGGGGGACGGCGCTGAGCAGGCGCTTGGTGTAATCCGCGCGCGGATTGGCGAACAGCTCCTCGACCGGGGCCTCCTCGACGACCTGCCCCTGGTACATGACGACGACCCGGTCGGCGATGTCGGCGACGACGCCCATGTTGTGGGTGATGACCAGCATCGCGGTGCCGAACCGGTCCCGGAGGTCGCGCAGGAGGTCGAGGATCTCCGCCTGCACGGTGACGTCCAGCGCGGTGGTGGCCTCGTCGGCGATCAGCACCTTCGGCTCGCACGCGATCGCCATCGCGATCATGACGCGCTGGCGGAGGCCGCCGGAGAGTTCGTGCGGGTACTGCCCGAGCCTGCGCCGCGCGTCCCGGATGCCCACCGTCTCCAGGAGCTCGGCGGCGCGGTCCAGGGCCTGCTTCCGCGACAGGCCGTCGATGTGCAGGCGGAGCGCCTCGGCGACCTGCCAGCCGACGGTGAACGCGGGGTTCAGCGCGGTCATGGGCTCCTGGAAGACCATGGCGATCTCCGAGCCGCGTACGGCGCGGAGCGCGGGGCCGTCCAGCGTCGTGACGTCGACCCCGCCGACCCGGACGCTGCCGCGTACGGTGGCCGTGGGCGGCAGCAGGCCCAGGGTGGACATGGACGTGACGCTCTTGCCGGAGCCGGACTCGCCGACGACCGCGACGATCTCCCCCGGGTTCACGCGGATGCTGACGCCGTCGACCGCGCGGACCTTGGCGGAGCTTCCCGCGAAGGAGACGCTCAGGTCCTCGATGGCCAGGGCCGGGGAGTCGCTCACCGTCTCACCTTTCGTCTGGTTCCGCATCAGCGCCCCTGGAGCCGTACTTCGAAGGCGTCGCGCAGGCCGTCACCGATGCAGTTGAACGCGCACACGACCAGCACGATCGCCAGGCCCGCCGGGAAGATCAGCCACCAGTAGCCCTCTGAGGTGTAGGAGATGCCCTTGCTGAGCATGCCGCCCCAGTCGGTCTTCGGCGGGGCCACGCCGAGGCCCAGGAAGCTGACGTAGGCGATGAGCAGGATCGCGTCGGCCACCTGGAAGGTCGCGTTCACCACCACCGTGCCGATGGCGTTCGGGATGACGTGCCGGAACACCGCGCGGCGGTGGCCGCCGCCCATCGCCTTCATCGCCTGCACGTAGTCGCGGCTGCGCAGGGACAGCGCCTCGGCCCGTACGAGCCGGGCCGGCACGAGCCACGAGACGCAGCCGATGATCAGGATCTGCACCGGCACCGTGGGGCGGAGGATCGTCGCGGTCACGAGGAGCAGGAACAGGGCGGGGATCGCGATGCCCGCGTCGACCACGCGCATCATGATCGAGTCGATCCAGCCGCCGGCGTACCCGGAGATGGCGCCCCAGACCGTACCGATCAGCGTCGCCAGCAGCCCGGCGGCGATGCCGATCTCCAGGGACGTCTGGCCGCCGACCATCAGGCGGCCGAGCACGTCCCGGCCGACGTCGTCGGTGCCGAGGAGGTGTCCGCGCGTGCCGGGCGAGAGGGTGGCGTCGGCCAGTTGCGTGTGCGTCTGGTCGGTGTGGTGGATCAGCGGGCCGATGAAGCAGAAGACGAGCAGCAGGCCGAGGATGACCAGGCCCGTGAGGGCCAGCCGGTTGGCGAGGAACGACTTCACCATCCGGCGGTACGGCCCGGCCGCCGTGGCCGCGGGCTCCTGCTCGGTGAGCAGCGGAGCGGAGACGGTCATGAGTTCTCCTTCGCGGTACGGAATGCGCGCGTCATCGGATCGCTCCGCGGACGCGGGGGTCGACGAGCGCCTGGATGATGTCGGCGAGCAGCGAGCCGATGACGGTGGCGAGCGCGATCACCATGACGGTGCCGAGCAGGATCGGGTAGTCGGACGTCTGCGCGGCGTTCCAGAACAGCAGCCCCATGCCGGGGTAGTTGAACACCGACTCGATCACCAGCGCGCCGGAGAACAGCACCGGCAGGTAGTAACCGAGCATCGCGATGATCGGGGTCAGCGAGTTGCGCATGATGTGCAGCCACACGACCCGGCGTTCCGAGGCGCCCTTGGCCCGCGCGGTCCGTACGTAGTCCTCGGCGAGGTTGTCGAGCACCGCCGACCGCATGTACCGGCTGAACGCCGCGACCGTCGCGATCGCCCCGGCGAGGACGGGAAGGATCAGCGCGCGGGAGTCGGCGAACAGCGCGCCGAGCGACTGGCCCTGCGGCGCCTGCGGGGGCAGGATCGGGATCTTCTCGGTGAAGACGATGACGAGGATGAGCGCCAGGAAGAAGACCGGCGTCGCGTACCCGATGAACACCACGGTGGTGACCGCGTAGTCGGTCAGGCCGCGGCGCCGCCGTCCCTGCCACACGCCCAGCGGGATCGCGACGAGCAGCGCCACCAGCGTCGACAGCCCGGTCAGGACGAGCGTCTTGGGCAGCCGCTGGGAGATGAGCGAGCCCACGGACTGGTTCAGTGTGTACGAGTCGCCGAGATCGCCGTGCAGCAGGCGGCTGAGGAACGCCCAGTACTGCTGGACCAGCGACTTGTCGAAGCCGTGCTCATGGTTGAACGCCGCGATGGCCTGCGGGCTGGCCTGGGGGCCGAGGATGCCCCGGGCGGGCCCGCCGGGGACCGAGTGCAGCAGCAGGAAGACGATCACGGTCACCAGCAGGATGACGACGATCGACTGCCCGAGGCGCTTTGCCAGGAAGCGGATCAACGGGGTTCCTCCGGCCAGAGTGAGGCCCGGGACGGCCGTCGGCCGTCCCGGGCGCGTCGGTTACTTCGTGAGGTACCAGCGCTGCGGCTGCATGGTGGCCAGGGGGTCCTGGACGACGCCGCGCAGGTTGTTGCGGATCGCCGACACCTGGTACGCGGGGTTCGGCATCCAGATCACCGGGAGCTGCTTGGCGAGGTAGGAGCTGTACTGCTGCATCGCCTGGGGGTCCGAGGAGCTCGTCGACTCCTTGACCAGCTTGTCGGCCGTGGGGTCGCTGTAGCTGCCGAGGTTGGTGCCCCCGTCGGTGGAGAAGATCTGCTCACCGCTCGGGTACGCCGGGAAGTACCAGCTGCCCTGGGTGCCGAAGAAGGAGAGCTGCCAGGAGCAGGTCGACTGGTTCGGCTTGCACTCCGGGCTGTGGTCGAGGACGGAGTTCAGCGGCTCCGACTTGATCGACAGCGCGACGCCGATCTTCGAGAGGGACGACTGCAGCTCCTGCATCGTGTTGTCGGTCTCGGTGCTGCCGCTCTCGGTCAGCAGCGAGAACTTCAGCTGCGTGCCGGCCTTGATCCCGGCCCCGCACTGGTCGGCCCCGGTGCCCGGCTTCGTGCAGGAGGCGACGTTGCCGGCGATCGTCCAGCCGTGCGACGTGATCAGCGCCTTGGCCTTGTTCACGTCGTAGGGGTACGGGTTGTTCTTCTGGTCCTGGGACAGGTACTTCGACACCGGCTGCTGCGGCACCGGCCCGTATCCGGGGGCGGCCTGGTCGTGCCAGATCACCCGCGAGATGGTCGCCTGGTCGATCGACATCTGCACGGCCTGCCGGATGTAGAGCTGCTTGAAGACCGCGCCCATCTCCGGGTTGTTGAAGTTGTAGGGGATGTAGGTGATCGCCCAGCCGTTCCAGGGCTTCACCTGGTAGCCGCTGTTCTCGATCGTCTTCTGCTGCGAGGTCGCGAGCGCCGGCAGGTAGCCGTAGTCGACGCCGCCGGCGCGCAGGACGTTCAGCTCCGCCTGGGCGGAGGTGAACGGCTTGAAAGTGACGGTGTCCAGGTGGGCGGCGTCGTCACCGGTGTACTTCGCGTTCTTGGCGAGCGTCACCTGGCCGGTGGTGGTGAACTCCTTCACCGTGAACGGCCCGTTCGCGACCTTCCACAGCGGGTTGCTCGCGTACTCCGACAGCTTGCCGGCCTCGCCGATGAGGTACTTGAAGACCTTCTTGGCGCCGTCGGTCGTGCGGTCGTAGTCGCCGACCTTGCCGCCGGCGGCCTCGACGTCCCAGGCCGACTGCGGCATCGGCGTGATGTAGGTGAGCTGGTTCGCCGTGAACCAGTCCGGGTTGTACGCCTTGGTCAGGTCGAGCTTGAACGTCTTGTCGTCCACCGTCGTGAACTTCGCGACGTTGTCCGGCAGGTCGCCCTTGCTGTAGTTGCCCCACTGGTCCTTGTTGGCCTTGGCCAGGTTGAACCAGAACTCCACATCACGGGTGGTGACCTTCTGGCCGTTCGCCCAGGTGCCGTCCTTCAGCGTGATCGTGACCGTCTTGCCGCCGTTGGAGTAGACCGGGGTCTTGGCCGCGCCGGCCTTCTCGTCCAGGGCGACGGTGCCGCTCGACCCGTTGTAGGCGTACAGCGGCAGGAAGACGTTCTGCCGGATCGCGCTGTTGTACCCGGCCAGGTGGCCGGGGGTGCCCAGCGGGAAGATCCAGTTCGGCGTGGCGTTGGGCGGCAGCGCGAACGTCACCGCGCCGCCCTGCTGCGGCGTGCCGCCGCTCCCCGACGACCCCTGCCCACTGCCGGAGGAACATCCGGCCACCAGCAGTGCGGCGCCCACGCCGAGCACCGCCAGCGGGGTGCGCGCGGCCGCCGGGAACGAGGGCGATGGTCTCTTCATCGGTGCTCCTGATGGGAGGAACGGACGTCGTCCGCAGGTTTCAGCGAGTCGTTCGGCCGACCGACCGGGGGCTTCGTTCGAGTGGCCGGTCCGGCGGGGGTCGGTGGCGATGTGGCGGTGACGATACAGCGCCCCATCGAACCAAGACAAGACCGAATCGAAACAAGTGACGCACTCGGCTCCCGGAAACCACCTGGTCACGGTCGCATAACGAGGTCACGCGGTGGACTGCCGTCACACCGGTTGCTATTGTCCGACCGAATCAACCGAAGTAACGTTCGGATCCGAAGCAAGTCTCCTGAACATTCGACTGAGGAGCCGCCGTGTCGGCCGCGCACATCATCGGGCTCGTCGCGTCGGGCCAGGCCACGTCGCGGGCCGAGCTGGCCCGGTTGCTCGGCTGGGCTCCGTCGACGGTCTCCGCCCATGTGCAGGAGCTGCTCGACGCCGGCCTACTCCTGGAGTCCGGTGAGGGCCGCTCGCGCGGCGGGCGGCGGCCGCGCCTGCTCAGCGTCCCCGCGGGTGAGGGCGTGATGCTCGCCGCCGACCTGGGCGGCCACCACGCGCGCATCGCGGCGCTGGACGGGACGGGCCGGCCCCAGAAGGTCCGCGATCTGGAGATGGACGTCAGCGCCGGGCCGGAACCCGTCCTGGACCAGATCATGGACGCGCTCGAAGAGCTCGGCGACGGTCGCCCGGTGCTCGGCGTCGGAATCGGGCTGCCCGGGCCGGTCGACCTCGACGGCGTCATGGTCGGGCCCTCCCGGATGCCCGGCTGGCACGGCTACTCCGTACGCGAGCGGATGAGCAGGCGGTTCCAGACCCCCCTCGTCGTGGAGAACGACGCCAACCTCATGGCGATGGGCGAGACCGTCGCACGCGGGCCGGACCTCCGCGACTTCGTCTTCGTCAAGGCCGGCACCGGCGTCGGCGCGGCCGTCGTGAGCGACGGCCGGCTGCACCGGGGCGCCCGCGGCTTCGCCGGCGACATCACCCACAACCGCGTCCCGGCGGGCGGCGACCGGCCGTGCAGCTGCGGCAACTTCGGCTGCCTGGAGACGATCGCCAGCGGTGCCGCGCTGGTCGCCGCCGTGAACGGCGACGGCGTCGACGTCAAGAGCACCGCCGACCTCGTACGCCTGGCCCGCGACCGGCACCCGACCGTCACGACCAACGTGAGGTTCGCCGGCCGGCAGCTCGGCGAGGTCCTCACCACGATCGTGAACTTCCTGAACCCCCAGGCGGTCGTCCTCAGCGGCGCGCTGGCCGGCTGCGACCTGTTCGTGGCGGCGGCGCGCGGCGTCCTGTACGAGCGATGCCTGCCCCCGACCACCCAGGACCTGGAGATCGCGGAGAGCGTCGCCGGGCCCGACGCCGGCCTGCTGGGCATCGGCCGCCTCATCCTCGACCAGGGCGTGGCCCTGGCCTCCTCCTGATCCCGCCCCCGTACGAAGGACCTTCCCGTGACAGCACTCCGCATCGGCATCGCCGGCATCGCGATCGAGTCGAGCACTTTCTCCCCGCACCTGACCCGCCTGGACGACTTCACCGTCACCCGGGACGACGCCCTGCTCGCGCGCTACGCCTGGCTCCGGGAGCAGCGGCCATGGTGCGCGGAAGTGGAGTGGGTGCCGCTGCTGCACGCGGTCTCACTGCCGGGCGGCGCCGTCGACCCCGACGTGTACGACGCCCTCGAGGCCGAGATCGTGGAACGTGCCAAAGCCGCAGGACCGCTGGACGGCCTGTTCTTCGACATCCACGGGGCGATGAGCGTCACCGGGCGCACCGACGCGGAGGCCGGCCTGGCCGCCGCCGTACGGGCGGCCGTCGGCCCGGACACGCTCATCTCGGCGTCCATGGACCTGCACGGGAACGTCTCCCGCGAGCTCGCCTCGACGGTCGACCTGATCACCTGTTACCGGATGGCGCCGCACGAGGACGCCTGGGAGTCCCGGGAGCGGGCGGCGCGCAACCTCGTGACCCGGCTGCGCGACGGCGGCCGGCCGCGCAAGGCCTGGGTGCAGGTGCCGGTCCTGCTGCCCGGAGAGAAGACGAGCACCCGCATCGAGCCCGCCAAGAGCCTGTACGCCCGCGTGCCCGAGGTCGAGGCGATGCCCGGCGTGCTGGACGCCGCGATCTGGGTCGGGTACGCCTGGGCCGACGAGCCCCGCTGCCGGGCCGCCGTGGTCGTCACCGGCGACGACGAGGCGACGATCACCGAGCAGGCGCGCGGGCTGGCCGAGGCGTACTGGAAGGCCCGCGCGGACTTCGCCTTCGTCGCCCCCACCGGCACCCTGCGGGACTGCCTCCGGGCCGCCATCGACAGCGACGCCCGCCCGTTCCTGATCAGCGACTCCGGCGACAACCCGACCGCCGGCGGCGCCGGCGACGTCTCCGCCACGCTGGAGTACCTGCTCGGGGTCGAGGAGCTCCGCCTCGGGAAGGTCAGCGCGATCTACGCGAGCATCCAGGACCCCGAGGCGGTGGCCGCCGCGTTCGCCGCCGGCGAGGGCGCCGAGGTGGTGCTCCGCGTCGGCGGGAAGATCGATCCGAACCCGGCCGGGCCCGTCACCCTGGCGGGCACCGTCCAGGCCCTGCGCCGCGACGACCCCGTCGGCGGCGACGTCGCCGTGATCCGGACCGGCGGGCTGCAGGTCATCGTGACCGCCCGCCGCAAGCCGTACCACGAGATCCGCGACTTCACCTTCCTCGGTCTCGACCCCACCGCGACCGACCTGGTGATCGTCAAGATCGGTTACCTGGAGCCGGAACTGTACGACCTCGCCGCCGACTGGCTGCTCGCGCTCACCCCCGGTGGCGTCGACCAGGACCTGCTCCGCCTCGGCCACCACGGCGTACGGCGGCCGCTGTTCCCATTCGACACCGACATGCCCGACCCGGATCTGACGCCCGAACTGCTCTGATCCACCCACCTCGCGAAAGGAACCGAAAAGTGCGTTACGAGATCTGCCTGGAATCGGCCGACGGCGTCGCGGCCGCGGCGGAGGCCGGCGCGGACCGGGTCGAGCTCTGCGCCGCCCTGCTCGAGGGCGGGATCACGCCGAGCATCGGGATGGTCGAACAGGCCGTCGCCCTCGCCGCCGGCCGGATCAAGGTCCATGTGATCATCCGCCCGCGCGGCGGCGACTTCGTGTACGGCCCCGCCGAGGTCGCGGCGATGCTCCGCGACATCGAGGCGGTCAAGGCCGCGGGCGCGGACGGCATCGTCATCGGCGCGCTGACCCCGGACGCGCAGATCGACACGGAGCTGTGCGCACGGCTGGTCGAGGCCGCCCGTCCGCTCAGCGTCACCTTCCATCGGGCGTTCGACGTCACCCGCGACCCCGAGGCGGCGTTCGAGGACGTCGTCGGGCTCGGCGTGGACCGGCTGCTCACCTCCGGCGCGGCCCCCTCGGCCCTGGAGGGCACGGAGCTGATCGCGCGGCTCGTCGAGAAGGCCGCCGGGCGGATCATCATCCTGCCCGCCGGTGGGATCAACGAGCGCACGGCCGCACGCGTCGTCGAGGCGACCGGCGCCGAGGAGCTGCACTTCACCGCCTCCGAGGACCGGCCGTCGCCGTCCCGCTTCACCCGGCCGGGCATCTACATGGGCGGCGCGCTGTACCCGCCGGAGACCGTCCGCAGCGTCACCACCACGGCCCGGGTCCAGAGCATCATCGCCTCGGCCCACTGATACCTCAAAATCATGCAAACTTCGGAGGGTGAAGATCTCCGACGGCGAACTACGGCGTATCCGGTCCGGCCCAACCGAGGATGACGAGGAAGGCCTGTTCCTCGTACGGGTGTTCTTCACGGCGGCCGACCCGGCCGCCGTGATCGCCCGTGCGCGCGAGGTGCTCGAACGCGTCATCGAGCGGGTCGACTCATGGCCGGCGGAGAAAGAGTGGCCGGAGATCCTCCCCTCGTGGTTCGTCGAACGGTTCGCACCGGAGGTCGAGCGGCCCGCACCGGAGCCGGTCTTCGATCCTGCCGCCCGGGCCGCCGCCTGGCTGGAGCGCTGGCAGGCCATGACCCCGACGGATCCGGCGGATTCGGCTGATCCGGTGGAGGAGGCCACCGCGGACGAGGCGTGGCGCCTTTCGAACTGGCTCTACTCCTTCGACCCGAACGAAGAAGAGGGCGGCGGCGACCGGAGCTGGTGGTGGTGGGATGCCGGAACAGACGTGCCGGGCACGGGCTGGATCGACGTCGCCACGCCCAGGCTGCCTTTCGGCACCGGAACGCTGTACTGGCTGATCGAGGCGAGCGGCGGGGCGAAACCCGGCTACTGATCGCGCCCGCTCGCCGCGGCGCCGGCGCAGGTCGATATCGCTCATGGGCCCACTGTCACCGTCCACGCGCGCCGGCGGCCTGAACGAATGTCCGCCTCGGGCGGCTCACGTAGCATGTGACGATGCGGTTCACGGGGCGCGAACGTGGGGTCACGGCTTTATGGGACGTCGCGTCCCCGGCACGTCCCAGCCGAATGCCCGGTGTCACCATGGCCGGGTTCGGCGTCCGCGACCTCATGGCGATCCGGATGGTCCCGCACCCGGCCGTGACCGTGGCCGTGGAGTTCGGCGCCGGCACTCCCACTCTGGACGACTCCGCCGGGCGGCGGCAGCGCGGAAGTCTCGTCGCCGGGGTCGGGTTCGGTTCCGGGGGCGCGGCCTGGGCGCGGGGCGAGAACGTCGAATGCGTGCAGGTGCGGCTGTCCCCGATGGTCGTACGCGCGGTTCTCGGCGTCTCGCCGGCCGACCTGGAGGGCACAGTGGTGGCCCTCGACGACCTGTGGGGCCGGGAGGCGTCACGGATCCGCGAGCGACTGAGCGAAGCCTCCTCCTGGGAGGATCGTTTCGCCCTGACGGACGCGTTGCTCGCCCGCCGATTCGAGGCGCGATCGTCCGTGGATCCGGAGGTGGCCTGGGTCTGGAAGCGGATCGTCGCCGACCACGGCCGGGTCCGGGTCGACCGACTGGCGGCCGAGGTCGGCTGGAGCCGTAAACGCCTGTGGTCGCGGTTCCACGCGCAGATCGGCCTGCCGCCCAAACGCGCCGCGAGGCTGGTCCGCTTCGACCACGCCGCCAACCGCCTGGTCGCGGGTGAAGGCGCGGCCCGCGTCGCGGCCGACGGCGGCTACGCCGACCAGTCCCACCTGCATCGAGACGTCGTGGCGTTCAGCGGAGCGACCCCGGCGACCTTGACCGGCGAACCGTTCCTGGTGGTCGACGACATCGCCTGGCCCGGCCTCAGAACACCCGCCCAAGCGGGTCCGGTAGCGCCACGACGTCGAGGCTGCCGCTGACGCGGCAGCCTCGTCATGCGCGTTCCCGTTATTTGGACATTCCGGCGGTCAGGCCGGCGACGATCTGTTTGGTGGCCACGAGGAAGAGGACGACGAGGGGGATCGTCGTGATGACCAGGCCGGCGGACAGTTGCGCGTGGGCGGCCTCGAACTCGCCGAAGAAGCGCGTCAGGCCGGTCGGCAGCGTCCACTGATCGTCCTTCAACAGCACCAGCGGGAAGAAGAAGTCGTTCCAGAGTGGGATGAACTGGAACAGCGCCACGGTGGTCAGCGCCGGGCGGACCATGGGGACCATGATCCGGGCGAAGATCCGCAGCTCGCCGGCGCCGTCGATGCGGGCCGCCTCCTCCAGCTCCATCGGCAACTGCCGGAAGAACGCCGTCAGCACGAAGACCGAGAACGGCACGCCGCTCCCCGCGTACACGCAGATCAGCCAGAACCGGGCGTCGACCCCGGGCAGCGACTGCGTGAGCGAGTTCACCAGGTAGAACACCGGGACGGCGCCGAGCCGGATCGGCAGCATGAGACCGGCCAGGAAGTAGGACGACAGTGCCCCCCGGCCGCGGAAGCGGTAGCGCCCCAGTGGGTAGGCGGCGAGCACCGAGACCCCCGTGCCGAGCACCACCGCGCTCACCGTGATCACGACGGAGTTGACGAAGTAGGTGCTGAAGTTGCCCGCCGACCAGGCGTGCGAGTAGTTCTCGAACACCGGGTGCAGGGGCAGGCCGAGCGGCTGGTTCGCCAGGTCCTTCTCGGTGCGCAGCGAGTTGAACGCCATGATGATGAGCGGGGCCAGGGCCGCCAGGGCGTACACCCAGAGCAGGATGGCCGAGGCCGCTCCGCCGACCTGGATCCGCCGCCGGGGCGGACGCGGGCGCGCGGCGACGGTGGACCGCTCGTTGACCGTGAGAGTGCCGCTGGTCATGTGAGGCGTTCCTCCATCCGGCGGAAGACCTTGTTGGCCGCCAGCGACACCCCGAAGATCAGGACGAACATGCACACGGCGAGCGCGCACGACTGGCCGATGGCGTTCGGATCCGGGTTCTCGAAGGCCGTCCGGTAGAACAGCAGCCCGAGCGTGTCGGTGGCGAACCCGGGATTGCCCTGGGAACCCTGCAACGCGTAGATCAGGTCGAGCACGTTGAACGTGCCGATGAAGGTCAGCACGGTGACGATGCCGAGCACCGGCGTGAGCAGCGGCAGCGTGATCCGCCGGAACACCTGCCACGACGACGCGCCGTCGACGCGGGCGGCCTGCTCGTACTCGTCGGGGATCCCCGCCAGGGCGGCACCGAACAGCAGCATCGGGAAGCCGACCCACTGCCAGGCGTTCACGACGATCGCCACGGGCAGCGCCAGGTGCGGGTCACCGCGCCAGGGCTGCGCCAGCGAGCCGAGGCCGACGCCGCGCAGCGCGGCGTTCACCGCGCCGAACTGCGGGTTGAGCATGATCGACCAGAGGTAGCCGACCACCACGGGGCTGACCAGGTGCGGCAGCGTGTACGCGGTCTGCAGGAACCGCTTGCCGCGCCGGGACTTGTGCAGCAGCACGGCGAACGCCAGGCCGAGGGTGGTCTGGATCAGCATCGTGCCGATGAAGAACAGGCAGTTGTGGCCGAGGGCGCGCCACACCTGCTCGCTCAGCGGGTACTTGGTGAACAGCTGGTGGAAGTTGGACAGACCGGTGAAGCCGTCCTGCTTGTTCCCCGACCAGGAGTACACGCTGTACTGCGCGGCGGAGACCAGCGGATAGATGATGAACACCGTGTACAGCGCCAGAGCGGGCAGCAGGAAGGCCAGCAGGACCCGGCGGCGGGGTCGCCCGCCGCCGGTGCCGACCGGACGCCTCAGCCTCCGCTGGGCTTGAACCACGCCGAGATGCCCTTCTGGACGAGCTTGCCCGCGTCCGCGGCCGAGGTGCCGCCCAGCATCTTCTGCAGAGCCTGCCCCTCCTGGTCACGGCCGAGCGGATTCCCGTAGCCGAAGTCGACGACCATGATGTACGTCGCCCCGTGCTGCTGGTAGCCCTGGTACGCCTGGGTGAGCAGCGGGTCGCCGGGGGTCGTGCCGGGCACGGCCGAGATCTGCTTCAGCGAGTTGGCGTACAGCTGCCCGAACTCCGGCGTCGACATCCACTTGACCAGCTCGAGCGCCTCGGCCTTGTGCTCCGAGTGCGCGTTCACGCCGAACGATCCGTCGACGTAGCCGGAGGTCAGCGGCTGGTTCACCTTGGCGCCCGGCGCGGGCGGGGCGTCGAAGAAGCCGATCTGCAGGTCCGGCGTCGTCTTGGTGAACGGCCCGATCTCGTACGAGCCGCCCGGGTACATCGCGGCCTTGCCGCTGGTGAACAGCGTCTGCGCGTCGGGGTAGTCGACGGCGGCGACCTGGTTCGGGAAGTACGGCTTCAGGTCCGCGACGGTCTGCAGCGAGGCCGTGTAGTCCGGGTCGGTGAAGTCCTTCTTGCCGGTGAGGACGGCCTGCTCGAAGTCGTTGCCGCCCTCCCGCGTCGCGCCGAAGATCTGGTGGTCGATGGCGAGCACCCACGGCTGCAGGCCGCTCGTGGCCATCGGGGTGATGCCGGCCTTCTTGAGCTTGTCGCAGGCGGCGGTGAAGTCGGCCCACGTCGTCGGCGGCTGGATGCCCTGGTCGGCGAAGATCTTCTTGTTGTAGAGGATCCCGAGCGTCTGCAGGGCGTACGGGACGCCGTACAGCTTCCCGTCTTCCTTGCCCTTGGCCGCCTGCAGCACCTTGTCCTGCCAGCCACTGACGTTCACCTGGCCGTCGAGCGGCACCAGGTTGCCCGCCTTGATGTAGGACTGCAGCGGCCCGTACGGCTTGAGCTGGACGACGTCCGGCCCGCCCGTCGCCTTCTTCAAGTCGTTCGGCAGCACCGTCAGGTAGTCGGTGCTCTTGATCGGCTTGTAGTCGAGGATGACCTTCGGGTGCTTCTTCTCGTACGCGTCGAAGATCTTCTGGTATCCCGCGGTGTCCTCGGGACGCCAGGTCTCGACCGTGAGATGGATCTTGCCGCCGCCACTATTCGTGCTCGGTGCGCACGCCGGGAGGGCGAGGGCTGCGCCCAACGCCGCGACGAGCGCGCAGTATTTCCGCATGAGGAGGTGGACCCCTTTCTTCGCTGCCCCCGACGTCTTACTACTGACCCTCGGGCCGGATCCTGCGCATCGCTTCCCGCACCGAGCCTCCGGTCTCCTCCAGCGCTCCGGCGGCGCGGTCGGAGGGCACGTCGCACAACAGGGACAGCAACGCGACGCGCGTGTCGCCGCCGGCTCCCGCCAGCGCCGCCGCGCATGTCTCGGCGTCCAGACCGGTCGCCTCGACCAGGATCTTGATCACGCGACCGCGCAGCTTCGAGTTGAGCGCGTTGACGCTGACCATGAGGTTGGAGTAGGTGCGGCCGAGCCGCACCATGACAGCGGTGGACATGGCGTTCAGCACCAGCTTGGTGGCGGTGCCCGCCTTCATCCGGGTCGAGCCGGTGACGGCCTCGGGCCCGGTCTCCACGGCGATGTTGACGTCGACCTCCGCACCGAAGACCGACTGCGGATTCGAGCTGATCAACGCGGTGTGCGCGCCCTGCTTGGCCGCGGCGCGCAGCGCGCCGACGACGTACGGCGTGCGGCCGCTCGCGGTGATGCCGACGGCCAGCTCGCCGAGGCGCACGTCCGCGGCGTCGCGGCCCCCGAGGTCCTCGTCGTCCTCGACGCCCTCGACCGCCTCGGAGAGCGCGCCGAGCCCGCCCGCGTGGTGGGCGACGAAGAGGTCCGGACTGACGCCGAACGTCGGCGGGAGCTCGGCGGCGTCCAGCACCGCGAGTCGCCCGGAGGTGCCGGCGCCGAAGTAGTGCACCCGCCCGCCGCCGTGCAGCGCGTCGACGGCGAGGTCGGCGGCCTTGGCGATCTGCGGCAGCACCTTCGCCACCGCGCCGGGGACCTGCTCGTCCTCGGCGTTGATCAAACGAAGCACGTCCAGGGTGGGCAGCAGGTCGATGTCGATGGTGCGCGGATTGCGACCCTCGGTGGGGACCCCCTGCAGAACCCCGACGGAGAGGCGATCGGTCACCTGCGTCTCCGATCTGATCCGACACGGCGGACCCGGACCGCTTCGCGGGTCGCCTCCAGGGCCTGACGGGTCGGTTCGTACGTGCGCTGCGCGACGCCGACGAAGATGCAGTCGACGACCGTCAGCTGGGCCAGCCGGCTCGCCGTGGCGCCCGACCGGAACGTGGTCTCGCGGGCCGCCGTGGTCAGGACGTAGTCGGCGACCTCGGCGATCGGCGAGCGCGGGAAGTTGGTCAGCGCGACCGTGGTCGCACCGCGCCGCTTGGCGACGTTGAGCGCGTCGATGGTGTCGACCGTGGTGCCGGTGTGGGAGATGCCGACCGCGACGTCTCCGGGCTCCAGCACGGCCGCGCTGGTGAGCATGATGTGCGCGTCGGACCAGCCGTAGGAGGTGCGCCCGATGCGGTGCAGCTTCTGCTGGAAGTCCAGGGCGACGAACGCGCTGGCCCCCACGCCGTAGATGTCGACCCGGCGCGCGTCGACGATGGCCGCGATGACCCGTTCGAGCGCGTCGATGTCGAGCTGGTTGGCGGTCTCCTCGACCGCCCGCGCGTCGGCGAAGGAGATCTTCTCCACGACCTGCTGGAGCGTGTCATCGGTGCTGATGTCGCTGCCGACGACCCGTCCACCGGTCACCCCCTGGGCGCGCCCGGCCTCGGTGGCCAGGGTCAGCCGCAGCTCCGGGTAGCCGGCGAAGCCGATCGCCCGGCAGAACCGGATGACCGTCGTCTCCGAGGTCCCGCATGCCTGGGCGAGCTCGGTGATGGTGGAGTTGGCCACCGCCTCGGGATCGTCGATCACGCGCTGGGCGACGCGCGCCTCCGCGGGGGGCAGCGAGGGCAACAGGGAACGGACGCGAACGACCGTGCTGAGCGACGCGCTCGCACTGTCGGCCGCGGACCCGGGGTCGGGCCCGACCTTGCTCATGCAGGAAATTTTCCGACGAAAACCGTTCCCTGTCAATATGCCATGTTCTACGGTCACAGTGTGTGTTCCAATTGGAGAGGCCCGTATGTCGTGGGAGTGGATGCCGGCGGCACCAACACTCGTGCCACGATCGTCACTCTCGACGGTGTTGTCGCTGGTCGTGGCCGTGGTCCTGGCGCCAATCCTAACTCCAGCGCCGATCCGGCCGACGCTCTGACCAGGGCCGTCGGATCCGCTCTGGGGGACCTGGACCCGCTACGGGTGGTAGGCGGCGTTTTCGGGATCGCCGGGGCCGGCGCGGCCGGACGACCGAAAGCGGTCGCCGCCGCGAACGCCGCGTGGCGGGCGCTGGGCCTCCCCGGCGAGCCGGAGGTGGTCACCGACATCGCGGTGGCGTTCGCCGCCGGGAGTCCCGCGCCCGCCGGGCTCGTGGTCTTCGCCGGCACCGGAGCGGGCGCCGCGGTGGTCGACGACGGCGAGGTGGTACGCCGCGCCGACGGCTACGGGTGGCTGGTCGGCGACGAGGGCTCCGGGGTGTGGATCGGCGCCGAGGCGGTCCGCTCGGCGCTGCGCGCCTACGACGGGCGCGGTGCGCCCACCACCCTGGCCGAGAGCGTGCCGAGGCTGCTGCTCGGCGAGGCCGCCGGCCCGCTCCTCGCCGACGTCGACCTGAAGGCCCTGACCCTCGGCTCCGGCGACACCGGCGCGGCCGCGATGTCCTCCGGTGCCGCGCTGCCCCAGGCGGTGCTGAAGGAGGTGTACGGCGGGCCGCCCGCCGGGCTCGGCCGTGCGGCTCCCCTGGTGACCGCCGCGGCCACCGCGGGCGACGAGGTGGCGCTGCGGATCGTCACGGAGGCCGCGCGGTGGCTGCTCGCCGACGTCGACGCCGTGCGCCCGACGCTGGAGGAGATCATCGGCACCGCCCGGTACGGGGATTCCGGTCCGGGCGTCGTCGTGGCCGGTTCGCTGCTCGAGGAGGGGCCGGTCGCCGAGGCCGTACGCGCCGGGCTGTGCGAGCGGTTCGGCGTCGAGGCGTCCGTGGCCGACGACGGCACCCTCGGCGCCACCCGCCTGGCCCTCCGCCGCGCGGGACTCGACTGAGTCCCGACGCGATCGCCTTTACGCGGCGGCGGGTTCGGGTGAGGATTCTCTGAGAGCGTGGGACGGCGACCGGCGGGGTCTCGCCGTCCCACGCTCCGTACGGGGGGCGGCCGGTCCAGGTGCCGCCTCATCGATCCGGACATCGATGAGGCGGGCACGCCGGCCGGGTTCTCTTACTTCTTGTGGAAGGTCAACCCGGTTCCGAAGGGGTACAGGGTCTTGGTCGGGTCGCCCGCGACGGGGACCATGACGGGCAGCTTCCCCTGGGGGCTGATCTCACCGAACAGCACCTTGGTCAGCGACTCCAGCGTCGCCGGCGTGTAGCCGTAGGTGGCCAGGTAGTTCTTCGCCTCGGGGAAGTAGCCGATGTCGTACGCGTCGCGCACCGCCGCCACGATGACCGGCTTGCCGGTGGCCACGAGCGCCTTGACGAGGTTGGCCTGACCCGGACCGTTGTGACCCGACTCGGTCGAGACGTCCCAGGCGCGGTTGGTGGTGACGACGACGAGATCGTTGTCCTTCGCCTTGGCCACGGCCTGGTCGATCGTCGCCTGCGACGGGCTCGTGCCGGTCTGGTAGACGGTCGTGGCCGGGCCCCGCTTGCCGATGTCGGCGGCGAGCGTCTGGGTCGTCGCGACGCCGTAGCCGGTCACGAGGACCTTGCGGCCGTCCTTCGTCAGCGGCAGCGCGTCGTTCTTGACCAGCGTGATGGTGCGGTCGGTGACCCGCTGCTCGGTCGCGAGATGCGCCGGCGTGCCGACCTTCTGAGCGACCTTGCTCTCGTCGACGTACGGGTTCGTGAACAGGCCGTGCTTCTTCTTGACCTCGAGAAGCCGGTAGACCGACTCGTCGATCCGGGACTCGGTCAGCTCGCCGCCCTTCACCGCGTTGATCACGGAGTTGAGCTGCAGGTCGAACAGGCCGTTGCCCTTCGCGTCCGTCGGCGGCTTCTCCAGCTCGTCCGCGCCCGCCTTGATGGCGAGCACCGGCACGCGGTCGTCGCCGTACTTGTCGCGGACGCCCTGCATGCCGAGGGCGTCGGTGGCGATGACGCCCTTGAAGTGCAGCTCGTTCCGCAGGATGCCGGTGAGGATCGGCTTGGACAGCGTCGCCGGGTCGCCGGACGGGTCCAGCGCCGGGACGACGATGTGCGCCGTCATGATCGAGTCGATGCCGTGCGCGATGGCCGCCTTGAAGGGCGGCATGTCGAGCTTCTCCCACTGCTCGCGGGTGTGGTTGATGACCGGCACGCCGGTGTGGCTGTCGGTGGCGGCGTCACCGTGGCCCGGGAAGTGCTTGGCCGTCGGGATGACGCCCGCGGCCTGGTAGCCGTCGACCTCGGCCGCCACGAACTTCGAGACGAGCTGCGGGTCGGAGCCGAAGGACCGTACGCCGATCACGGGGTTGGCCGGGTTGGTGTTGACGTCGGCGTCGGGGGCGTAGTCGGTGTTGATGCCGATCGCCCGCAGCTCCTGCCCGGTGATCTTCGAGGTCTCGTACGCGTCCTTGGGACGGCGTCCGGCCCCGAGGGCCTGGCTGCCGGGGAACTGGGTGAACGGCGCCGGGACGCGGGTCACCACGCTGCCCTGCTCCTGGTCCGTGACGATCGTCATCGGAATCGGCACCCGCTGGCGCATCGCCGCCTGCTGGATCCCGTTGGACAGGTGCGCGACCTGCTGCGGGCTCGCGAGGTTGGGCGGATCCACGGAGTAGTAGATGATCCCGCCCGGGTGGTACTTGTCGATGAGCTGCGCGGCGTTGTCCACTCCGTACAGCTTCCGGTTGGCCGCGACGGCGGCCGGGTCCGTGGTGTCGGCGCTGGTGCCGTACACCTGCAGGACGAACAGCTGGGCGACCTTCTCCTCCAGCGTCATCTTGTGGAGGATCCGCAGGACGCTCTGGTCCTTGCCGGGCGAGGACGCGGCCTGGGCGGTTCCCGCACCCAGACCCGCGATCGCCACCATTGACGCCGTGCTGATCGCGGCGAGCCGTCGGCGACGGGACATCCAGACTCCTTCCGTCCGCCCCCGAATACGAATCTGTAAGAAAATGACCAGTCGAAACCGGCAGAGCGAAACTTAGTCACGCGAATGGACGCGCGTCAACGGTCGGCTGCCGATCCGCTGGTCAGCGGCCCGCGCGGACGTGCGCCGCGACCTTCCGCGCGGCCGCCCGGTGCTCCGCCGAACCCACGATGTCGGCGGCGCGGGACGCGTCGACATACGGTGAGCGGAGGATCCCCCGGTCCTGCTTCATCCGCAGGATGCGGGTGACCGCCTGGTCGAGGCGGCTCTGCGGGATCCGGCCCGACCGCACCGCCGTGAGCACGGCGCGGTAGGCGCTGTCCAGCCGCGGCGGCATCAGGAGCATGTCCGCGCCGGCCCGGACGGCCCGCACGGCCGCCTCCGGCGCGCCGTACTTCATCGTCGCGCCCGCCATGCTCAGCGAGTCGGTCACCACGACCCCGTCGTAACCGAGCTTGTCGCGGAGCAGGCCCGTCAGCACCGTTTTGGACATGGTCGCCGGGTCACCGGAGTCGTCCAGGCCGGGGACGACGATGTGCGCGGTCATGATCATGTCGATGTGGTGGGCGATGGCGGTCTGGAACGGCGGCGCGTCGAGGCGCTCCCACGTCGCCATGGAGTGCTTGATCACCGGCAGGCCGGTGTGGCTGTCGGTCGCGGTGTCGCCGTGCCCGGGGAAGTGCTTGACCGTCGCCACGATCCCGGTCGCCCGGTAGGCGTCGACCGCGACGCCGACGAGATGGGCGACCTCCTTGGGGTCGGCGCCGAACGACCGTACGCCGATCACCGGGTTGCGCGGGTTGACGTTGACGTCGGCGACCGGCGCGAAGTCCTGGTTGATGCCGACCGCGCGCAACTCCTCGCCGGTGACCCGTGCCGCCGTGCGCACGTCGTCATCGGGGTTCTTGGTCGACGCGAGCGCCTTGTTGGTGGGGAACCGGGTGATGTACGGCAGGCGGGAGACGATGCCCTGCTCCTCGTCGGTGCCGATGAGCAGCGGAACGCCGTCGTCCTTCGCCGCCGCGCGCTGCAGGCCGTTGGACAGCGTCGCCGTCTGCCGCGCCGTGCGCAGGTTGTTCGGGAAGTAGATGACGCCGCCGGGGTGGTACTTCGCGACCATCGCGGCGCCGGTGGCCGCGGTGGTGCCCTGGACGGTCGGGATGAACAGCTGGCCGACCTTGTCCGCCGTGCTCATCCGCCGGACCAGCGCCGCGACCGGGTCGGGGGTGGGAGTGGGGCTGGGGGTGGTGCGGGCGGCCGCCGAACCGCGCCGCGTCGGCCCGTCGTCGGAGCGGGCCGACGATCCGCCGCACGCCGCCGCGGAGGCCACCGCCGTGATCGCGGCCACTGCGGACAGGAGCCGCAGGCCACCGGTCCGTCTCACTCGCCGCCCTCCCCGAGCCGTCATCGCACCCGCACGACGCTAGCCGCCGGACCGGCACGCGGCAAACGCCCCGGTCGGGCGTTCCCCGCGCGCCCGGAGGGCGCGCCGGCCGGGCCCGGCGACCACGTCAGGACGAGCGGTAGCCGGGGTGCACTCCCGGGGTGAGGCCCTGCTGTTCGGCGACGCGCCGGAGCAGCGCGGTCAGCTGCCGGTGCTCGTCGGAGGAGAGCGCCGCGCAGACGTCGCGCTCGTGCGCGGCGCCCATCTCGCGCAGCTCGGCCAGCAGCTCGACGCCCCGTTCGGTCAGGTAGAGCGCGTGCGACCGCCGGTCGTCGGGGTTCTTGCGCCGCTCGATCAGGCCGCGTCCCTCCAGTTCGTCGGCGAACGGCACGAAGCGGCTCGGCGGCATCCCGAGGTCCTCGGCGAGCCGGCGCTGGCTGCGGCCGGGCGTCGCGGCCAGCATCCGGAGGAGCCCCGCCTGCGGGGGTGTCAGGTCCAGCGAGGCGATCCGCTCGGCGAACGCCCGCGCGGCGTGCGCCCCGAGCTGAGCCAGCAGGAAGGCGGCGCCCCCCTGGTTCCTGGAGCGCTCGGTCTGCTGGTTCGTGCTCATGGCGACACTGTATACGGTTGACAATCGTTCTGTTCTGTAATCATTATCTGGCGTACACGATTTCTGACCGAGGAGAAGAGATGTCGACCGTCTCCGCCGCCCCTGGCGTGAAGGCCCCGGGCCGCCGCCCGCAGTCCGGGCCTCCCCTGCTCGCCCCCGTGCTCGCGTTCGCCGGGCTGACCATCGCCTACGTCGTCGCCAACCGGGCCACACCGCACCCGGACGCCTCCGGCCTCGCGGTCCTGGAGTACGCCCGGTCGCACGGCACCACGATCAAGGTCGGGGCCTTCCTGCTGGTCGCCTCGGCGGTGCCCCTCGCCCTCACCGCGGCGGTGCTCTACCGGCGGCTGCGGGCGCTGGGCATCACCGCACCGGGCTCGGCGATCACCCTGGTCGGCGGCGTGTCCGCCGCCGGCGCGCTCAGCCTGAGCGGGATGTTCACCTGGACCGGCGGCCGCGTCGAGACCGACCCCGCGCTCGCCCGTGCCCTCGCCGACCTGGGGTTCGTGGCCGGCGGTCCGGCCTTCGGGGCGATGTTCGCCCTGCTCGTCGCCGGGATCTCGGTGACCGGCCTGCTCGCGGGCCTGCTGCCGCGCGCGGTGACCTGGACGGGGCTCGTCCTGGCCGCCGTCGGGATGGTCGCCCTGCTGACCCTCCTGGCCTCCCCCTTCGGCTTCCTGCTGCCGGTGGTCCGCTTCGGCGGCACCGTGTGGCTCGTGGCCGTTGCCGCCCTGCTGCCGCGCACGCGGCCCTCCCGCCATCAGTGAGAACCCGGACCGGACCGAACACCGAGGAGACCTCCATGACCAGCACCTACTCCGACCTCGCCGGCAAGGTCGTCGTCGTCACCGGTGGATCGCGCGGCATCGGCGCGCGGACCGCCCGGGCGTTCGCCGCCCAGGGCGCCAAGGTCTGCGCGGTCGGCCGCGACACTGACGCCCTCGCTCGGGTGGTCGCCGGGATCGCCCAGGACGGCGGCGTCGCGATCGACGTGGCCGCCGACGTGACCGACTCCGCCGCGCTCGACGCCGTGCGCGACCAGGTGGAGGCGCGGCTCGGCCCGGCCGACGTCCTGGCCGCCTTCGCCGGCGGGCAGGGCTTCCCGGTCCCCTCCCCGGAACTGACCGAGGAGCGCTGGCGCGAGGTGCTCGACTCCGACCTCACCTCGGTGTTCCTGACCATCAAGGCGTTCCTGCCGGGCATGCTCGAACGTGGCCGCGGCTCGATCCTGACGATGTCCTCCGCCGCCGGCCGCCAGCCTAGCCAGGCCAACCTCGCGTACGGCGTGGCCAACGCCGGTTTGGTCATGCTCACGCGCCACCTCACCACCGAGGTCGGGCCGCGCGGGGTCCGCGTCAACTGCATCGCGCCCTCGGCCATCGCCACGGAGAAGGTGGAGGCCCGCATGCCCGCGGAGGTCCGGGCGAAGGTCGCGGCGGGGCATCCGCTCGGCCGCATCGGCACCACCGACGACGTCGCCCGGACCGCCCTGTTCCTGGCCTCCGAGGACGCGTCGTGGCTGACCGGGATCACCGTCGACGTCGCGGGCGGCCGGGTCACCGGCTGACGACGCTCGGTGTGAGCGCGCCGGCCGGTGACCGGTCGAAGAACCGGATCGTCAGGCGGAGGGGTTCTGGAAGTAGTGGCCCTTGCCGAGGTCGTCGAGGAGTCCGGGCTGGGTCGGCTGCCATCCCAGCCGCTCGCGGGTCAGCGCGCTCGAGGCCGGGAAGTCGGCCCCGATGAAGCCCGCCAGCCAGCCGAAGTGCTCCCCCGCGTCCTCGGGGGAGACGGAGACCACCGGGAGATCGAGGTGGCGGCCGATCACTTCGGCGACCTCGCGGATCGGCACGCCCTCGTCGGTCACCGGTTGCAGCACCGATCCCGCCGGGGCGTTCTCCAGCGCCAGGCGGAACAGGTGGGCGGCGTCGAGCCGGTGCGTCGCGGGCCAGCGGTTGGAGCCGTCGCCGACGTAGCCGGAGACGCCCTTGTCGCGGGCGACGCCGACCAGGGACGCCATGAAGCCCCGGTCGCCGTCGCCGTACACCGTCGGGGGCAGGCGCAGCACCGAGGAGCGGACGCCACGGGAGGCGAGGGAGAGCGTCAGGAGCGCGGTGCCGTACCGGGCCCGCGGACCGGCCGGCACGGACTCCGGAGCCGGCTCACGCCCGTCCTCTTCGGTCGCCACCCGCCCCGGCACGAGCCCGAGCAGCCCGGAGGCGAGGACGAACGGCCGGTCGGAACCCGCGAGCGCCTCGCCGAACACCTCGACGGCGCGGCGATCCGCGGCGGCGGCGTCCTCGAAGCCGCCCGAGAAGGCGATGTCGTGCTTGAAAGCGAGGTGGATCACGCCGTCCGACGCGGCCGCCGCGTCCCGCAGGACGTCCAGATCGTCGAGAGTGCCGCGGAGCGCCTCCGCCCCGGTCGCGGTGAGCGCGGCGGCCGAGGAGTCCGAGCGCGCGAGCCCGATGACCTGATGGCCGGCGCCGATGAGCTCCGGAACGACGGCGGAGCCGATCCAGCCGGACGCCCCGGTGACGAATACGCGCATGAGAAGACCTCCGAATGGTCGGCCGGCCTCGGCACAGGCGTGTCCGAGGACCGACCGATGTCAGTGACTGCCGTCAGCATAGCAAGCGATGTCAGTGGCTGTCATCAGGCTACGATCAGGGCATGGGTCGATGGGAGCCGAACGCGCGCGGCCGGCTGGCACAGGCGGCATTCGAGCTCTACGGCGAGCGCGGGTACGAACAGACCACGGTGGCGGAGATCGCCAAGCGGGCGGGCCTGACGGAGCGCACGTTCTTCCGGCACTTCGCCGACAAGCGGGAGGTCCTGTTCGCGGGCTCGGAGATCCTGCAGGACTCCCTCGTGCGCGCCGTCATCGACGTCCCCGAGTCCGCGGCGCCGATCGACGCGGTGAGCGCGGCCCTGGAGACCGTTGTCACCGTGCTCCGGGATCGGGAGTTCTCCCAGCGGCGTCAGAAGGTCATCGACTCGACCGCGGAGCTGCGCGAGCGCGAGCTGATCAAGCTCGCGTCACTCGCCGCCGCCCTCGCCGACGCACTGCGCCGGCGCGGTGTTCCGGACCTGGCCGCCAGCCTGGCCGCGGAGGCGGGAGTCGCCGTCTTCAAGGTCGCGTTCGAGCGGTGGATCGCCGGAACCGACGAGAAGGACCTGTCGGAGCTCATCCGAGAGGCGATCGACGAGCTGAAGGCCGTGACCGCCGGCTAAAGGCTCAGGGGCTCCAGGCCCGGGAGTTCCGCCCGGGCGGCCGTACGGGCGCCGTCGGCGTCGGTGGCGCGGCGGGCGGCCTCGGCGGCCCGGCGGCACTGGTCCAGGGTGTGCGCGGCCACCGCGGCGCGTACCAGGGGCAGCGACCGGGCGCTCATGGAGAGCGAGGTCACGCCGAGACCGGTGAGCACGCAGGCGAGTGCCGGGTCGCCGGCCGCCTCGCCGCAGACGCCGCAGTCCTTGCCCGCGGCGGTGGCGGCCCCGGCGGCCAGCGCGACGAGATCGAGCAGCGCCGGCTGCCAGGGGTCCTGGAAGCGGGCGAGCCCGCCGATCTGCCGGTCGGCGGCGAAGGCGTACTGGGCGAGGTCGTTGGTGCCGAGGCTGAAGAAGTCCGCCTCGGCGGCCAGGTCGGCGGCCCGCAGCGCCGCCGCCGGAATCTCGATCATGATGCCGGCGCGGGGCAGCCCGGCCGCGCGGCAGGCCGCGACGAACGACCGGGTCTCCGCGGCGTCGGCGACCATCGGCGCCATCACGTGCAGCGCGACGTCCAGTCCGTCGGCGGCGCGGGCGAGGGCGCGCAGCTGCCCCGTCAGCACGCCGGGATGGCTGTCGAACAGGCGCAGGCCGCGTTCGCCGAGCGCCGGGTTCGGCTCGTCGTCCGGGGGCGGCAGGAAGGCCAGCGGCTTGTCGGCGCCCGCGTCCAGCGTCCGGACGACGACGCTCGGGAACGCCTCCAGCACGGCGCGGTAGGCCGACTCCTGCTCCTCCTCCGAAGGAGCGGTCGTACGGCCGAGGAAGAGGAACTCGGTGCGGAACAGCCCGACGCCCTCCGCGCCGCAGGCCAGGGCCGCCTCGACGTCCTTCGGGCCGCCGATGTTGGCCAGCAGCGGCATCCGGTGCCCGTCGGCGGTGGCGCCCGGCCCGGTCGTGACGTCGAGCGCGGCCGCCCGCGCCCCGGCCGCCGCGTGGGCGTCCGCGATCACCTGCTCGGTGGGGTCGGGGCGGACCTCGCCGGAGGCGCCGTCGACCAGCACGATCGTGCCGTCGCGCAGGTCCATGCAGTCGCCGCAGGCGACGACCGCGGGCACGCCCATCGCGCGGGCGAGGATGGCGGTGTGGCTGGTCGGACCGCCGTCGCGGGTGACGAAGGCGAGGACCTTCGCCGGGTCCAGCAGGGCGGTGTCGGCCGGGGCGAGATCCCGTGCGACCAGCACGAACGGCTCGTCGGAGTCGGGGACGCCCGGCGCCCCCACGCCCAGGAGGACGGCGACGGCACGGTCCCGGACGTCGTCGAGGTCGGCGACCCGGGCGGCCATGTACTCCCCCGCGCGGGACAGCGCCGCGCGGAAGACGCCGAACGCCTCGTACACCGCGCGCGGCGCCGACAGACCGTCGTCGATCCGGTCGGTCACGAGGCCGGCCAGCCCGGGGTCCCGGGCCATCATCGCCTGGGCGGCCAGGACGTCCTGTGCCTCGCCGCCCGCCTGCGCGCCGCGCTCCTCCAGGTCCGCGCCGACGGCGTCCAGCGCGGCCAGCGCACGCGCGCGTTCGGCGTGGGCGTCACCCGCGTGCCGTTGGTCGGCGGGTGGTTCGGGCACCGCCCCGGACATGGACCGCACCGGCCCGGCCGCGACTCCGGGGCTGACCCCGGTGCCCCGCAGGACCTCAGGCACTCGGCTCGGTGACCAGTCCCGCCAGCTCCTCCAGCACGGCGTCGGCACCGTCGCCCTCCGCCCTGATCACGATCTCCTCGCCCTGCTGGGCGTCGAGGGCGAGAACGGACAGAATGCTCTTGGCGTTGACCGGGTCCTTGCCCGGCTTGGCCACGGTGACGTCCAGCGGCGTCCTCGTGGCCGCCTGAACGAAGAGCGCGGCCGGGCGGGCGTGCAGCCCTACCTTCGTTTCCACCCTGACACGGCGCTCGGCCATGTGGTCCTCCTGCGTCATTGATCTGTCTGGGTCACCTTGTCGAGACCGCGTGGGACGTCGGGGTCGATGCCGAGCCCACGGGCCAGCGCCTCGGTCAGCAGCTGGCCTGGCACGATCAAGGCGAGCGGCGATACCCACTCTGGCAGATCCGGACCAGGTAGTGCACACGAGGTCGCTTCGGACAGTGCCCGGCCGCCGCCGATACCGTACGCCGGGGCGCCCGCCGCCACCACCCGCTCGGCCAGTGCCACCGTGCCGGACAGCGTGGGCCCCGAGTCGGCGGCGACGAGGACCGCGGGCGTCTCCTCGTCGACGACGGCGATCGGGCCGTGCAGCAGATCAGCGTAGGACAGGCCCATGGCGTGCAGGTAACACGCTTCTTTCAGCTTGAGGGCCAGTTCGAGGGCGGTGCCGTACGCGATGCCGCGCCCGGACACCACGACGCCCTTCACGCCCGCGAGGCCGTCGACGATCGGCTCCAGCGCGCCGGACTCCTCGGTCGCCGTGACCAGGCGCTCGACCTCGTCCGGCGCGCGGCGCAGGTCCGCGACGTCCACGTCGGCGCCCAGGGCGATGCCGAGCACGGCCAGCGCCGCGAGCTGTGTGGTGTAGGTCTTGGTCGCCGGGACGGCCACCTCCGCGCCCGCCTTCGTCACGAGGGCGATCTGGGCGGCCTCCGCGAGCGGTGATCCCTCGCCGTTGGTGACGGCGATCGTACGGGCGCCGCAGTCCGCGGCCCAGTCCAGCGACTCGACGATCTCCTCGGTCTTGCCCGACTGGCTGATGGCGACCGCGAGAACGCCGGACAGGTCGATCCGCTTCTTGTAGGTCGTGGCCACCGACGGCGAAGCGAGCGTGGCGAGCCGTCCGGCGTGCGTCTGGACCAGGTAGCTGCCGTAGACGGCGGCGTTGTCGGACGAGCCGCGCGCGATGAACAGCACTTGGCGGGTCTCCTGCGCCAGCAGCCCGATCTCCGGCATTCGGGGGAGCAGAGCGTCGAGGGTGGCCCGCAGGGCGGCGGGCTGCTCGCCGATCTCCGCCCGCATGCGCGATGTGCTCACCAGAACCATCCCATCCTTCGCCTGTGATCTTCTCGTTACGTCTTCGTGTTGCTGACCTGCATTGACAGTCAGTTCTGACGTGTGGTCTAGTCCGGACTAGACCAGTCTGAACCATACTTCAACCCCCGACTTCGCCACCAGAGGTACCCAATGGGGAAGATCGACCCCACGAGTCCCGTGCCCAAGTACTTCCAGCTTCGTGGCATCCTCCTCGACCTGATCGACGACGCGGAGCTGCCCGTGGACGCGCCGATCCCGTCGGAGCGCGAGCTCTGCCAGCGGTTCGGACTGTCCCGGATGACCGTCCGCCAGGCGGTCGACCACCTGGTCACCGAGGGCCGGCTGTACCGGGTCCCCGGCAAGGGCACGTTCGTCGCGCGGCCGAAGATCGAGATGCCGCTGCGCCTGGTGTCGTTCACCGAGGACATGCGGGCGCGCGGCCTCGAACCCGGCGCCCGGGACCTCGACCACCGCACGACGCAGGCGAACGCGAACCTCGCGCGGGTGTTCGGCATCCCGCTGGGCACCGGGGTGCACGTCATCGAGCGGCTGCGCACCGCCGACGGCGAGCCCATGGCGGTCGAACGCTCCCAGATCCCGGCGACCGTCGCCCCGGGCCTGCTCGACATCCCGCTCGGCGACGTCTCGCTGTACGACGTGCTGGAGAAGCGCTTCGGCGTCATGTTCGACGCCGGCGAGCAGACCATCGAGGCGGGGCTGGCCGACACGGCGGACGCCCGGCTCCTCGACCTGCCCCGCGGCAGCGCCGTCCTGCTGCTCCAGCGCCGGTCGTTCATGAACGGCAAGTGCGTCGAGCTCGCCGTCTCCACCTACCGCGCCGACCGCTACCAGTTGCGCGGCGCCCTGGAGATCCCCCGCCGCGGCCGTCCCGGATGAACCGCCGCCGCGGCCGTCCCGGGTGAGCCGCCGCTTCAGCCGCCGTCGACCGCGAAGCCGTCCTGACAGAAGGTGTCGCGGTCGTCGTGCGGCGACGGCGACGGCCGGCCCGGTCGGAGGGACGGCGGTGCGCCCTGCGCCTTGGCGAGAACGAGGTCCCATCGGGACCCGTCCTTGTCGGCTTTTCGCACGAACTGGACGAGCTGGTAGGGATAGCTCGGGAAGTTCAGGCAGGCCGCCCGTTCTTCGGGCTTGCCGATCACCGCGAAAGTGATCACGACCCGCCCGTCGAGCAGCCGGGCGTAGTTCCGGACCAGTGACCGGGCCTGCGCGAGCGCGTCCTCGCCGATGCCGATGCGCGCGATGGCCGCGGGATCACGCGCACGCATGGCGTCGACGAACCGGACCAGCACCGCCTCGCTGCCCGTGATCTCCGAGGCGCTCTCGGAGAACTTCCTGTCCTCGGTGAGGCGCTTTCCGAACGTCACGCCGGGCGGCGGTTTCGGAGGCTCCGGCGGCGAGGAGCATCCCGACAGGACCACCGCGGCGAGCAGACCCGCCGCGATGTCCCGTCCGTCCCGTCTCAGAAGCGTCATGCGGTCACCAGTCCAGACTCGCGTAGCCGATGTTGCGCACGGTCCTGTCGCGTCTCATCGCGAACGCGAGCGGCCGGTAGGCGTCGTAACCGACGGTCGGGCTCGAGCCGAGGCCGTGGTCGGCGATGTAGATGCCGCCCGGGTTGTCGGCACTCTTGTAGGTGACCATGGACATGTGGTCGATGCCATCGAGCCGGTCATCCCACCACATGACGTCGCCGACCCTGACCTGGGCGTAGCTCCGTCTCCAGGTGACACGGTGGTGTTTGCGGCTGAAATGGTCGTGATTCGCCGTCGCCAGGGTCCAGGAGCGGGTGGCGCCGGGCGCGAACGGCGGCGGATCGGTGTTGCGCCACCACGCTGAATAGTTGGTGTACCAGCCGCTGATGTAATGCGCGCCGCCGCCATAGTGCATGACCTTCGACATGAAGTTGGTGCAGTCCTGGCGATACTGCCAGCGATCCCTGATGTGCCGTACGGCCCAGCCGACCATTCCGGAATGGCTGATCGCCGAGTGGGCGGTGGCGGTCACCGCGCCGGGAGGCGCGGCCTCCCTAGCCGCGAAGATCTCATCCGGACCCAGATGCGCCCCAGGATCAGCGGCCTGATCCTTGGTGACCGCATTGATCTCCCCACCGATCGGCCGGGCGTCGACGGCCGGGCCGGCCAGCTCACGCAGGATGGTGACCCTGTCGTCACCGGCGTCGACGCCGAAGACGAAGTCGGCGCACTCGCTGTACTCACTGCGGACCTTGTGCTCTCGGCCGGTGCCGACGCCGTCGGCGTACACCTTGGTACCGGCCAGGTCGGCCCGGACGGTCACCGTCCTGTCCGCCGGGGAGTAGGTGACCAGCGACGAGTCCATCCGCACGGTGCTGGACAGCTGCGCCGACCCCATGCCTCGCGCGAATCCGCGCATGTCCAGCAGGTCGTTCTGGTGCGCGGCGAGCAGGGCACGGATGGCGTCGCCGACCGACCCGGATCCGACGGCGGCGTGGGGAGTGGTGCCTTCGATCAGGCTCTCGCGAGCCCTGACGTAGGCGGTGGTGAGGTCGAGGAATCGTCGTGTTCCGCCGGGGACGGCCCCGGGTGTGATCGCGCCGGTCGTGGTCCACGCGCCCGCGCCGAAGCCGTTGCGTGCCCGGACCCGGATCGTGTACGCGGTGCCGTCGGTCAGGCCGGCGACGGTCGCGTCGGGGGTCTGGCTCCGCAGCGTCCTGACCACATGGCCGGCGTCGTCCAGGACCTGAACGTCGTAGCCGGTGACGGCCGTGTCGGCGGCGCCGTCGCCGGTGAGCGGGGGTGCCGCCGCCCCGGAGTCGGCGGGCGGAGCCCAGGTGACCAGGGCTCCGCCGTCGCCTTGCCGGGCGGTCGCCTCCGTGACCGCGCCGGGCACCGTTCCGGGGACGTAGGTCACCTCGACCGAGGCCTTCGCCAGGTCGTAGCCGACCGCGGTGGCCGAGTCGGAGGTCACGGCGATGCCGGTGTTCGTCGGCGGCTCATGCCGCCATGAGCGGATCAGATCGGTGAGGTCCAGCCTGGCGTCCTGGAGTGCCGAGGACGTGCCCGCCTCCGGGATCGACGCGGTGACGACGTCGGCGCCGGTCGCGCCCTCACCCGGGGCGCTCCGCAGTTGGGCGGCGATCAGATGCGCCGATGCCGGGCAGCTGCCACGGCCGGCGCAGGTCGGGCCGCCGAGCCTGAGAGTCGCCGAGGTGATCCGCGCGCCCCACGGAACGGCGGACGGGTCCACTTTCAGCAGGGTGACCTGTCGACTCGAGCCGGTGCCGCCGATCCGGACCCTGGTGTCGGCGGTCAGCGTGCACGAGGTGCCCGCGCAGCCGCCGGGCGCCGCTCTGGCGGTCCAGGCGGACATCGCCTTGTTGGTCAAGGTCGTCGACGCGGCGCCCTTCAGCGTCGGCGGGGTCTGCGGAACCCGGAACGGAACCGGCCGCGTGGCGGCACTGCAGGCGTCCTGAACGCAGGCCTTCATCGTCCAGGTGTAGGCCGTTCCCGGACGCGTCAGGCCGTCGGGAACCCGGAGCGAGATGCGTTCGCCGCCGTCCGCGGCACCGACGCCCAGCGGGCTTCCGCCGACCGGCCGACCGGCGTCGTCGTACAGGAAGAACCAGCCGGTCACCGGCATCCCGGACGGACGGGCCACCAGTCCGGTCAGGACCGGGCTCGCCGGGTCCTGCAGGTTCGTCCCCACGTCGGTGGGAACACCGGGAGCGTCCACGACCGCCCAGGTGACGGACGACCAGTCACCGACCGTCCTGCCGTTCGTGGTCCGGACCCGATAGCCGTAGACACCGGGACTCCGCAACGCGCCCAGAGTCAGGGTGGCCGGCCGTCCGGACGGGACGCCCGTGACGGTCGCCTGCCGGACGGGCACTCTGTCGTTGAAGTCGGTCAGCAACTGGAAGGTGTAGTCCAGCGGCGCGCCGCCGGGGTCGGTCGCGACCGCGGACAGCGTCGGCGCGGTGCTGGTGACGACCTGCAGGCCGCCCGGTGCCTGCCGATCGGTCGGCTCCATCGTCGACCGGATGGACCCACCCGGCGGATCCATCCGGGCCGGCGACGCCGTGGTGGTGCGCGCTCCTCTCGCCGCCGGTCCGCCCGCCGTGCGGGCCTGCCGCTGGGCCACCGGCCCGTCCGGCGACCGCTCCGTCGCCCGGGGGACGGCCGCCGCGACGGCTGCGGGTGCCGACAGTGCGAGCGGCAGGGACAGCGCCATCGCGAGCGCCACCGACCGCCTCCGACGAACGCTCGATTGGCGGTCGAACCTGACATACGAGCCCAGCGGATCCGGCAACGACTCCTCCGAGGTCGCCGACAGTGTCGATACGACCACCGATGGTAATCGTCGGGGGGCCGGACCGGAGACCGTCGGCTGGCCGGATGCGGTCCGGATGTATCAACGCGCCGTCTCGGGCCTCTTTGTGACTGCCGCCCTCCCCGCGGCAGACACCAAGGGAGGCCCGTCATGCGCCGAAACCCATCCGCCCGCCGACCCGCCCCGATCCGGCTGATCCCGTACGGCTCGGGCCGGTCCCCCGAGATCGCCGTCCACGGTTCACTGGCCGTCGCCCTGGACTCCGGCCCGCCACCGCGCACCCGCCCGCCGCTCGGCGTCGTACGCCCCGGCACGCCGGACCTCACCGCGGACGCGCGGCTCATCGCCCGGCTCGTCCTGGAGGTGCTGGCCGGCGTGCGCCCGTACCACCACCTCGCCGGCCGTACGACGCCGGAGCTGTTCGAGCACCTGGACGGATTCGCCGCCCGCATGCCGACGCGGGTGTTCCCCCGGCTCGGCACGGTCCGGGTCTGCGCGCCCGCGCCCGGCGTGGCGGAGGTCACCGCGATCGCGACCTTCGGGTCGCGGGTCCACGCCCTGGCGCTGCGCCTGGAGCACGGCCGCGGCCGGTGGCGCTGCGCCGCCATCGAGACGACCGTGCCCGCGAGCTGAGGAGGACCGTGACGGGCGTGGTGGTCTCCCCGGACAAGTCCGGGGAGACCACCACGCTCTCAACGTTGTCCGGGCTTGTCGGTCACCTTGACGGTCACCAGCGCGCTCTGGGACAGCACCTGCCCGGCCCGCTGGACCAGCTTCGGAGTTCCGTCCGTGGTCATATCCTGGACGGCGACGAGGCGCGACCCCCTGTAGCGGAAGGTCGTGGGGTCGAACAGGATCTCTCTCCGGTCCTCACCCGGGGAGTCGCGGTAGACCCCGACGGTGCGGCGCCCGGCGGCGTCCGTCACCTGCTCCAGGTGCACGCCCGGGAAGCCCTTGAGCATGCGGAAGAGCGCGGCGTTCACCTTGGGCGGGATGAAGGGATCATTCATGAAGATCAGTTGAATGGACTCGAAGACGGGCCCGTTCTTGTCCCCGTTGCTCACGGTGCTGACGAACAACTTGCTCTTGCTGTCCTTGCGCACTCTGGCGAGCAGGGCGGCCGGGTCGGTGGGCAGTCCGTTGACGTACTTCACCAACTGCGGCAGCTTCAGCCCCTCCGTCGCCCTGGCCGCCTCCGCGTCATAGGTCACGTGCAACCGTCCGGTGCGCCGATCGATGCTCGCCGTCCGGGTCACGCCGTACTGGTCCCAGCGCTCCACCACCGGGGCGGCCTGCACATGCCCCGGCGCCGGGACGCCGTTCGTGTAGAGCGTGCGGGTGTAGATCCACTGGTCCGGCCGGGGCAGCGTCTGCGTCTGGTGTTCGACGGTCGCGGCGGCCAGCTCGAGTGATGGCAGCGCCGTCGTGACGCCGGGCCGTGGTGCCTTCGGCGGCGTCGTGCCGCCGGTCTGCGCCACGATGATCGCCGTGGCGACGCCCGCGGCCACGATGCCCGTGGCGGCCAACGGCCGGCCGAGGCGGCGACGGACCTTTCGGCTGCGAGCCTCCGGATTCGCCTCCATCTGGGCATGTAGGCGCGCCCAGGCGCGTGCCCTGGCTCCCGTGTCCTGCGCCGGAACCGCCGGGCGGACCCGGCCGACCAGGTCGATCTCGTTGTCGATCACGCGAACTCCTCCTGCAGACGAGAGGGGTCGGTTCCGCCGAACGCCCGGCGGAGCTTCCCGCGAACCCGGTGGAGCCGGGACCTGACCGTGCCGAGCGGCAGTTCCAGCGCCTGCGCCGCCTCGTCGTACGTCAGGTCGGCCCAGGCGATGAGCAGCAACAGGTCGCGTTCCGCCGCCGACAGGCGCGTCAGCGCGGAGGCGATCCGGGGACCGAGCCGTTGCGCCGTCACTCGCGCGTCGCTGCTCTCGTCGAACGGCAGGGTCATCCACTCGGCATCCGCCCGCGCCAGCGCGCTCTGCCGGCGGCGCTCGACCCGGCGGTGCTCGCCGATCAGGTTCGTCGCGATGCCGAACAGCCACGGCCGGGCGTCCGGCCGGGTCAGGTCGTAGCGGGCGCGGGCGCGGAAGGCGACGACGAAGGTCTCCGCGCTGACGTCCTCGGCGACCTCGGGGCCGAGCCTGCGGACCACGTACCGATGGATGGCGTCCCAGTGCCGGTCGAAGATCAGGGAGAACCTCTCCGGCTCGGTGGCGGACTCCGCGATCGCCTCGCTGTCGGTCGCCTCCCTCGTGTCAGGGGGCGGCGTCTTCTCCACCGAAGTCTCCTTTCGATGCCGTGCATCGTGCATCGGTCATCCGGTACTTGGTGGTGGGGCGCCGCGTTGTTCCGACTTCTTTCGGGAGGCACCGCTTCCGGGAGGCACCGCCCGGAAAGACCGAACGGCCCCGGGCGAGAGGTCGCCCGGGGCCGTTTCAGCCGTCTTCGGTCAGTCGGTGTGCTTCGGGTCGCCGTGGCAGCGCTTGTACTTCTTGCCCGAGCCGCAGGGGCACGGGTCGTTGCGCGACACGTTGGCGAACGCGTCGTCGGTCTTCTCGGTGTGGGTCTCCACGCCGCCCTCGCCGTCGACGGTCGGCGCCGTGTAGTTGAGCGTCTGCGGCCGGGCCGACTCCTCCAGGCCCTTGGCGACGATCTCCGGCGTCTCCTCGCCGCTCGCGGACAGCTCGACCGGGGCCTCGCCGACGCCGGCCACTCCTGCGGCGCGCTCCTCCTCGGCGACCTCGACCTCGAGGTTGAAGAGGTAGCCGACCGACTCCTCCTTGATGCCCTCGAGCATCGCGGTGAACATGTCGTAGCCCTCGCGCTGGTACTCCACCAGCGGGTCGCGCTGCGCCATCGCCCGCAGGCCGATGCCCTCCTGGAGGTAGTCCATCTCGTAGAGGTGTTCGCGCCACTTGCGGTCGAGGACGGACAGGACGACGCGGCGCTCCAGCTCGCGGAGCACCTCCCCGCCGAGCTCCTCCTCGCGCCGCTCATACGCGGCCTGGGCGTCCTCGCCGATCTTCTCGGTGAGCAGCTCGGCGGTCAGGCCGGCCTGGCCGCCCGCCTCCTCGACGAGGTCCTCGGAGCCGACCGAGATCGGGTAGAGCTGCTTGAACGCCTTCCACAGCTTGTCGAGGTCCCACTCCTCGGGGAAGCCCTCGGCGGTCGCCGCGGTGACGTATCCGGCCACGACCTCGTCGATCATGCGCACGATCTGCTCGTGCAGGTCGGCGCCCTCGAGGACGCGACGGCGCTCGGCGTAGATCACCTTGCGCTGCCGGTTCAGCACCTCGTCGTACTTCAGGACGTTCTTGCGGATCTCGAAGTTCTGCTGCTCGACCTGGTGCTGGGCCGACCGGATGGCGTTCGACACGATCTTCGACTCGATCGGCACGTCGTCCGGGATGTTCAGCCGGGTCATGATCGCCTCGACCCGGGCGGAGTTGAACAGCCGCATCAGGTCGTCCTCGAGCGACAGGTAGAAGCGGGACTCGCCCGGGTCGCCCTGCCGGCCGGACCGGCCACGAAGCTGGTTGTCGATGCGCCGCGACTCGTGCCGCTCGGTCGCGAGGACGTAGAGGCCACCGGCCTCCTTGACCTCCTCGTGCTCCTCCTTGACCGCCTTCTTGGCCTTCTCGATCGCCTCCGGCCAGGCCTTCTCGTACTCCTCCGGAGTCTCGAGCGGGGACAGGCCGCGGGCGTGCAGCTCCTTGTCGGCGATGTGGTCGGGGTTGCCGCCGAGCGTGATGTCGGTGCCTCGACCGGCCATGTTCGTCGCGACCGTGACGGCGCCCTTGCGGCCCGCCTCGGCGACGATCATCGCCTCCTTCTCGTGGTACTTGGCGTTCAGCACCTCGTGCTTGATGCCGCGCCGCTTGAGCATCCGCGAGAGCTTCTCGGACTTGTCGACCGAGGTGGTGCCGACCAGGACCGGCTGGCCCTTCTCGTGCCGCTCCAGGATGTCCTCGACCACGGCCTCGAACTTGGCCTGCTCGGTCTTGTACACCACGTCGGAGACGTCGCGGCGGATCATCGGCTTGTTCGTCGGGATCGGGATCACGCCGAGCTTGTAGATCTTGTTGAACTCGGCCGCCTCGGTCTGGGCGGTACCGGTCATGCCGCCGAGCTTGTCGTACAGCCGGAAGAAGTTCTGCAGGGTGATCGTGGCGAGCGTCTGGTTCTCGTCCTTGATCGCCACGCCCTCTTTGGCCTCGATGGCCTGGTGCATGCCCTCGTTGTAGCGCCGGCCGTGCAGGATGCGGCCGGTGAACTCGTCGACGATCAGGACCTCACCGTTGTTGACGATGTAGTCCTTGTCCTTCTTGTACAGCTCCTTGGCCTTCAGCGCGTTGTTCAGGAAGCTGACCAGCGGCGTGTTGACCGAGTCGTACAGGTTGTCGATGCCGAGCCAGTCCTCGACCTTCTCGACACCGGACTCGAGGATGCCGACCGTGCGCTTCTTCTCGTCAACCTGGTAGTCGCCGTCCTCGCCCTCCGGGCCGTCGGTCGCGCGCTTGAGCCGCGGCACGATCTTGGCGAACTCGACGTACCACTTGGAGTTCTGCTCGGCCGGGCCGGAGATGATCAGCGGGGTCCGCGCCTCGTCGATGAGGATCGAGTCGACCTCGTCCACGATCGCGAAGTTGTGCTCGCGCTGGACGCACTCGTCCAGGCTCCAGGCCATGTTGTCGCGCAGGTAGTCGAAGCCGAACTCGTTGTTCGTGCCGTACGTGATGTCGGCGGCGTACGCCTTGCGGCGCTCCTCCGGCGTCATGTCGGCCAGGATCACGCCGACCTCGAGGCCGAGGAACTGGTGCACGCGGCCCATCCACTCGGCGTCGCGCTTGGCCAGGTAGTCGTTGACCGTGACGACGTGGACGCCCTTGCCGGACAGCGCGTTGAGGTAGGCGGGCAGCACGCAGGTCAGGGTCTTGCCCTCACCGGTGCGCATCTCGGCGATGTTGCCCATGTGGAGGGCGGCGCCGCCCATGATCTGCACGTCGAAGTGGCGCTGGCCCAGCGTGCGCTTGGCGGCCTCGCGGGCGGTCGCGAACGCCTCGGGAAGCAGATCGTCGAGCGTCTCGCCGTCGGCCAGGCGCTCCTTGTACGTCTCGGTGAGCGCGCGCAGCTCGGCGTCGCTCATGTCGACGAAGTCCTCCTCGATGGAGTTGACCTGGTCGGCGATCCGCTTGAGCTTGCGCAGAACTTTGCCTTCGCCAGCGCGAAGGATCTTGTCGATGACTACTGGCACTCTCGGAAGCTCCTCGAACCATTCGTGGAATCGCCGGGGGTCATGTCCGACGGCGCATACACGACCCGTACGGTGTCATCGTAGGCGAGTCCAACCGTACAGCGGGACCACCTCGATATCACGGGACTCGGCCGCAGGGGCCGTAAGCCCCGGGTTTATCGTTGTCGCTGCGAGGAACCGCACCACAAAGCACAACGTAGGACCGCGTTCGGGGACGGACGCAGATGCCCCTGGGAGGAAAACACATGGCCGGCAGTTCTCACGGAGGCCGCCTCAGCTCGTGGGTCGCGGTCGTCGTGATGTGGATCGGCTTCGGTGTCGGGGGCGTCGCGATGGTCAGCGGACCGTCGTGGTGGCTCTTCTGGACCGGTGTCGGCATCGTCGCGGTCGGCGGTGTCATCGGGCTGATCGTCCGCATCTTCGACGACGTCATCATCGACGCTCCGCGGATCATCCCGGAGGAGGCCCACCCGGCCGTGCTGCACGCCCGGGCCGCCGGAATCGAGGGTCCCGCGATCGCCACCGACCCGCAGACGACGCACCCCCACGGCTGAGCGACCGGCGCGGTCCCGGCGCGCGGAGCGAGCGGCTGTCCACCGGCCTCCGTTCCGGGCGTGGTGGCACCGTTTCGGTCACATTTCAGTCACATTCCGATCGATGGGCCCGCCCGAGCCGACCCCGGCCGAGCGGGCCCATCGGCATTTCCGGATCGCTCAACCCGCATAACCGTTTTGTCGGTGTCGGCCCCTACGATCGGGCCATGCCGACGCACGAGCTGACCGCCGACGAGGCGCGCCGGATCCAGTTGTACGCGCAGGGCCTCATCGGGCGGGTCGCGCCCGCCCCGACCCAGGACCTGCGCGGCGACCCGGACGCGCGCCGGGCGCTCGGCGCGCTCCGCCATCTCGGCGCGGTCCAGCTCGACACGATCTCCGTGCTCGCCCGCTCGCACGAGCTGGTCGCCTACGCCCGGCTCGGCGCCGTCGGGCGCGCGAGCGTCGAGCGGGCCTACTGGGGCGGGACCGCCGCCTTCGAGTACTGGTCGCACGCCGCCTGTGTGCTGCCCATCGAGGACTGGCCGCTGTACGCCTTCCGCCGCCGCGCCTACCAACGGCGGGGCCGGCACTGGCACCGCACGCCGGAGGAGGTCTGCGCGGACGTCCTGGCCCGGCTCCGCACCGAGGGTCCGCTCACCGTGACGGGCCTCGGCGGCGCGAAGAAGGGCGGTGAGTGGTTCGACCGCACCGACGAGAAGATCGCCGCCGAGTTCCTGCTGGCCACCGGGGACGTCGTCTGCACCCGGCGGGTCGGCTGGCGGCGGGTGTACGACCTGCCGGAGCGGGCCGTCCCCGCCGAGCTGCGGGCCCGCGACCTCGACGACGCCGAGTGCGTCACGACGCTCGTCCGGCGCGCCGCCCGGGCGCTGGGCGTCGCGACCAGGGCGGACCTCGCCGACTACGTCCGCGTCCGAGGTGAGGACGTGGACGCGGTCGTCGAGGCCGCCGGGCTGGTCCCGGTGACGGTGGCCGGCTGGACCAACGGCAACGGCGCGGGCCGGAGCGCCGCCTGGGCGCATCCGGAGGCCCTCGACGCGCCGCCGCGCGGCCGGCACCACACCACCCTGCTGTCGCCCTTCGACTCGCTCGTCTGGGACCGCAAGCGCACCCAGCGGGTCTTCGGCTTCGACCATCGGCTGGAGGCCTACGTCCCCCGCGCCAAGCGCGTGCACGGCTACTTCACGATGCCGCTCCTGGCGGGCGGGCGGCTCATCGGCCGCGCCGACCCGGCGCGCGAGGGGTCCACACTCGTCGTCCGCAAGGCGTCGCTCGAGCCGGGGGCGGTGAGCACGCCCGCGCGCGCGGAGAGCGCGGTGGCCCGGCTGGCCGACGCGCTCGTGGCGGCCGCCGCCTGGGTCGGGTGCGACGCCGTACGCGTGGAACGGCTCGACCCGCCCGAGCTCGCCTCACTGCTGAGCGCCGCGTTGCAGGAGACGGGGCTCGGCCCGTCTCCTGCGGCCCGGTCCTGACCAGGCCTGCCGCGGCTCGCGGTCGGCCCGCCCCGAGCACTGCCGCAGCTCTCGGTCAGCCGGTCGCGAACCTGGCGCGGCTGAATGTCAGCCGGTCACGAACCCAGCGCGGCTCGAGATCGGCTGATCTCGGGTCGCGCTGGGTTCGCGGTCAGCTGATCTCCAGCAGCTTCTCGCGCACCGCGTAGACCACCGCCTCCATCCGCGAGTGCAGTTGGAGCTTCTCGAGGATGTTGCGGATGTGGTTCTTCACGGTGTTCTCGGAGATGAACAGCTCCTTGGCGATCTCCCGGTTGCCCAGGCCCCGAGCGACGAGACGAAGCACTTCCATCTCCCGATCGGTGAGCTTGGGCGCCGGGACCTGCTGCTGCCGCTCCTCGCCGCGCTTGGCCAGCGCGGCGAACTCGGTGATCAGCTTGGACGCCATCGACGGGCTGATGAAGGACTGGCCGTCGTGGACCGCGCGGACCACGTCGGCGACCTCGTCGATCGAGACGTCCTTCAGCAGGTAACCGGTGGCGCCGGCCTTGATCGCCTCGAAGAGGTCCTCCTCCTCGTCGCTGATCGTCAGCATGACGATCTTGGCGCTCGGCACCTGGTCCTTGATGGCGGTGCACGCCTCGATGCCACCGCGGCGCGGCATCCGGATGTCCATGAGGACGACGTCCGGCAGCAGGTCGCCCACCTGCTCGACCGCCTCCTGGCCGTCGCCGCACTGTCCGACGACCTCGACGCCGTCCTCATCCTCGAGCACCATCTCCAGACCGCGGCGGAACAGCGCGTGGTCGTCGACGATCAGGACGCGGATGGGATCACCGGCGACCGCGCCGCGAGTCTCGGGGGTCTCGCTCAACTTTCCCTCCAAACGGTGCGCCTGCCCATGATCAACATCTTGGGCGTGTCGCGGGGCTGAGAGCAAGCTCGGGGAGTCATGGGCGTCCCACCGCGGAACGCTACGAGTCCAGAGTGGTCGAGCCGGTGGCGCGGCGCAAGCGGGAGGTCACTCTTCGACGAGACGGATGACCCCGTAGTCCCATCCGCGCCGCCGATAGACCACGCTGGCGTCCCCGGAGTCCTTGTCCCGGAAGAGGAAGAAGTCGTGGCCGACCAGCTCCATCTCGAAGAGGGCCTGGTCGATCGTCATGGGCTGGGCCTTGTGCGACTTCTCGCGCACCACGAGCGGCCCCTCCCCCTCCATCGGGATGGGAACGATGCCCTTCTCGGCCTCCGCCCGGGCCTCGTCGCGCCAGGTGTCCCGGGTCTCCTCCGTGGGCTCCGCGAGGGGAACGGCGGTGCCGGTCGTCTCCACGGGCTCCGGGGCGAGGGCCATCGCGAGGCGCTCACGTCCGTGGCCGCCGTGCGGCTTGCGCCGGTCGGACGAGCGGCGGAGCCGGGCCTCGAGCTTGCCGATGGCCATGTCGAGCGCCGCGATCCGATCGTCCGCGGCGGCCTCGGCCCGGATCACCGGCCCGCGCGAGTGGATGGTGAGCTCGACGCGCTCTCGGCGGGACGACTGGCGGGGATTGCGTTCTTGGGAGACTTCGACGTCGATCCGCATGACCTTCGGGTCCAGCTTCTCGACTTTCGCGATCTTGCTGTCCACGTGACGGCGGAAGCGGTCGCTCACATCCGTGTGGCGACCTTTGACGATGATTTCCACGGGGGACCCCCCTCCTCCCCGGTCGCTGACCTGTCAGCGACGGGAACGCCGGGCTCGGTAGGTTGTTCGGATCCGGTCGTGGGTCGCCGGATCCCTAGGGGACAACACCCGCCCGGCCGACCTGGTCTTCGTCCCCACATCCGCCTGCTGAGGGTCTCGCGGCGCTCTCGCCACTACTCCCCTTCTCCCGGTCCGGAGGACATCTGATCCTCCGGCGAGGCAGGACTTACCTCTAAGCCGCACCGTGATCGGTCGACGAAAAGTCGCCTTACGTGGGCCGTTTCGCCTGCGGCTGGCATCGGCTTGCCGGGCCGGTAGAGGCTCGGCGCAACCACGGACCCGGGCGGGTGTCATGTGAGGAACGCTAACCCCTCTCCGGGCGAATGTCAGGGGGGTGTGACGGAGAAAACCACGGATAGTCATGAACGGACGCCGTTTCGGCCCTCCCGTTCGGCGGTCGGAACGATGCGGCCATCCGCCGCCGACGGGGCGAAACGCGCGCCCGCATGGGCCTCGCGGACCGCCGCAACGCCCGGGACATCGCGTTTCGGGCCGAACGGGACGCCGACGGTGATCTCCTGCGGATCCCTGCCGCGCGAAGAGGGCCGGCCGGTAATCGGCTACATATAGTGACCGATCTCACCCCGTCCCGCGTCGTCGCCGTACCGGCGTGTCGCGGCCACGACCGCGGCCGCCCGGACCCGCGCGCCGCCCGACCGCAGGGCGCGGGCGGCCTCGGCGAGCGTCGCCCCGGTGGTGATCACGTCGTCGACCACGATCACGAGCGTGCCCCGTACGTCGCGCCGCACCGTGAGCGCGCCCGCGAGGTTGGCGGCCCGATCCGCCGCCGTGAGCCCGGACTGGTCCGCGACCCGCCGCCGGTGCACGAGCACCCGCGCGACCGACACCGCCGCGCCCTGCCGGGTGGCCTCGCGGGCGGCGGCCAGCGCGATGCGGAGCGTCGGATCGTGCCCCCGGCGGCGTACCGACGCCCGCGAGGAGGGCACCGGGACGAGCAGGACAGGGCCCATGGCGTCCGCTGCGTCCGCGGCGTCCTCTACGGCCGCCAGGACGGCCGTGGCGAGGCAGGAGCCGAGGGGCCGGGCCAGGCCGGTACGCCCGCGCTCCTTGTGCGCCACGATCAGCTGCCGGACCGCGCCGGTGTAGGCGGCGACGGACCAGGGCCGCGGCAGGCCGGGCGGTGTGGGCCGGGGCGGGCGGACCTCCGCCGGACCCCGCAGCAGGGCGGCGCAGGCGGAGCACAGGAGACCGTCGGCCCGGCCGCAGCCGGCGCACCGCTGGGGCAGCACGAGGTCGAGGGCGGCGCCGAGGAGTCCCACGGCCGTAGCCTGCCGGTGCGCGACCCCGGCCCGCCAGCCCCGCCCGCGCCCTGTGGACGACGCCCGCGCCCTGTGGACGACGCCCGCGCCCGCCTGCGGCCGGTGGGCGCGCTACGGCGCTAGCCGGGGTAGGCGGGGTCGGACGTGCCGTTGACGCACTTCCAGTCGTCGTACCGGTCGCTGAGCCGGCAGACGTTCAGGGTCTTGTCGCCCGGGGAGACGCGCTGGGTGACCAGCAGCGGCGAGCCGGGCGAGGCCGTGACCGTGGTCATCTCCCCGCCGGGGCCGATCATGGGCTGGATCGGGGCGCCGCTCACCGGGACGTCGAACAGCGACGGCGACGGGTTCCCGTTCGTCATGCCGATGACGGCGAGATGGTCGGTGGTGCTCCACGCCAGGTCGATGGCGCTCTGCAGCTCCGAGCTGATCGAGATGAACCCCTCCGCCTGCAGTCCGCCGGACGGAGCACGGTCGATCCGGCCGAGCTGGACCTGCCAGCGGTTGTCCGCCTTGACGATGACCGCGGCGCGGGTGCCGTCCCGGGAGACGCGCAGCGCCTTGGCGGGGTACTGGACGAGCGCCCAGCCGTCCACCGCGACGGGCCGGGTGCCGCCCTCGATGATCCAGAGGCGGGAGCCGTTCGCGGTCGACTCGACCACCCAGACGTTCCCGCGCGCGTCCCAGGACGGCGGGGTGAATCTGCCGCCCTTCGAGGTGGCCCGCATCGTCGCGCGGACGGAACCGCCGATCAGGTCCGTGACGGTGACCGTGTTCGCCGCCGCGTTCAGGGAGGCGACCTGCCGGTGGTCGTAGGAGATCGCGGGATGGCCGACCTGGAGCTTGAGCGGCATGGACTGCGCCCGGTCGCCGTCCAGGCGGCCCAGGCGTCCGTCGACGAGCCGGACGTAGGCCTGCTGTGGTTCACCGCTGCCGTTGGGGTTGTAGGCGTCCCAGTCGTGGATCGACTGCAGCCTTCCACTGATGCCGGGCACTTGGACCGGCTTGCCGTCGATCTTCAGCTGCATCCGCTGGACCTCGCGGAGTTGCCGGAGCGTCCAGATCAGCTGGATCGACATGCCGCGCAGGTCGCCGGCGCGGGCCTGGCGGGTCAGGTCGACCGTGGCCACGCCCCCGCTGATCTGCAGCCGGCGCAGGCCGGTGCCGGCCGGGAACGTCGAGCGTACGAGGGCGCTCTTGAGCCAGGTCGTGGGCCCGCTGATCAGCTGCTTCACCAGCTGTGTGGGGAGCCAGGACCGGCTCACGAGCGGGATGAACACCGGGTTCGGCACGAGCGTCTGGGAGTCGGGCGCGAAGAAGTACAGGTCCAGGGTCCGGAAGGCGCGAGTGACGTCGTCCCGGCTGAGCAGGAGCCCTTCGGGCGGGAGGGGTTCGGTGATGCGCCACTGCCGCTGGGCGTCCCGGCGCAGGTGGAACACCTCTTTGAAATCGACGGCGTCCGCGATGTACTGCCCGTCGGCGCCGATCCGGCCGAGCTGGCTGCCCTGCAGGGTGACCGTCGCCTGGGTGGGGCCGTTCGGCTCGTACGTCGGAGGGTCGAGCTTGTCGTAGACGATCGCCGCGACGCCCGGCCGCCAGCAGGACGGGCAGGCGAGGTAGGACCGGGCGACCTGGTGATCGCCGTTCGGCCCGTCGAAGCTGGAGGAGGCGGTGCGGAAGCCTTCGACGATCGAGATGGGGGGCCAGTCGCGTTCCGGCCCGACCGGGATGATGCGGACGTACGGGTCGTCGACCGGCTGCTCGGTGCCTCCGGCGTTCCCGCGGAGCACCCGGCCGCCCTGCGGGACGCCGACACAGCCGGTCGCCAGGAGCGCCAGCAGGGCCATGAGGGCGGCCGTCACGAGCCGGGGCCTCATGCGTCCGCCTCCAGTTCCAGTTCGGCGTACGGCGCCCGCTGCAGTTCGATCTCGGGCGGCACCAGCGGCAGCGGCGACCCGCGCAGCTCCGTCCCCGCCACCCGGGGCAGCGACAGCCGGAACTGCGACCCCTGGCCCGGCTCGCCCCACGCCTGCAGCCAGCCGCCGTGCAACTGGGCGTCCTCCATCGAGATCGACAGCCCCAGGCCGGTGCCGCCCGTCGTACGGGCGCGCGCCGGGTCGGCGCGCCAGAACCGGTCGAAGACCATGTTCGACTCACCGGGCCGCAGGCCGCAGCCGTGGTCGCGGACGGCGATCGCGACGGCGTCCCGGTCGGCGGCGACGCTGATGACGATGTCCTTGCCCTCGCCGTGCTCGACCGCGTTGACCAGCAGGTTGCGCAGGATGCGCTCGACGCGGCGGCGGTCGACCTCGGCCATGGTCGCCTCGCCCGGGAGCTGCTGGATGATCTTGCTGCCCTTGCGCTCGGCCAGGTCCTCGGCGTAGCCGACCGACCGCAGCACCAGCTCGCGGACGTCCATCGGCTCGATGTCGAGGGTCGCGGCGCCGGCGTCGTACCGGCTGATCTCCAGCAGGTCGGCCAGCAGCCCGTCGAAGCGTTCGAGCTGGCTCTGCAGCAGTTCGGCGGAGCGGGCGGCCATCGGGTCGAAGTCCTCCCGCGACTCGTACAGCACCTCGGCCGCCATCCGGACCGTGGTCAGCGGGGTGCGCAGCTCATGAGAGACGTCGGAGACGAACTGGCGCTGCACCTGCGACAGCTCCTGCAGCTGGACGATCTTCTCCTGCAGGTTCGCGGCCATGTCGTTGAAGGAGGTCGCGAGCCGGGCCAGGTCGTCTTCGCCGCGCGCCTTCATCCGCTCCTCGAGGCGCCCGGCCGCCAGCCGCTCGGCCGCCTGGGCCGCCATCCGCACCGGAATGACCACCTGGCGCGTGACGATCGAGGCGATCGCGGCGAGGAGCAGGACGAGCGCCGCGCCGACGCCGAGGATGGTCTGCTGAACGACCTCCAGGCTCTGCCGCTCCTGCGTCAGCGGGAACAGGTAGTACAGCTGGTACCGGCTGACCTTCTTGCCGACGATCAGGCCCGGCTTGGACGAGCCGTCGTCGTACGTCAGCGTGCCGTAGGTGCGGTACGGAGCGCTCCCGTCGGAGGACTCGACCTGCTGCATCAGCACCGTCGGGACGCTCTTCAGCCGGATCCAGTTGGAGCTGAACCCGACGCTGCCGGGGTCGTCCCGGTCGAGGATGATCACCTCGTACAGGCCGGCCGGCCCGCTCCGGTGGGCGAGCGTGGTGACGATCCCGTTGAGCGTGCTCTTCGTGTCGTCGGAGTCGTCCGTGCCGGCGCTGGCCAGCCTGCCCTGGGCCACGCCCACGCCCTCGTCCAGCTGGAGCAGCGCCGCCCGCTCCTTGGCCTCCAGCAGCGCGCTGGTGATCTGCTGCATCAGGAAGACGCCGAGCACCGCGACGACGAGACCGGACACGAGGAGGGTGGTCGTCACGACGCGGGCCTGCAGCGACCGCCGCCAGCCGACGTACGCCCGGCGCACCACCGCGCGGGCGTAACGGCGGATCGGGCGCAGGCCACGGCGGGCCGCCGACGGCAGCGTCGGCCATCTGTTCATGGACTGATCGGGGGGAGTCGGGAGGCCGCTATGCCGGCCCCGCCTTGTAACCGACGCCGCGCACGGTCACGACGATCTCCGGATGCTCGGGATCCTTCTCGATCTTGGCGCGCAGCCGCTGCACGTGGACGTTCACCAACCGGGTGTCGGCGGCGTGGCGGTAGCCCCACACCTGCTCGAGCAGCACCTCGCGGGTGAAGACCTGGCGCGGCTTGCGGGCCAGCGCGACCAGCAGGTCGAACTCCAGCGGCGTCAGCGGAATGTGCCGGTCCGCCCGCTTCACCGAGTGGCCCGCCACGTCGATCGAGATGTCGCCGATCTGCAGCAGCTCCGGCGTCGGGTCGTCGGTCCGGCGGAGCCGGGCACGGACCCGCGCCACCAGCTCCTTCGGCTTGAACGGCTTGACGATGTAGTCGTCGGCGCCGGATTCGAGGCCGAGAACGACGTCGACCGTGTCGCTCTTGGCGGTCAGCATCACGATCGGCACGCCGGACTCGGCGCGGATCTGACGGCAGACGTCGATCCCGTCGATGCCGGGGAGCATCAGGTCAAGCAGCACGAGGTCGGGCCGGGTCTCCCGGAAGGCCTCGAGCGCCTTGTCACCGTCGTGCACGAACGACGGCTCGAAGCCTTCGCCGCGGAGCACGATGCCGAGCATCTCGGCCAGAGCCAGGTCGTCATCGACGACCAGCACGCGTCCCTTCATGAGCCCTCATCGTCGCGTTATCGGAGGCGGTCGCCCAGAGCAGCCAGCGTACCTTCGTTCACCGGCGAGATGACCCCACGCTCGGTGACGATGGCGGTCACCAGGTCGCCCGGAGTCACATCAAAGGCCGGATTGTAGACAGGACTCCCGAACGGCGCCGTAGGTTGTCCGGCAATCGTGGTGACTTCTCCCGGATCACGTAGTTCGATCGGGATATCGGCGCCCGTTCGCGCGGTCAGGTCGACGGTACTCGTCGGCGCGACCACCACGAACGGCACGCCGTGGTGGCGGGCCAGCACCGCGAGGGAGTACGTCCCGACCTTGTTGGCCACACTGCCGTCCCGGGCGATGCGGTCGGCGCCCAGCACGACCAGGTCGACCTCCCCGGCGGCGAACAGGGAGGCGGCCGCGCCGTCCGGCAGCAAGGTGTGCGGCATCCCGTGCCGCGCCGCCTCGTACGCCGTCAGCCGGGCGCCCTGCAGGAGGGGGCGGGTCTCGTCGACCCACAGCATCTTGAGCCGCCCGGCGCGGTGCGCGGCGAGCACGACGCCCAGCGCGGTGCCGTCACCGCCCGCCGCGAGGGCCCCGGTGTTGCAGTGCGTGAGGACCCGGCCGCCGTCCGGGACCAGCTCCAGGCCGTGCGTGGCCATCCGCGCCGAGGCCTCCGCCTCCTCGGCCGCGATCGCGTGCGCCTCGGACAGTGCCGAACGCCCCTCCTCGTGGGCCCGTAGGACCCGCTCGGCGCCCCTGGCGAGGTTGACCGCGGTGGGCCGGGCGCCGGCGAGGGCACGCGCCGCAGCCGCGACGTCCTCGCCGAGCGCGGCGGCCAGCGCGACGCCGTACCCGGCGGCGATCCCGAGCAGCGGGGCCCCGCGGACGGCGAGGTCCTTGATCGCCGCGACGATCGCGGGGACGTCCCGGCAGACCAGGACGGTCTCCTCCCCCGGCAGCCGGGTCTGGTCCAGCAGCAGCAGCGCGGGCCCATCGGGCGGGTCGATCCACCGCAACACGTCCATGTCCCTCAGTCTGCCTCACCACGGGCGGACGGTCACCGGATCGAGCGGACGGCGGCGGTCGATCACCCGTACTCTCGCCGCATGGCAGGATTGGCCGGGTAACGGCGGGCGGGGAGCAGGCGATGACCGACGCAGGAGCTTGGGCGTCTCCGGGCTCCGCCATGCCCGAAACCGACACCGCCGACTCGGTGGCGCCGCCGCCGGCTCCCCCCGCCGCCGCGGACGACGTCCTCGAGACGGAGATCCCGCTGCGGCCGCTCGGCGTCTCCGAGCTCCTCGACGGGGCGATCACCTACGTCCGCCGCAGCCCGCGCGCCGCGCTCGGCCTGTCGGCGATCCTCACCGGGATCGTCCAGGTGGTCGTCACGGTCCTGCAGTTCATCGCGCTCGGCGGCAGGCTCCACACCAACGTCGACAGCCCCGCGGACCTCGTCCGCACCCTCGGGCCGGCGTCCATGACGTCCGTCGTCGGGCTGTTCCTCACCGCGTACGTCGTGCTGCTGCTCAGCGGGCTCCTCGCCCCGGTCATGGGGCGCACGCTGCTGGGCCGTGCCACCTCGTTCGGGCAGGCCTGCCGTGACGCGCGCGCCGTCAAGGGCCGCCTCATCGGCACCGCGACGGCCGTCCTCGCGATCGTGCTCCTCGCCATCGCGCTCCCCCTCACCCCGCTCGTCGTGTCGCTCCTCGCCCACGCCCCCACGGGCCTGCAGGCGCTCACGGCCGTCCTCGGCGTACCGCTGGCGCTGGCGCTGATGGTCGTCGGCTACGTCTGGTTCGCCCTCGCCACCCCCATCGCCGTCCTCGAGCGCCGGGGCGTCCGTGCCGCCCTCCGCCGCTCGGCGGAGATCGTGCGCGGCCGCTGGTGGCGGATGATGGGCGTGCTCACCCTGGCGCTGGTCATCACGTTCTTCGTCGAGTTCCTGGTGCTGCCCGTGCCGTTCGCTGTCGCGCAGCAGATCATCCTCGTCTTCGACAAGGATCCGCACGGCTGGCTGCTCGTGGCCGCCATCGCGGTCGGCGGGGTGGGCCGCGTCATCGCCGGTACTCTCGTCAATCCGTTCAACGCCGGAGTGATCACGCTGATCTACGCCGACCGGCGCATGCGGCGCGAGGCGTTCGATCTGGAGTCGCAGCTCGAGCCGTCGGACGACCCGCTCGCCGCCTGGCTGCCCGGCCCGCTCACGGCCGCCGGGTCGGGTCCCCAGCCGAAGACGCCGCGCCCGTCCTTCGTGGCGCCTCCGCCCCCGCCTCCGCCGCCTCCGGGGTGGCAGCGATGACGCCGGTGATCCGCTACGGAGGCGGTCCGCCGATCGCCCGCGATCCCGCGCGTGAGCTGGCCCGCCGCGAGCTCGAGAAGCGGATGTACCACCAGGACGATCCCTCGTTCTTCGAGCGCATCCTGAACAAGATCGGTGACTGGCTCAACGCCCTGTACCACCGCGTGAACGACATCGGAGGCGGCGGAACCGGCGGCGGCTGGCTCGGCTACCTCGTCCTGGTGCTCATCTTCGCGCTGGTGGTCGCCGCCGTCTGGTGGCGGATCGGCAGCGTGCGCCGCAACGCCGCCGGGCCCCGGTCCCTGCTCGGCGAGTCGGTCGCCACGGCCGAGGACCACCGGGCCACGGCCGAACGCCACGCCGCCGCCGGCGAGTGGCCCGAGGCCATCCGCGAACGCCTCCGCGCCATCGCCCGCGACCTCGAGGAGCGGACGATCGTCCCGCCCCGGCCCGGCCGGACCGCCGACGAACTGGCCGCCGAGGCGGGGACGGCGCTGCCCGACCACGCCGACGCCCTCGCCTCCGGCGTACGGCTGTTCGACGACGTCTGGTACGGCGGCCGGGACGGCGACGCGGACGGCTACCGGGCGCTCGTCGACCTCGACGACCGGCTCCGCGGCGCCCGCCCCGTCCCGCTCGGAGCGTCCTCATGACCGAGCGCGGCGAGGGAATCGACAAGCACAGCGACCTGGTCGCACCTCCGACGAAGGAGGGCCCATGACGACTCTGCAGGCTCCGCCGGTCGGTGAGCCGGCCACCGCCGGGCAGGTCGCGCGGCGTCGCTGGCAGCGGTCCCGCGGCATCCTCGTCGCGGTGCTCGCCCTGCTGGTCCTCGGTGTGCTGCTCGCCCTGATGCGCCCGCGCACCGGCTCGGAGACCCTCGACCCGGACTCGCCCGGACAGCAGGGCGCCCGCGCCCTCGCGGAGATCACCCGGCAGCACGGCACGCCCGTGACCGTCGTGCACACGGCCGCCGACGCCGCCGAGCGCCTGCGCGCCCAGCCCGACGCCGTCCTCGTCGTCGTCCGCTCCGAACGCCTCGTCGCCGCCGATCTGACCGCCCTCCGCGGCGCGCCCGGCGACCGCCTCCTGGTCACTCCGTCCAGCGAGACGCTGAACGCGCTGGCCCCGGGCGTCGAGGCGGGCGGGGCCGCGTGGGGCACCCCCGAGCCCGACTGCACCCTGCCCGCCGCCGCGTACGCCGGGAACGCCGACTTCCTCGGCGCGACCACCTACACGGCGCCCGGCGAGGCCACGAAGTGCTACCTCTCCGGCGACGAGGCGGGGCTGGTGCAGCTGCCGGTGGCCGGCGCGACCGTCACCGTCCTCGGCTCGTCCCGCCTGCTCACGAACGAGCACCTCGCCGAACACGGCAACGCCGCCCTGGCCATGAACCTCATCGGGTCCCGGAGCGGCGCCGTCTGGCTGATGCCGGACCTGCCGGCGCCGGGGAGCGGCGGGCACAAGTCGTTCTTCGAACTCGTCCCGTTCGGCGTCCGGCTCGGCCTGCTGCAGGTCGTGATCGCCGTGGTCCTGGTGGCGCTGTGGCGGTCCCGGCGCCTCGGCCCGGTCGTCGTCGAGCCGCTCCCGGTCGTCGTGCGCTCCGCGGAGACCGTCGAGGGCCGGGCCCGCCTGTACCGCTCCCGCCGGGCCGCCGACCGGGCGGCGGAGGCGCTGCGCGCCGGCGCGCTCGAACGCCTCACCGCGCTGCTCGGCATGCCGCGCAGCGCGGCCTCCGACCCCGCGATGGCCGCCGAGATCGTCGCCGCGGTCGCGGCGCACACCGGCCGGGAACAGGCCATGGTCGGCGCCGCCCTGTACGGTCCTCCCCCAGTGGACGACGCCGGGCTGGTAAGCCTCGCGGGCGTCCTCGACGACCTGGAAAGGCTGGTTCGCAACTCTTGACGGAAACTCCACACGACCTCGCGGGCGAGGACGCCCGTACCGCGCTGACGGCACTGCGCGGAGAGGTCGCCAAGGCGGTCGTCGGCCAGGACTCCGTCGTGACCGGCCTGGTCATCGCCCTGCTGTGCCGGGGCCACGTCCTGCTCGAGGGCGTGCCCGGCGTCGCCAAGACGCTCCTGATCCGCACCCTCGCCCAGGCCCTGAAGCTCGATTTCAAGCGGGTGCAGTTCACCCCCGACCTCATGCCGGGCGACGTCACCGGCTCCCTCATCTATGACAACCGCACGTCGGAGTTCGAGTTCCGGGAGGGGCCGGTCTTCACGAACCTGCTGCTCGCCGACGAGATCAACCGGACGCCGCCGAAGACCCAGGCGTCCCTGCTCGAGTCGATGGAGGAGCGCCAGGTGTCGGTGGAGGGCGAGGCCCGCCCGCTGCCCGACCCGTTCGTCGTCTGCGCCACCCAGAACCCCGTCGAGTACGAGGGGACCTACCCGCTGCCGGAGGCCCAGCTCGACCGGTTCCTGGTGAAGCTGAACGTCCCGGTCCCCTCCCGCGAGGACGAGATCTCGGTCCTGCAGCGCCACGCGTCCGGGTTCGACCCGCGCGACCTCGGCGCGGCCGGCGTCACCCCCGTCGCCGGCCCGGCCGACCTGGCCGCCGGCCGGGAGGCCGTGCGGCGGGTCCACGTCGACCCGAAGGTCAGCGGCTACATCGTCGACCTGTGCCGTGCCACCCGCCAGTCGCCGTCCCTGCAGCTCGGCGTGTCGCCGCGCGGCGCCACGGCGCTGCTGGCGACGGCGCGGGCCTGGGCGTGGCTGTCCGGCCGCGACTACGTACGGCCCGACGACGTGAAGGCGCTCGCCCGGCCCACGCTGCGGCACCGCGTGCAGCTGCGGCCCGAGGCGGAGCTCGAGGGCGCGACCACGGACGGCGTGCTCGAGGGCATCCTCACCACCGTCCCCGCTCCCCGATGAGCGGGAGCCGGGCATGGCGCTGACCGGGCGTACGGGGCTGCTGACCGTCCTCGCGGCGGTCGTCCTCGTGCTCGTACCGAGCTGGTGGACGCTGCTCGCCGTCGACGGCGTGATCGTCGCGCTCGTCGTGGCCGACCTGGTGCTGGCGGGCAACGTCCGCCGGCTGCGCCTGCACCGTTCCGGCGACACCAACGTCCGCCTCGGTGAGGAGGCCACCGTCTCCCTGATCGTGGAGAACCCCGGCCCCCGGCGACTGCGGGCCCGCCTGCGGGACGCCTGGCCGCCCAGTGCGGGCGCCTCGCCCCGTACGGCGACCGTGACGATCCCGTCCGGCGAGCGGCGCCGCGTCGAGACCCGCCTCGTGCCGACCCGCCGGGGCGACCGCGCCGCCGTCGCGGTCACCGTCCGCTCGTACGGCCCGCTGGGGCTGGCGGCCCGCCAGCTGAACCGCGCCGCGCCGTGGACGGTACGGGTCCTGCCGGCCTTCCCGTCCCGGCGTCACCTGCCCGCGAAGCTCGCGCGGCTGCGGGAGCTCACCGGGCAGCACGTCGCGTTGATCCGTGGCCAGGGCACCGAGTTCGACTCGCTGCGGGAGTACGTCGACGGCGACGACGTGCGCTCGATCGACTGGCGGGCGACGGCACGCCGCAGCGACGTCGTCGTCCGCACCTGGCGGCCCGAGCGGGACCGGCGCATCTACCTCGTGCTCGACACCGGCCGTACGGCCGCCGGTCGCGTCGGCGACATCCCGCGCCTGGACTGCTCGATGGACGCCGCGCTGCTGCTCGGAGCGCTGGCCTCCCGCGCGGGCGACCGCGTCGACCTGCTGGCCTACGACCGGAGGGTCCGCGCCCGGGTGGAGGGCGCCGCCCGTACCGAGGTGCTGACCTCGATGGTGCGGGCGATGGCGCCGCTGGAGCCGGAGCTGATCGAGGCGGACGCGGCGGGCATGATCTCGGCGCTGCTGTCCCGGGTCCGGCAGCGGTGCCTGGTGGTGCTGCTGACCGACCTCAACGCGACCGCGATCGAGGAGGGCCTGCTGCCGCTGCTCCCCCAGCTGACGGCCAAGCACCTCGTCCTCATCGCGGCGGTGAGCGACCCGCGGGTGACCGAGATGGTGGCGGCCCGCGGCGACGCGGCGGCCCTCTACGACGCCGCCGCGGCCGAGCGCGCCCGCGCCGAGCGCCGCCGCGTCACCGTCGAACTCCGCAAGTACGGCGTCGAGGTCGTCGACGCGCCCCCGGACGAGATCGCCCCCGCCCTGGCCGACGCCTACCTCTCCCTGAAGGCCGCCGGCCGCCTCTGATCACGCCAGGCGCTCGGCAGAGGATCGCCCCGTCAACGGCGATGCTCCTAAGATGTGAGAAGCGGGGAGAGCGACCCTGTTAACAGGAGGGCCATTATGGCGGCTTTGCCGGAATGGATGTTGAGCCTTCCGGAGGAAGGTGTCACGGCGGAGGAATACGATCGGATGCCCGAAGAGATTTGTCGGCGCATCGAGATCGTTGATGGGAGCATCATCGTGTCGCCCTCCGCGACTCCGCGGCATAACCGCATCGCGCGCCTGTTCGCCAACGCGCTCGAGGCCGCCGCGCCGGCTCCCTGGCAGGTGACCACGGACGTCGACCTACGCCTCGCGGACGTCCCGCTCCATAACCGACGGCCCGATGTGCTGGTGTTCGATGGCGATCCGGACGTGCTCCCGGTCCACCCTCACCAGGTCCTCCTGGTGGTGGAAATCATGAGCAAGGGCAGCGTCAGCGCCGACCGCCTGGACAAACCGGCCGAATATGCCGTAGTCGGCATTCCTCATTATTGGCGCGTTGAGCAACAGAATTCCGGGCTGATCACTTATACTCACATCCTGAATGCGACGACGCGGAGCTACGCCTCTTCTGGTGCCCACACCGGCGTCCTGAAGACCGACCAACCCTTCCCCGTCGCCATCGACCTCGACGCGTTGAGCTGAGCGACGGAGCGGACGCACTTCAATCGCGGCCGAGGATTTCTGTCGCTCACACGACCGAAATCCTCGGCACAGTGGTCTCGGCTCAGGCGGCGACGGGGGCGGAGTCCGGCACCAGTTCCGCGTCGCCGGTCTCGCCCTCCCGGGCGGCGCGGCGGCCGAAGACGATGACGTACGTCAGGAACGCGGCCTCGGCGAGGACGCCGATGGCGATGCGCAGCCAGGTCACCGGCACGTGGCCGGTGATGAACCCCTCGATCGCGCCGGAGACGGCGAGCACGCCGATCAGGCCGAGGGCGATGCTCATCGCCGCCCGGCCCTCCTCGGCGAGCGCCTGCCCCCTCTTGCGCGGACCCGGGTCGATGATCGTCCAGCCGAGCCGCAGGCCCGCGGCCGCCGCGAGGTACACGGCCGTCAGCTCCAGCAGGCCGTGCGGCAGGATCAGGCCGAAGAAGATCGCGCCCTTGCCGTGGGCGAACATCAGGCCGGCGGAGACGCCCAGATTGAGCTGGTTGGCGAACAGGGCGAGGATCGTCGGGATTCCGAGCAGGATGCCGAAGATCAGTGACTCGGCGGACACCCAGACGTTGTTGATCCACACGTGGAACGCGAACGCCCCCGCGGCGTGCTCGGTGTAGTAGTCGGCGAAGTCGTGGTCGACGAGCTGCTTGATCTCCTGCGGGGACAGCAGCGACGTCTGCACCTGCGGGTTCTGCGCGACCCACACCGCCAGCACCACGGAGACGAGGGTCGACAGCACCGCCGACCCCAGCCACCACCAGCGCATCCGGTAGGCCGTCACCGGGAAGGACACGGTGAGGAAGCGCGTGGCGTCCCGCCACATGGGCGCCTGCGCGCCGGTGACCGCCGCCCGGCCCCGCGCGACCAGCCCGGAGAGCCGCCCGACCAGTGCGGGCTCCGGCGAACTGGACCGCACCACCGACAGGTGGGTGGCCGCCCGCTGGTAGAGCTCGACCAGCTCGTCGATCTCCGCGCCGCTCAGCTTGCGGGTGCCGCGGTTGACGAGCTGCTCGAGGCGCCGCCATTCGGCGTTGTGCGCGGCCACGAAGGCGTCGACGTCCACAACCCGGCAGACTACCGTTCACTGGAGATTCCAGGTTTGCACGGATCCGCGATCGGAAGGGGCAGCGTGCCCGTCGAACTCGTCACCGGTGAGGCCGTCGCACTCGACATCCGGGTCGCGCGGCTGGCCAGCCGCGCGCTGGCCCTGTTCATCGACGTGCTGCTGCAGTTCATGGCGCTCTACTTCTGCCTGATCTTCGTCAGCATGTCGGCCCACATATCGGACTCCGCGGTGACGGTCGGCCTGACGCTCATCACGATGGTCGGCGTGCTGGTCGGCTATCCGACGATCACCGAGACGCTGACGCGGGGCCGTACGCTCGGCAAGCTCGCCCTCGGGCTGCGGGTCGTGGCGGACGACGGCGGGCCGGAGCGCTTCCGTCAGGCACTGGTGCGGGCGCTGGCCGGGTTCCTCGAGTTCTGGATGCTGTTCGGCTCGCCGGCGCTGATCTCGTCACTGGTGAGCCGGCGTGGGAAGCGGCTCGGCGACATCTTCGCGGGCACGATCGTCATCCAGGATCGGGTGCCGGTGAACGTCATGTTCGGGCCCGTGGCGATCATGCCGCCGCAGCTCGCGCCGTGGGCGGCGTCCCTGGAGCTGTCCCGGCTGCCGGATACCACCGCCCTCGCGGCACGGCAGTACCTCACGCGCTTCTGGGAGCTCGCGCCCCTCGTCCGGGACGAGATGGGCCGGCGGCTCATGGAGGAGGTCCTGACGTACGTCAGCCCTCCGCCGCCGCAGGGATTCCGGCCGGAGATCTACCTGTCCGCCGTGCTCGCCGAGCGCCGGCACCGCGAGGAACGCCGGCTGGCCGAACGCGCCGCCCGGCGGGCCGCGATCGCCCGGCGCGGGCTGCCGCTCGCCGTGAGCGTTCCGCCCGGCCCGGGGCGGCCCGGCGGCCCGGCCTTCGTCCCGGTGGGCGGGCCGCCTCCCGCGCCCCCGTCCTACGGCGGCGGCCCCATGCCGGTCCCGGAGTGGCTCGGCGGCGCTCCCGGCACCGAGAACCCGCCGCGCTTCCTCCCGCCCACGGACTAGCTAGGCCGTCGCGTCTTTCAACGCCGCGATGTCCGCACTGACCCTGCCGCGCACATGTGACACGAAACGCAGCATGTCCGCGCAGTACACGGTCGGGTTGAGGAACCCGTTACCCGCCCGGTACCTGTGGGTGTAATAGCCACCACCGCAGACGTCTCTCTCAGGACATGAGCGGCAGGCGTCACACAGCCCCTGGATACCCAACTGACGAGCCGCAACCGAAGGGTGACGCAGTGCCGCGTCGAACGGAGCGTCGCGTACGGAGAAGCCGGTGGCCGGGGCGCCGTCGTAGGCCGACTTCAGAGTGTCGACCTGCTCCACGTAGCCGTCCGTATCGACCACGACCACACCGGCGGGCGCGATACCGATCTGCTCGGAAGTGCTGTGGCCGCCGAACAGCAGGTTCAGGGCGTCCTCGAAGAGCCGTACTGATGTCTTCCGCGTCGTCTCGCCGTACCACGTGTCGAAAGCCGCGACCAACCAGTCCCCGTAGGGCGTACGGCTCGGATCGTCGTCGCGCCCCGGGGGCGGGGTCGTCCAGTTGCCATGGGGCAGCAGGAAATCCATCATCGGCGGCTCATGACTCACCAACGAGCGGTAAGTCTCGACCGGGTCGTTGGCGAGGTCGACCGTGCACAGCAGGCCCGAATACAGGCGACGGTAGGAAGGGGCACGGAGTGCGTTGAGACCACGGAGGACGGCTTCATGGCTGCCACGACCATCGGCGTAACGGCGATGGCGGTCATTCGCCTCGGCGTTACCATCGATACTGACACCGACATTGATGTCGTGCGCGGAAAGCACGTCGAGCATTGAATCGTCCAGAAGTATGCCGTTGGTCTGAACTATGAACTGCGGCTGCGTCGACAGAGGAAGCTCACGACGTACTGCTGTAACGACTTGGCCCAGTACGTCGGCGCCGGCGAGCAGAGGCTCACCACCGTGCAGTACCACGTCGATCGTCGTCAGGCCGTGTGTACGGGCGTGCTCGCCGATACGGGCAGCAGTACGATCGATGACGGCGTCGCTCATGACCTTCGAACTGTTCCGCCAGGACTGGTCGGCCATCTCGTAGATATAGCAGTAGTCGCACGACAGATTGCACCTGCTGTGCACCTTGAGCACAAAACTCTGGAACGGCACCGGCCGCCAGCCCGCGGCTTCGAGTTCGTCCACCCGCAGGACCCCGTCGGGCCATTCAAATCGCCGCAGCAGATCCACCGGATCAACCGTCACGTTTCGCTCCAAACAAAAGGCGGCCGAGGATCCGGACGATGGTCCGCCACCGTCCGGATCAATTCATCAGCCCAACATCGTCCCACCGTCTCCTACGGGAGAAGCGGAGCCATGGATATATGAAGGCGTCAGGCCGGGGCCACCGCACTGTTGAAGGCCTGCGCCGGAGCCACCGCACTGTTGAAGGCCTGCGCCGGAGCCACCGCACTGTTGAAGGCCTGCGCCGGAGCCACCGCACTGTTGAAGGCCTGCGCCGGAGCCACC